>NZ_JAVRBS010000007.1:5105-290820 GCF_034531155.1 Nostoc sp. ChiVER01 | reverse complement strand
TTAAGCTTTCAAAGATTTACCCAACCCAGCAGAATTAATGCGACAGACCACTAGTTCTATCATGTCCGCCTAATTAGTTATAATTCCGGCATCTATGCAAAAACTAGAAAAACTTCTTTCACCCTGCTCCCAGCACGAACTGCTCCCTTGCGGTCTTAATGATAAGTCTTTCACCGAACATGATATTCGCTGTTAGTTCGCTAATATATAAAACTCCTATTTTATTTCTGAAAAAACTCCTTATAACTGGAAAAGGCTGATTCCCAGCTATCTACTCCCTTAAATACTACAAGACTATAACAATAAACGAATTGAGTTAATGAGGCAGCTTGAACTTGTGAATGTAGTTACGTAATATTACTGATTGACACCGCGTATTTGCGGTGATCATAATATGATGTTGTTTCCAATACATAACTGATAAAGTCTATAAATTAAACACAAAATTCATCAATAAATTTAGAGGTTGACAGATTGAACCGTCTTCATTCTGGCAAAGTGCGTTTGCCTTTCTATTTAGTGGAATTAGAGTTCGCAAACAAGTATGTTACTAAACTTTATAACAAGTATACAATACGTAATTTTGTTGAGGAAGTTGATGACAGTCCAAAAAGAAATCCGTCAGTGTTGACTCCCTTAAATCAGTAATGGAACCTTCAATAAAAATATTACTGAAGCAAAACTCATCTCATTAAATATCTAGAGATATTGCCGAATAGATTCATGTCAAAGAGTAACTTTTAAGGAGTAACCGATGAGCCTAGATCAGACAATTACAAATGTCGATTCTGAGACTGTCTTTAACACGTTGTATGATGTCGTCATCGTAGGAACGGGGGTAGCTGGAGCCATTGTTGCGAAAGAATTGAGTCAACAGGGCAAGAGGGTTTTAATCCTGGAAGCTACAGTAGAAAAGGATTTCACCCTTGCAGGCTTTCAAAGTTACGTCGAGACTTTCTACAAAGCGGTGGAGAAAAATCCTAACTCTCCCTATCCTGCTAATGCCAATGTTCAAAGCCCCACTGATTACAAAGACTATTTTATAGAACAAGGCCCCATGCCCCTTTCGGGTTCCTATACACGGGTTCTGGGTGGGACAACAATGCACTGGGAAGCAAAAACCCCACGCATGTTACCGGAAGATTTTAAGTTATACAGTAACTACGGCCAAGGTCTTGACTGGCCGATTAAGTATCAAGACCTTGAGCCGTACTACCGCAAAGCCGAGTACGAAATGGGGGTTTGTGGGGACGTAGATGAGCAAAAACAACTAGGCATCGAATTTCCAGATGGCTATGTTTTCCCTATGGAAAAGCTTCCCCCCTCTTACTTGGATCAAAAAGTTATTGAGAAAGTTAATGGGACTAAAGTTGAACTGTATGGCACAACCCATACATTAAGCTTTTCTACTTTTCCTCAAGCTCGCAATGGAGTACCCAATCCTAAATACGATGCAGGTAACCGCTTTGTTCCTAACGGCATAACCAGTTTCCCTCCTGTTCAGTATGGGGAACGTTGCCAAGGAAATGCTAACTGTGTTCCTATCTGTCCGGTTCAAGCGAAATATGATGCTCGCAGAACCTTAGGTAAAGCCTTTGAAACCGGTCGAGTTCATGTACTCTACCAAGCGGTAGCTTATCGGGTAGAATATAACCGCGAAAACGGTCACATCAGTGCCATTCACTATAAACATTATGAGAATTCCAATTCTAGTGAGTACACTACAGGAATCGCTAGAGGAACATTATTTGTCTTAGCGACTAATGCGGTCGAAAACGCTCGCCTATTGCTCGGCTCTGAGTTGCCTAATACTAGTGGAATGATTGGGCGGCATTTAATGGATCACCCTTTCACTTTAGCTTGGGCTTTGATGCCTGAAGTAACCGGCACGATGCGAGGGCCTCTTGTTACATCAGGAATTGGAACATTTCGTAAAGGGGAGTTTCGTAAATTACAATCTGCCTTCGCAGTAGATATTCACAATGATGGTTGGGGATGGGCAACAGGATCGCCCAAAGGTGAAGTCGAAGATGCGATCGACAACAAAAACAAATATGGCCAAGAACTGCGCCAGACATTGATTAGTAGGATTTCACGCCAACTGCTGCTGGCTTTCATGTGTGAATTACTCCCCGAGTACGGTAATCGAGTAACCATCGATCCAAGGCATAAGGATAAACTGGGTAATTATCGTCCCGTTATTAACTTCAACCTACCTGACTACAGTCGCAGAACCCTTGCCTACACTAGAAAAGTCTCTCGTGTAATCTTCGGGCGTTTAGGAGCAGAAGATTTTACCAACTACGATCCTAAAGACCCCGCATATTTTGAGTTTGAGGGTGAAGGTTACGTATACAAAGGCGGAAACCACTTTTCGGGAACTCATATCATGGGAACGGCGGCATCCAATTCAGTTGTTGATAGTCATCTGCGTTCTTGGGATCATCAAAATCTTTACCTAGTCGGCGCAGGAAGTATGCCAACCATTGGTAGTTCAAATACAACATTGACTGTTGCCGCGCTGAGTTTTAGAGCTGCCGAGCAGATGCTTAAAGAATTAAATTCTTATAATTTGCAAACCAGTAATTTGCAAACAAGTAATTTGCAAGCTATCTAAGGGCGTGTTATCAATTAAAATTACGCTCATTAAAGAAAGAAAGGCTTTGGGCGCGGTTTTAATGCAAAATTTATGAGGGCTGAATTTCAGCCCTAAATAGTGTTTTACGGCTATTTGATGATACGCCCTAGTACCCCTTACACAGTTTAAAAAACATTGCGAGTAGACATTATGACTACAGTCTCCGATAGCTTAAAGTTGATTACAACGGTCGATCAATTAAAGTACTATCTCATACAGGCAATGAAGATAGAACATGCAACCATTCCCCCTTATATGACAGCGCTTTATTCCATTAAACCCGGAACGAATTTAGAAGCTTTCCATATTATCCGGGCGGTTGCTGTAGAAGAAATGCTACACCTAACTCTTGTTGCTAATGTTTATAATGCAGTGGGAGGAACGTTTGATTCAGGAGTCCTGACGGCATCTGATTTTGTTCCAAGATATCCTAGCTATCTACCTACAGGCTCTACAGATTTTAAAGTAGGTTTAAGCAAGTTTTCCGAAGAAACGATAAAGACCTTTCGTCAAATTGAACGGTCTCAACACGTTCCAGAAAGTCAAGCATTAGTTGCATCTCGAAGCTTAGAAGAATATTTGTTGGAAGTTATAGGCTTCGATCCGACTAAGGCTTTCTACAGCATTGGCTTATTTTATGCAGAGATAATTCGTGGTCTGAATGCACTCTATAGAGATAATCCCAATCTATTTTGTGGTGATCCTAAGCGACAAATTACCCCCGAATACTACTACAACGGTGGTGGAGACATCATCCCAGTAACCGATCTGCGTTCAGCCATACGAGCCTTAAAAGTGATTCAAGATCAGGGTGAGGGGTCAAGAAGCGAAACGATCTATGATGCAGAGCGAGAACTAGCCCATGACTATCGTTTTCAGCAAATACTATTAAAGCAATATTATGTAATAGACAAGGAAGATCCTACAAAATCTGATCTGCCCGATAAGCCTACAGGTAAAGACTTTACCGTAGATTGGGGCGAAGTTTATCCAATTAAGGATAATGCCAAACTGAGTGATTATCCAGAAGGATCGGAAGTGCGTGCAGCAGCCTTAGAGTTTCACTCTGCTTATAGTGACTTCTTAGCCAAGATTCAATACGCTTTTGACGGACATCCCGAGCATTTAATTCCCGCAGTTGGGGGAATGTTCCGCCTTAAAGAACAGGCTAATAGTTTAATGCGTAACCCCATTCCAGGCAAACCAGGGGTCAATGCAGCTCCTCTTTTTCGGTTGGACTAGCCTTAGTTAACTTTAGCTTAAGGATCTAAACTTTTTGTGGAGGTAAATAATTAATGGATATTAATGCACCTGAGTTTTTGGACTATTTCCTCAATTTCTCAGTGGTTCTTACAGGTTTTTCTAAGTTTCATTTGCAGGGAACAGGTCTGGCTACTCTTTATTTTGAAACCATTCGAGACATCATTGGTGGAGATATATTTGCAGAACTATTAACAAGTTTTCATCAGTTGGAGCTTGAAAAACAAGAAAACAACCACGAATCAATCACACAGATTTTAGCGTCTCAAAAATTTGGCCCGATCGCCCGTAATATCATCAAGGTTTGGTATGTAGCTACTTGGTATACACTGCCACAATCCTGGCGGGATGTTTATGGAACCAAAGAGAAAGATGGAACCTTTATTATCAGTCCACATGCCTATCCAGAAGGACTTTTATGGGTTGCGATCGGTGTTAACCCACCTGGCGCGAAAGGTCAGGGATACGGGACTTGGAGCGAACCCCCTTTAGTCAGTCTGGCTAAAAGCTAACATCTCTTCTGGGTATCACCTTACTCAATCTCTAAAATAAGATTCATCTTTTAGCCTGACAAAATTGCAATAATTCCTAGTTTTAAGACCAAACATGAGTATTACATCTTGGTTTCGTAGGCTCTCTACTATTGCCTTCTCTATCTTCCTTAGTTTAGCCATCTTTACTTTACCCGCTAACGCTTTCGTTACGACGGATTACCAAAAGTTGCTTTTGACAAACGCCTGTGTTAATTGCGATCTATCAAAAGCCGATTTATCAGGTAAAGATTTGTATGCCAGCGCACTCGATGGAGCAAATCTATCAGAAGCCAATCTCTCTGGTTCCCTACTTAATGACGCAAAACTCAAAGGAGCTAATCTAAAAAAAGCCAATTTATCGGGAGCCATCCTCATGGGGGTAACCTTGTCAGATGCCGATCTAACGGAGGCCAATCTTTCTCAGGCAGATTTATATAATGCGCTTCTGAGTAATACAAAATTGTTAAACGCAGATTTAACCGGTGCAGATTTCACAGAGGCCATTATCTCTGATGCAGATTTGTCTAATGCTGTGGGGAAAAATGCCAAATTAAAGGGAGCAATTTTCTCTCGAGCTATTCTATCGGGAGCAGATTTGTCCAATACCTTCATGAGAAATACAAGATTATCAGCAGCCACGCTTAAGGGAACTAAGCTATCTGGGGCAGATTTGTCTAATTCTGTGATGCCTGACGGGACTACCTATAATGGAGATGTCACTAAGTTTGGTGCTTTGCAGTAAGACCTGAGTCCTGCTTCAGCATGACTTGAAAAGCTGAAAATCAAAAAAATGTAGAGTGGGTTATTACAATTTTATAACCCACCATCCCCTAAAATTGCTGTAAAGCATTGGCAAAATTTCTTCTTATAGGCAGATTTGAGGAAATTTGACTCAAAAAAACGAATTCTCGTCATTCCAAAGAGAATCTTGATAAGGGATTAAAAATAGGAAGACAATCATAAAGTAAAAAAGCGCAGCGATCGCCAAAATCCTTCTGCAATTTTTTCCAAAATAAAATTTTGTTAATCCTCAGTATTGCTAGGCAAGAATTATCCCAATTTATTCATCTTTTTGAGCCAATGCGATTATTCATGTCTATATGGTTAATAAATATATCTTTGGATTTATGAAAAATTAAGATCAAATCTATAATGTGAATCTCAATTAAAGATATGTTTTTATTACCAAGAAGTTTAGTTAAGAAATACTAATTCTCAGCTATATATATTCTTTTTTGGTAATTAAATATGGGGAAATAGTAATCAGTTTTATAACAATTATAAAAAATTTCTTAAGCTATTAGCTGATTACTAAAGTATTAATTAAAATGATTTAAAATATCTAGATAATTTTAGTATTTTCAGCAGTAGTAGTTAAATGTACTCGTTGGATTTTTTCTAAAATTAAGAGCTAGTTAATACTTTCCTTCACTTTAAAGAATGATAATCAGTCTTTCTCTTTTTTAGTTGATTACTGCTTTTTAAAAGCACACTATTGACTAATTTGGCAAAATTTGAACAAAGTTACATATATTTGGGATAACCAAACTATGTTAAAACAACAAGGTAAGTATAAGATGAATAACTCTAGAGGTTGTAACCAATTCAAATCTATTGGTCGCTTATTGATTGTGTTAGTGGCATTAATATTTTTCGGGATAACTTATTTTAATTATCCCGCCACTGCCGCTACAAATAACGACAAAAACTCATATTTAGTGTCTCTGATTCCGCCTTCAAAGACAACACCTATATTCGATCCAGCAAAAGTTTCTTTGGGCATTACACCCACAGGTTGGAGCAATGGTGACGATCCTAGTATTGATCTCTATCCTCGTATCTCTTATCAGCAGATTCTGAGTGAAATGGCACTAGCTGGCTTCAAAGGCTCGCAAACCTCAGGTAAGTATCCGGAAGATATCGGAGTTTTGAAAAGAGAGTTAAAACTTCGTAATTTGACTATTTCTGAACCTTGGGTGGGGACTGAATTCACAGTAGGAAAGACAGATGAAACCTGGGCTGAATTCAAGAAACAGGTGCAATTTATGAAACAAATTGGTGGCAGCAAAAGTATTGTGGTAGCGGAATTGGGTAACGCAGTTCATCAACAGCCAGTTGCACCTTTGCCTAATAGACCAAAGTTTACTGACGAGCAATGGAATGCTCTGACTCAAGGGTTGAATCAACTTGGTAAAAAAGCAAAGGAGGAAGGTATGCAGATATCGTACCATCCCCATATTGGTACAGGAGTGGAAAACTTGGCTGATATAGATCGCTTGATGGCAAATACTAATCCCGAATATGTTAATTTGCTACTCGATACTGGTCATTTATACTACGCAGGAGTCGATCCTCTGGAAGTGACCAAGAAATATGGCGATCGCATCAAGCACGTTCACTTAAAAAATATTCGTAAGCCTGTTTTAGATGAGTCCATCAAAAAAGGTTGGAGCTTTTTAGGTTCGATTAAAAATGGTATATTTACTGTTCCAGGAGACACCAAAGAAGGTGCAATTGAATTTAAACCGATTTTAAATGAGCTTGCTAATGCCAACTATGAAGGATGGCTCATAGTGGAAGCAGAACAAGATCCTAACAAAACAAATCCTTTGAAAAACGCGCTAATAGCTCGTAGTTATCTACGTGATGTGACTGGTTTATAAGCTATTTCAGCAACTGTCAGTAGGTCAATTCAAAATTCATAATCTTTATCTTTTGAATTTTGAATTGATTTACCACATCCTTAGGGCTTTTATAGTTATTTCATCAGCAAATTCGTTTTGCAGTGTCATATTCTTTATTTTGAAGAGCGAAATATGATGTAATTTGCCCAATTGTTAGATGCAAATAAGATAATTAAACATTATTTCAATGGAGAATAGCAATGAAATCGAGTGATAAAGAAAAGATCAGAACCGTTTTTGAAGAAGTATATGCCGCTAATGTTAAATCTGAAGATTTGTGTGGTTACGGGGAGATGTATACAGAAGATGCTCTTTGGATGGCGCCGAATGTCCCCGATCGCGTCGGCATTAATGACATTGTTGAAGGCTTTAGCGAGCAGATTGCTAGCAACAAGATCGATCCAATTTTCACTGCCGAAGAAATCGAAGTCATTGGCGATTTTGGTTATGTCTTAGGAATTTCTCTTGCTACAATTTACCCAAAAGATGGTAGTCCATCAAAACTGGTTAAATTTCGCGCATTATGGTTAATGAAAAAACAGGATAACAACTGGAAAATTAGTCGTCAAATTTGGAATAATAAACCCTTGTAATACTTCGATTTTACAACTTTTGGAGAATTGTAAAATGAACAAATGTAAAAAGGGCAAAGAAGAATATCGTGAGATTATTGACTATTATTTCCGCTCCTTTGGAACAGGCGATTTTTTAAAGGTACAGTTTTCTTCTGAGATTCAATTTCTTAGCCCGATTAGTGAAAGGACTATCAATGGGCGTGAAGAAGTTGTGCGTTTTGTTAGCGGTGTTGCAAGTCGTGTTTCTGAGGTGAACGTATTATCTATTACTATTCAATATCCGAGAGCAAGCGGTGTATGGCAGATGAAGACAACAAAAGGAACTTTATATACTCTGCACAACTTCTTCCGTCTTGATGAGGAAGGGATTGTGTATATATGGCCTATGTTCGATCCTAAAGCTATCATAGATAATCCTCAGGGTTTGCTTCAGTGGCTTACAGGCAATGGATACTAACTTTGACGAGAGTTAATAGGTAGATAAATTGGTTGAAATTATCAATTTAAAGTTCATAATTTTTGGATTTAGCCAGCAATCAACGCAAATTTTAATATGAGCAACTTCTCATCTTTACCTGATATTTACCTGAGCTTCTTCCTGTTTACCGTCAATTTGAATCCTGGTGATTCAGAATATCGGCAAACAATTCTAACGCATATAAAAGAGCTTCAAAAGTTTGGTTACACTGGCTTTGAATTTCCTATTGCGCTTAACGAAGATAAAAATTACGAAAAAGACATTGAAGATTATGCTAGTTTGCGATATAGTCTGGACTCAGAAGGGTTAGAAGATGTAAAAATTGCTACTAATGTCGGGGCTACCCGTTCCCTCGATCTAAGTTCTCCCTACTATGAACAAAGACAAGCAGCACTAGAGTACCTTAAGTCAAGAATTGACATAACAGCTGCACTTAGGGGTGAAATTATGATGGGGCCGATTGTCATCCCTTATGGTGTATTTCCAACTACTGACTTTAATGTTCCAATTTGGAGCGATCAACTTCAAGAGCATTTAGCAATTCGCTATCGCAATGCTCAGACAATCTTTGATGAATTAGGTCAATACGCAGAGCAACAAAATGTTAAATTAGCAATCGAACCAATTACTCATTGGGAAACCCCTGGCCCTAACAAATTATCGCAACTAATTGATTTTTTGGATGGAGTTGATAGTAAACAAGTAGGAGTAGTGATTGATAGCGCTCACGAAACTCTTGATGGCGATGGGCCTGAGATATTCAAAGCACAAGTAGCGTATCTTGCCGAACAGCAAAGACTTCATTACGTACAAGTCTCTCCTCCCGATCGCGGCGCACTTCATACAAGCTGGATTCCTTGGCAATCATTTTTAGAACCAATTTTACAAGTCTATGATGGCCCGATCGCAGTGGAGATTTTCAATGCCATTCCTGCTTTTATTAACTCACTTCGTTTGACTCGACGTAAGTTTTGGATTCCTGGAGAAGATCCTGAAAATAAATATCCAAGTGCCTATGATATTGCCAACGAAGCCATCAAAGTTACTCGAACAGAATTGGATAAAGTCAAGTATTCATGTTAAGAAATTATCCTATTCTAAATTATTGAAGGCATTTATCTTGACTGAGCAATCGTCAAATATTTAGATACTGACTTTCATAACTTGTGAATCCGATTGTTTCTCTTTTCCTTACCATCATAGGGAATACAAGGGGTTAAATGATAAATAAAATATTTTTCATTTAAATATCATTTAACCTCTTTTATCTTGAGCAATTCATTTTGCATAGGTACTTAAGATTTCTCGATTATTATGCTATTTAATAAAAATCGGATCGTCTCAGTTTTTCTGGCTTCTATTCTAGCTGTAGCTATTACTATCTCTGGCTGGGAACAGGCGATCGCCCAGCCAATAGCCGATTTAAAAAAAGAAGAAATGGGTGCATGGGAAACCATTCCTATGCCTCCTAAAGAAAATTTGATGCAATCTGTCCATACTTTACTACTTCCCAATGGCAAGGTATTGAGCGTTAATGGTAGTAGTTTTCGCAACACTGTAGTTATTAACAATGGAGAACCCAATCCTAGCTTTATAGAAGGAGTTAATGTCACAGATTATGATGTCATCAACAATACTGCCCTTTTAGATCCTGAAACTGGAAAATTTGAACGCATTGCTTCACCACCATTCCAGCAATATGGAGAAATCAATGATTTATTTTGCTCCGGTCATTTGCAACTAGCCGATGGTAATGTTCTTTTTGTCGGCGGTACTGGACGATACTACCCTGGAGGAGCTTTTACAGGCTCTAGACAGGTCAATCTTTATGATTGGAAAACAAATAAGTGGTCTGCTGTTGGACAACTTAAAGAAGGACGTTGGTATCCTAGTTTAATTTCACTAGCTGATGGGAAAATAGTTATTTTTTCCGGTTTAAAATACGAGTCTCCCAATCAAGTTAATCCGAGTCTAGAAATTTACGATCCTAAAACCCAAAAACTCCACTATATTGACCTAACAACCGTAGAGAACAGTCCCTTCAATACCAAACTCACAGATGTTGGTGCCTACGATACTATAGACCTGTATCCTCGCGTTTTCCCAACTGCTGACGGCAAACTTTTGATAACTGGAGATGACGCTGGAATTGGTGGGGTTTTGGTCACCCAGTCCAGCAAAAAAAGCTATTTAATGTCTGTCCATGAGAACGCAGAGGGTAAATTATCCGTCAGTTTTGAAGTAGTAGCCGATCGGGGAGAGCCGTCTAAAGCTTATGGAACTGCTGTGCAAGTTCCTAATTCTGAAGATGTTTTATTACTCGGAGGTATTATCGGCACCAACGACATCAATTATGGCCGAGGAGGTAATACAACAGGTTTTCCAAACTGGTCAAGGGTTTCTACTAGCCTACAGCATTGGACATCCCCTCGTAAGAGTGGAGAAAAGAATGGCAAGTGGGAAATTGTCAACAACTTTCTTGATAAGCCAAGAGCTAACCTCCAAACAGTGATTCTACCCAATCAGGAACTCTTGGTAGTTAATGGCGGTGAATATCCAGAATACAAGCCAGTCTATGAACCTTTGCTAATGACTCCCGATTCCAGAGCTATAGGGGGTTACATTACCAAATCTATGAATCCGGCTAAATTGCCCAGGCTTTATCATAATGGGGCAATTTTGTTACCGGATGCTCGTGTTTTGATTATTGGGGGAAATGCCAATCGAACAGCACGGGAAAAAGATGGCACACTTCACGTTAATATCCAGCGAGATCCCCTGAAATATTATTATAAGTTTCCCAAACTGACAGATAAATCAGGTAAGAATGAAAAGACATTCAATCTTGAAGAATATTACCAATCTCCTCAAAGTTATTTTATTAAGGAAGACCTTGATAAGGGAGATAAAGAACCCTTCGTCCCTTCTGAAATTTGGCAAGCAGAAATCTTCAGTCCGCCCTATTTGTTTAAGCCGGGTACTCGTCCTGAAATAGCTAAAGCTCCTGAAATACTCAACTATGGAAAATCTAGCAGTATCTCAGTCAAGGATGCCACAAAAACAGGTTCTGTGGTTCTGGTTAAGTTGGGTTCAGTTACTCATTCTTTCGATTATGGGCAACGATTAGCAGATTTGCCAGTCGAAAATGTTGTTTTAGGAAGCGAGTCTGCTATCAAATTTAGAGCGCCGAAAAATGCTAATCTTTACCCACCAGGTTACTACATGATGTTCTACCTCAATGAATTAGGTAAGCCGTCCCACGCCAAGATGGTAAAGCTTGAAGTTTAAGGAGACTCAATCAAATATTAAAAAAGAAGGTTTTTTTACTATGAAAAAATCGATTTTGTAACTACTTCTAACAAATCACATTCTCTCAACCATTGGCGAAATCAATAAAATTTTACTATGAAAAATTTACGCGATCGCCTAGAAGTCATAGCAGAATTACCGATTGCCCCCGGTAACATCACTGTCACACCAGAAGGTCGAATTATTCTTAGCCTTCACCAGTTTTATAACCCTGAAATCAAAGTAGCGGAACTGACCAAAGACGATATAATACCATTTCCTAAATCGTCAAAAGTAAAAAATATTACTTTTGATACCGTGTTAGGAATTAAGTCTGATGCCAATGGAACTATTTGGATGTTAGACAACGGCAATCAAAGTAAGTCAGTTCCTAAACTGGTGGCATGGGACACTCATAAAAATGAACTGGCAAGAGTGATTTATCTACCACCGCCCATAACATTAGATAGTTCCTTTGTTAATGATTTGGCAGTGGATTTGACCCGTAATGTTGTCTATATTTCTGATCCAGCAGATGGAAATAAGGCGGCTTTGATTAGGGTTGATTTGAAAACAGGATTAGCTTGTCGCATTTTACAAGGACACCAAAGCGTAGTGCCAGACGATATTGATTTGGTGGTTGACGGGATACCAGTGCAGATTAAGCAGCCTAATGGGACTTTAATTCGTCCTCACTTAGGTGTGAATGGGATTGTCTTAGATACATGCAATGAATGGCTGTATTTCTGTCCGATGCATGGTACTAGTATGTACCGCGTGCAGAGTGCAGACTTGAGCAATCCTGATTTGAGTGAAGCTGAATTGGGCAGCAAAATTGAACGATACAGCCAAAAACCAATTTGTGATGGCATTACCATTGACCAAGAAAACAATATCTACTTGGGAGACTTAGCAAATAACGCGATTGGAGTGATTACACCAGATCGCTGCTATCAAATTCTAGTTACTGATCAGAAGTTGTCTTGGATAGATTCGCTGACTTTGGGTTCAGATGGCTGTATATATTTAGATTGCAATCAATTACACCGTTCGGCTCCTCTCAATGCAGGAGAAAATACTTCTATGCCACCCTATTATATTTTTCGTTTGAAATCTTTTACTTCAGAAGTTGCATAGTGTTAAACCAAATGTCTTAACTAAGACGATCTAAAATTCTTGATTTTAATCTGCAACGGTTCAATTGTAACTTTAACAACAAGAGTTAAACAATGGCACTAACAGAAGAAGATTTAAAAACCATACTAGAAGATGGCATCGATCCAGAAAACCCTGGTAAATACCAGACTTTGCTAAATGATTTACAGGGAAACATTTTAAATGGGCATGGACGAGATCATATCGTACATCTGTTTTTACAATTTAAACCTGGTCAAGTAAATGCAGTCAAACGATGGATTCAAAACTTTGCCCAGAAATATGTCAAATCTGCCGAGCAGCAGTCAAATGAGGCCTGCGAGTACCGAACTAAAAAGATATCAGGTGGTATATTTGCTAGTTTATATTTGTCTTGTCAAGGTTATGAATATCTACAAATAAAACCGTCGAAAATACCTGGGGATCAGCCATTTCGATTAGGTATGCAGAATGTTGATATCAAGAACTCATTAAACGATCCAGCACCGATAGATTGGGAACCAGGATTTCAACAGAAACCAGATGCCTTGCTACTTATAGCAGATGATAATTTGACAGACTTATCCAAAGCAATTAACGATATCTGTTCAGAATTGTCTCAACTGTCCAAAATACTTCACAGAGAAGATGGTTTTATCCTCAGAAATGCTCAAAATCAAATTATAGAACACTTCGGTTATGTTGATGGTGTTAGTCAACCTCTATTTCTGAAACGAAATATTGCTAGCGCCAAAGCTAATAACTCTGACTTCAGCAAATGGGACCCTCGCGCTCCGCTAAGTGCGATCTTGGTTAAAGATCCTAACGGTAAGACTGAAGATAGTTATGGCAGTTACTTAGTTTGTCGGAAACTTGAACAAAATGTCCAAAAATTCCGTGAAGAGGTGCGGAATTTAGCTAAACAATTAGGTATCAATGAAACTTTAGCCGGAGCTTTGGTTGTGGGACGGTTTGAAGATGGAACTCCAGTAACTCTTTCAGATTTACCGAGCCAAAGTGCGACAACCAATTACAATTACTTTAATAATTTTAATTACGACTTGGATACGGAGGCAACAAAGTGTCCATTCCATACTCATATCCGCAAAGTTAATCCTAGAGGCGATACAGGTAGAGTAGAGTCTTCACCAGGTTTTGATGAGGCTTTAAAGGTGGAGAGAAGGCATCGAATTGCTCGTCGTTCTGTCAGTTTTGGAGAGCAAGATTGCAGTAAAGAGCCGACAACAGGCTCAGGATTGCTGTTTCTTTGCTTTCAAGCAGATATTGAAAATCAGTTTAATTTTATACAATCTAGATGGGCAAATCCTAAGAATTTTGTTCAAGTAAATGCTGGCCCAGATCCGCTAATTGGTCAACCAGAGGGAATTCAGAAATGGCCAAAAGAATGGGGCGGATTAAAAACTGAAGAATATGGGTTTAAATTGCCGGTAAAAATGAAGGGAGGGGAATATTTTTTTGCACCTAGCATAAGTTTTTTAAAAAATTTGGCAAGAACTTAATCTTAGCTTATAAATGAGTTTAGTTAAGCTCTGTTGCTTGAGTAGGCACTATAGCAATCCTGTTTAAGTTATCAAATTAGTCATGTAGATAGGCAATAGATAACAGATTTTTTTCAAATGATTTAGGATTGCTATGTATTCAAAAACTTTTACCAGCTATATAGACTTGGAGTTAATAAAAGTTATTGATGTGGAAACCAAAACTGAGAATATTGGTGACATAATTAGGTCTATTTATGAGCATCAACTTTGGACGGGAAATTTGTGGGAATCTTGATGCAGCAGAGTCGCGTGAGTGGTTAGTAACCAATGGTAGCGGCAGCTATGCTTCAGGTACAGTAGCAGGTTTATCAACACGAGGTTATCACGGTTTACTTGTGGCTGCATTGCAACCACCGTTGCAGCGAACCGTACTACTAGCAAAGCTGGATGAAACAGCAGACTATGAAGGCAGATCTTATCCCCTGTTTGCTAATCGTTGGTCAAATGGCACAATTTCTCCTCAAGGTTACCGCCATATCGAAAGCTTTTCTTTAGAAGGAACAGTACCTGTATGGAGCTTTGCTTGTGGAGGTGCGTTATTAGAGAAACGCATCTGGATGCAGCCTGGAGCTGATACTACATATATTCATTACTACTTGCGACGAGCAAAGCGATCGCTTAAATTATCAATCAAAGCATTTGTTAATTACCGCGATTATCACAGCAGAACCCATGCTCAAGAATGGCCTGCTAAGGATTGGCGCATGAATGTAAAAGCGATCGATCATGGAGTCGGTGTCACAGTATTTCAGGGAGCGCAACCTTTATACTTGTTGACAGATAGCGGTAATGCCTCACTTAATAACGAGTGGTACTACGGATTTGAACTCGCAGCCGAAAAGGAACGCGGACTCAACGATATAGACGATCATCTTCACCCAGCAACTTTTGAAGCCACACTTGAGCCTGGAAGCTCATTTACTTTTGTCGCGAGTAGAGAGCAAAATCCTAATTTAAAGGGTGCAGTGGCTTTAGACTTACGTCACCAGTACGAGCAAAAGCTGATAACAGACTGGCAAGCTAAACGATCGCCACAAGCACCTCCACCTCCTGATTGGGTGCAGCAACTTGTACTCGCTGCCGATCAGTTTATTGTTGACCGACAAGACGGAAAAACCATCATCGCCGGTTATCACTGGTTTACTGATTGGGGTCGGGATACCATGATTAGTCTACCCGGTCTGACGCTTGCCACTAATCGTCCGCAAATTGCAGAGTCCATTCTTCGCACCTTTGGCAAATATATCAACAAAGGAATGTTGCCGAATCGTTTCCCTGACGATAATAAGCCACCCACAGAAGATTACTACAATACAGTTGATGCAACACTATGGTATTTTGAAGCCATCCGCCTTTACCTTGCTACCACTGGTGATGACAAGCTATTAGCAGATTTATTTCCTAAACTGGCAGAAATTATCGAATTTCACCGTCAAGGAACACGCTACAATATTCGCCTCGATCCCAATGATGGGTTGCTTTATGCAGGGCAACCAGGAATGCAGCTTACCTGGATGGATGCCAAGGTCGGTGATTGGGTGGTTACTCCTCGCATTGGCAAGCCTATAGAAGTGAATGCCCTTTGGTATAACGCTTTGCGAACAATGTCTCAGTTCGCCCAAAAGTTAGGAAAACCTGAGAAAGACTACGATGCAATGGCTGATGCCACTCAAAAAGGTTTTAGTCGTTTCTGGAATGATGCCAAAGGATACTGTTTTGATGTTTTAGACGGTCCAAATGGTAACGATGCCTCTTTGCGACCAAATCAAATCTTCGCCGTATCCTTGCCAGAAAGTCCGCTCACTCTTGAACAACAACGGCAAGTAGTAGAAGCGTGCGAGCGATCGCTTCTAACTTCTCACGGTTTACGCAGTCTTGCACCTGATGATCCGCAGTATATCGGTCACTACGGTGGAGATCAATTTCATCGTGACGGCGCTTATCACCAAGGAACAGTTTGGGAATGGTTAATTGGCCCGTTTGTCTTAGCTCACTTGCGTGTGTTTAACAACCCATCCATTGCTCGCCAATTTCTAGAACCGATGCAACATCACCTCTGTACTGCTGGAGTTGGAACTATCAGTGAAATATCTAATGGCGATCCACCAATGGAACCTAAAGGTTGTATTGCTCAAGCTTGGTCAGTTGGAGAAGTACTCCGCGCTTGGTTAGCTACGGAGTAATGAGCAGGGGGCAGGGGAGGCAGGGGAGGAAATTTTATCAAGTTGTTATTATCCCTCGATTCAGCAACGGCACGAATAATATTTAGGTTCGTTTGAAAGTTAATAGCTCATGAATGCTATTAACTATTGCAAATTATTAATCATCGCAAACATTATAAAAGGAAACGAACAATGAACAAGATTCAAGAGACAGCAGAAGGAAAAAGATTAATAGAAGACCGCGATCGCAGCCAAAATAAATATTGGAAGCGGTGGGGTTCTTATTTGAGCGATCGTCAGTGGGGAACAGTACGAGAAGATTATAGTGCTGATGGCGCTGCCTGGGATTATTTTTCTCACGATCAAGCTCGTTCCCGCACCTATCGTTGGGGCGAAGATGGAATTGCTGGGATTAGCGATAATTACCAACGAGTTTGTTTTGCGATCGCCCTTTGGAATGAAAAAGACCCGATTCTGAAAGAAAGGCTATTTGGTTTAACCAACAGTGAGGGCAATCATGGGGAAGATGTCAAAGAATATTATTTTTATCTTGACAACACTCCCACGCACTCATATATGAAATATCTTTACAAATATCCACAAAAAGCTTTTCCTTACACCCAGCTAATTGAGGAGAACAGACATCGAAAATCAACCAATCCCGCAGCTTTAGAATATGAACTAATAGATACAGGGGTTTTTGATGATAATCGTTACTTTGATGTTTTTGTAGAGTACGCTAAAAATTCTCCAGAAGATATTCACATCAAGATTAGTGTTACTAATCGAGGCTCAGAAACCGCCAAACTGCATCTTTTACCAACTATATGGCTTCGTAATACTTGGTCTTGGGGGTATAAAAATCAAACAAAAGAATTTAAATACTTGCAAGCTATCAAAACTGACTCGAACCTAAGCGTCATAGAAACTGTTTATCAAGATAATGAAGAAGTTAAAACTTTACGCAGAGGATGGCTTTATAGCGAAGCTCCTAAAGAACTTCTGTTTACAGAAAACGAAACAAACAAGAAACGATTTGGATGGGGTGAGAATTCCGGCCCCGTCAAAGATGGCATAAATGATTACATTGTTTCTTTCGGAAAGAATAAAACAGTAAATTCTACTCAAAAAGGGACAAAAGCCGCAGCTCATTACGACTTGACAATTAATCCAGGAGAAACCAAAGTAGTTAGATTGCGGTTGAGCGATCAAAATTTAGATTCTCCTTTTGGTAATGATTTTGAAACTGTACTTCAAACTCGCCAGAAAGAAGCCGACGAATTTTATCAAGCTGTTTGTCCTTCTGATATTTCCAAGGATATGCGAAATGTGCAAAGACAAAGCTTTGCTGGTATGTTATGGAGCAAACAATATTATCACTATGTAGTTTATGATTGGCTCAATGGCGACCCCAATCCACCAAAGCCACCAGAACAACGTAAATGGGGCAGAAACCGTGAGTGGGATCATTTATTTAATGAAGATATTATTTCCATGCCAGACGCATGGGAATATCCTTGGTTTGCTGCTTGGGATTTAGCTTTTCATACCGTTACCTTGGCACTAATCGATCCAGAATTTGCCAAAAAGCAATTGTATATATTTACGCGCGAATGGTATATGCACCCCAACGGTCAACTACCAGCTTATGAGTGGGCATTTGGTGATGTAAATCCACCTGTTCATGCTTGGGCTGCATGGCGTGTTTACAACATAGAAAAGGACATGTATGGCACTGCTGATAGAAAGTTTTTGGAAGAAATCTTTCAAAAGTTATCTATTTATTTTACTTGGTGGGTGAATCGTAAGGATGCTGAAGGCAACAACCTTTTTCAAGGTGGATTTTTAGGATTAGACAATATTGGAGTTTTGGATAGAAGCAATATTCAGATTCCTAATGCAACCATAGAGCAGTCTGATGGTACTAGCTGGATGGCAATGTACTGTCTAAATTTACTAAAAATAGCCACGGAACTCGCTAAAGAAGATTCTAATAGTAAGTCTAGTATTAAGTCTAGTAAAAACTATAGAAGCGAGTATGAAGATATGGCTTCTAAATTTTTCCAACACTTTCTACTCATTGCTGATGCAATGAATAAAGTCGGTGGTACAGGCGTAGATATATGGGATAAAGAAGATAAGTTTTACTATGATATTCTTAAAGCTCCTCCAGGTGTAGTACAGGGTGCAAACAATGAAGGTGTACTGTTAATGAAAGTGCGGTCAATGGTTGGGTTAATTCCGCTTTTTGCTGTAGAAACAATTGAACAAGAGATTGTTGATAAATATTTAGCCTCAGATTTCAAAAAACGGGTTTATTGGTTTATTAACAATCGCCCTCAACTTACTCAACACGAGAATGTTTCTGTCCTCCCCAATCAAAAAGGACTCTATTATTTGTCGCTGGTAAATAAAGAACGACTCAAATCTATTTTGGAGCGTCTGCTGAATGAAGCAGAATTTTTGAGCGATTATGGTATCCGAGCTTTGTCAAAATATCATAAGGATAATCCTTATGTATTGCGGGCAAATGGGCAAGAGTATCGAGTAGAATACGAACCAGCAGAATCAAAATATGGAATGTTTGGTGGAAATTCTAATTGGCGCGGCCCTATTTGGTTTCCTGTGAATTATCTTATCATAGAATCTTTATTGAAGTTTCATGATTTTTGGGGAGATCAAATCAAAGTTATGTGCGCCACTTCTTCTGGTGAAAAGAAAGAGATGAATCTGCAAGAAGTGGCAAATGAATTAAGCCAAAGGCTAATCAAAATTTTCCTGAAAAACCCAACATCTGGTAAGCGGCCTGTTTATGGCAGTTCAGAAAAGTTTCAAAACGACCCACATTGGCGTGATTTGATTCTGTTCTATGAATATTTTCAT
Source organism: Nostoc sp. ChiVER01 (assembly GCF_034531155.1). Taxonomy (NCBI): domain Bacteria; kingdom Bacillati; phylum Cyanobacteriota; class Cyanophyceae; order Nostocales; family Nostocaceae; genus Nostoc; species Nostoc sp. ChiVER01. Next base: position 271,623 of record NZ_JAVRBS010000007.1, on the reverse strand, counting down.
GGCGATATTGGTGCAGGCATTGGTGCTAGCCATCAAACCGGTTGGACAGGTTTAGTAGCTGAATTAATTCAAAAATCAGCACAAGACATTACATAATACAAAAAATAAGAACCCCTCCCTGCTCTTCGCTATGCATTACCCACATCTTTCTTTACAATCTCGAAACGCTTGTTTTGTAGGCATCTTAAACACTGAGGTGTGAGTCATACTTGACAAATTGGCTCTTAATATTCTCACTAAAATTAGGTTTTTATTGAGAATTAACGACAGACGTATCAGGGTTGTAAGAAACGTGAGTGAATACTCTCGCAATTGTTGAGAAAGATCCGGGTAATGGATAGCTGCTCTTCGGGAGGGGTTGGTGATCATGGACGAAATCCTGGTAGCAGCGATCGCTCCATACCTATGAGATTTTGAAGTCACTTGTTCTTGTAATTTGATAACGACAAATTAAGCGTTGAGCAAACGATAAGCTTACCTTGAAGCGCTCGGCTAGTTGTCGTTGCGACCTTTAATACTAGACGAGAAAATAATTCTTTGCTTCTTTATTCTCGATAAATAAACTTTATTCAAAATTCTGGATTAGGAATATTACTTTCAAATAACACATACCAAAAGTTATCTCGTAACATTTAACATTCATGATTCTGTAATATGCATTTCAAAATGCAAATGTACCAAGGGCGATAATGCTTACTGGTACAATAACAGAAGCATGAAGTCGTGACTACAAAACTCCTCATTTTTCCTAAAGAACTCACGTCACTTTTAGTAGAAAATCCATCACAGACTGTTATTATCGATACGCGAAGTCAAGAAGATTATTTTATTTCTCATATCCCTCAATCTATAAATATTAGAGATTTCTTTACCTATCTTTTAGATAATTCCTCCCCAACAGGATTGAAGGAACTGCAAGAGTATTTTGCAGAAATTATGAGCAAAGTAGGAATATCTGGTACAGAACAGTTAATTGTTTATGAAGATGCTTTAAATAAAGGTTATGGTCAATCTTGTCGAGCAGCTTTCTTGCTGAAGTATTTGGGTTGCGCTCAGGTATCTATTTTACACGGAGGATATAGAGCATGGCTCCAAGCAGAATTACCTATTACCGATGAAGTACCAAAGCATGAAAGCAGCATATTTAGATTGCATCCCAATGCTGACATAATAGTGACTACCACCGAGATGTTGCAAGCAATTGCTAATCCAGCAATTATTAAATTAGATGTGCGCGACAGTTCAGAATGGCTTGGATTGAGTTCTTCTCCCTATAATCCTGATTTTTGTCCTCGCAAAGGTAGAATACCTAATGCAGTATGGTTAGAATGGCATCGTCTGATGAATTCTGAATTAGAAATCCCTACGTTTCGTTCGCCAGAAGAAATCCGAGAAATTTGTCAATCAATAGGTATTACTTCAGAGTCCATTGTATACATTTACTGCTTTAAGGGTTCAAGGGCTGCTAATACATTAATAGCCCTTGAACAGGCAGGAATTTCTGCTAAAAATTATTTTGGCTCTTGGAATGAATGGTCTCGTGACTTTTCATTACCCATTGATAGCACAGTAATTAGCGTGTAAGGTTGCTGATAGTTAGCGATGTCTACGGCAGGCTACACCTACTCACATCTTGTTCCAATACAGTTCAGTTAAGCATTTCTTTCTTCTCTGTGCGTCCTTGGCGTCCTTGGCGGTTCGTTAAAAAAATTGAGTTTGACAAAGAGTTTTAGCCTTAACTGAACCGTATTGCATCTTGTTCATGTTTTCAAGTACATTTGCCCTGCGCTAGCGCGGACTCGGTTTCGATTATTTTTTATAAAAAAAGATTAGGCACATAATTCATGCATTAAAAATACTGTAAATTTAGTAACTAATCTCTTTTATTTACTGAGCTTTATTGTTTAATCAAACATCAACATTTATTTGTTCTATCTGTCTAGCAGCTTTATCCCAAAGCTTTGCTGAAGTCTCATCTTGCCAATGAGTTCTCAGATTTTCCGCTTTTTTGTGACATATTCGCTCTAACATTTCTAATATTGCGGATAATGTCAATTTATTAATTAATGTTTCTAAAATCTCCATATATTCTTTTTGCATTAGATTTTCCTCCTTAATGTCATCTAATATCTTCTGATAAAACTCGTCTACATGTGTTTTGTATTATCAAACTAGAGATTAAGATTGATTGCAGATTCCTATATTTTACCAGCTTGTACATCCAGTTTAGCCTATTTTAAATACTTAATGTTAATAATTAGTTTTTAACAGATTAAAAAACTGTCTTAAAATTTATATTCAATTTTTCGTAAGTATCTGGTAGCTTATAAATCAAGTACTTATAAATATTTTAGTCAATGACATTGATGGATATCTTTACTATTAAATATGTTGATAAAGAAACAGGTTATGATTGGCGATCGCTTGTCAAATTGTCGTTGACAAACATAGCGAGGTGATAGCTGTAGAGTCAATTTGAAGATGAGACACAGCGTTGATCCTTTGCAAGTAATACATTTCACGAAAAATCTGATACATATGTAACCCCTGAAAGCTTTGCTGCATCTAAGTTTTTTAATTATGAATCTGCGAAAAGGCGAATTGTAAATTGGTATAAGTACATCCTCCTAAATTTAAGTTAGTTTTGTAGCCAATTAGGGAAAACTATTCTTAGTAAACATGGTACTTAATTAAAAAACTTTGGTGTCTCACTGACTTTTGCTTAACTAAGTATCATTCATGCTTGCCCTATATAAAAATTTAGGAAATAACAGCATCATGATTCAGATATCTTCGCTCGACGAACAAATAAAATCCTTAGAATTACCGATAGAGCGCGATCAATTTCTACGTACAATGATTAGAGAATTAGCTGGAACCCTACAAGATGTCGTTGGGATTGAACAGGCAGAAGGCTTCTTGAATGTGGTCGGCTATCGAACAGGTCAACATGTCAATCAGATATACCAGAACGCTTTGCAACTATCAAATCTTTCTCGTAGCCAGGTAACTGCCGTCCTCATAGATTGGAAACGCCGGATTCAAGGCGACTTTTACGTGATTGAAGAAACTGATGAGAAGATCGTTTTAGGCAATCGTAAATGCCCCTTTGCAGAACAAGTAGAAGGACGCGAAGCCATGTGTGTCATGACATCTAATATTTTTGGCGCAATCACAGCCGATAACCTCGGCTACGCTAGAATCGAGTTACAAGAAACGATTGCTAGAGGCGCACAAGAATGCAAAATCGTCATTCATCTCAAACCTAGCGAAGTATTAGACGAGTTTGTAGCACAAGAATACTTCAAAGTATAGTAGCAGCCTCAAACGGGACATTTGCAGACTATCACCCTCTCCCTATAATATGTCCCGACTGAAGTTGATGCCCCAAAGCCTAGCTTAATACCAGATTAGGATAGAATGTATAATTTAAGATTTCTGAAGCAGCTTTGTGGTTAAAGCTTTTTATCTAAAATCTAAAATCCGAAATTAGTATTAGTCTCTTTACTTTTACCCCGTCAGTGCTATGAACAACGGTAAATATCCCTGGTTCAGTACCTCCAGATCATGATACGCGATCAATTTTTAAAGTTTGCCCAGCTTTTACCAGAACCTCTGCTTCTTGTGACTAGCGCAGGTGAAATTTTAGCAGTTAATCAGCCTGCTGCCAGACTCTTTAACAAGACCAATAAAGCACTGATTGGTCAATGTCTTACCGAGTTTGTTACTGATTCTTCAGAGAAAGTCATCGACTATCTTCGAGCTTGCTCCCAAAGTCGTCAAATGATTTTGGGAGCTTTAACTATCCACCAAGCCCAAGGAGAGGGAATTGCTTGTCGTAGTCAAGGATCTTTGATCGAGCCGCGATCGCCAGAAAGCCCAGCCATTAATTTACTGCGCTTAGAAAAGCGAACGAGCGATCAATTCGTTATGCTTAACCAAAAAAATCATGCACTGAGTAAAGAAATTCAACAACGCCAACGGATTCAGGCAGAACTTGCACAATCGAATGAAACCTTAAGACAAACTTTGCTCAAACTGCAAAATGCCCTTGAAGTTGTCCAAACGGAAAAGATGTCTGGGCTAGGGCATTTGGTAGCAGGAATTGCCCATGAAATTAACAATCCAATTAGCTTTATTCATGGAAATTTGACTTATGCTAGCGAATATTATGATGATTTACTAAAACTGATTCAACTCTATCAGCAAGAATATCCTAATCCAAGCCTAGTGATTCAGCAAGAAATTGAAACCCTGGAACTTGACTTTATTCAACAGGATATCAAACAATTACTCCAGTCAATGCGAACAGGTTCCGAGCGGATTAGCGAGATTGTGAAATCTTTGCGAAACTTCTCTCGATTAGACGAAGCAACATTCAAGGAGGTCGATATTCATGAGGGTTTAGAGTCTGCATTGATGATTTTACAAAGTCGTCTCAACCCTAGTAAACGGCATTCTGGTATTGAAGTGATTAGAGAATATGGAGAATTGCCTTTGGTTTGCTGTTCTCCTGGACAACTCAATCAGGTGTTTATGAATCTCCTGAATAATGCGATCGATGCTTTAGAAGAAGCTGAACGAGTGCGATCTTCTACGACCGACCGTAAGTCATCGCCAGAAATAATGCACAATGATCCTAGTCGGATTTGGATTCGCACCCAGAAACTAAACGATCGCTACATTGCAATTTTCATTAAGGATAACGGTAACGGAATCCCTACCCAGATTCATAATCAGATATTTAATCCCTTCTTCACCACTAAGCCAGTAGGTAAAGGCACAGGATTAGGATTATCGATTTGTTACCAAATCATCGACAGCCATGATGGCCGAATTAATGTGATATCTGATCCAGCTTGGGGAACTGAATTTAGTATAGAGTTGCCCATTAATTGCTGATCAACTAATAGCATTACTATATTCATCTTGTATTTTACAGTACCCATAATTGATTTTTAAAAACACCTTTATCATTTGCGATCGCGCTCAAACGCGACGCTGGCAATTTGAGTACCAAAGTCAGCTAGTTCGTATTCCCAATCGGTTGGTAGCCGCGCTTCATCAGCCTTTGCTCAAAGTCAGACGGAAAGCTTGGAGTAATAAAGCGGACAAAGGTTAGTCGTTGAGCATCAGTTTAGCAGTATGGCTTGAATCGCCTCTGCATCGAGTGGGTTATCTTCGAGCAAGAGAAACCGGATTTTTATCATTAAGCGCCCCAGAAAGCTACTGATTATTACTTTTTACAAAGTGTTAAGAAAACGCATGAGCAAATGCCGAGTGATAGTATCGAAGGATGTCGGGTATAGTAAGTAATTGTACAGAAAAATTTACACATGAGTTCTTGACTAGATAAGAATTTCAGGTCAAAATTATGTAATTAATTTTGTCTTACATAGGGTTGAATGTATAGCCTCTTACTACTATCTTTTGGCATCTCGGTAAGTTTGATTAGCTATACCCTTATGCCCCGTCTTTGTAATTTTAGCTGGATTTCTGGAAAAGACATGATGCCAGATGTAGAAAACTTCAGATAATATTACTTGAAGCTAAAAAAGCTCAAGAGGGAGCGAAAATATAATTATGGTATTAGTTAAAGAGATAACAGAAGGTAGTACAATCGCAGTTCGTGGATTAGATTTGCAGTTATTTTGGCAATTAAATCAATTACTTCCTAATTCATTAGTCAGTATTTCCGACTTAAATATTAACAGAGGTGAAGGACTTTTCCCTTACTGCCAGCTTCCAGCACGGAATGCCTTAAAAGCAGCATTGATAGCTTACGCACAACCTTTGACTATTAATAGTGCCTATCGTTCTGTCATTGCCCAAGCAATGCTTTATAGCCAAAAGCAGAGGGGATTAATTAATAATCTGGTAGGATATCCAGGAAAATCAGACCACCAAAAGGGTGCATCTTTAGATATAGAAGAGTGGGCAAAAGTGAAATCTCTAATGACCAGTCATGGATGGAGATGGACTTATGGCGATAAAGATCCAATGCATTTTGATTGCACATCTAATCAAATTAGAGATATCCGCCCCAATTCAATCAAAGCTTTCCAAAAGCTGTGGAACAAGGCAAATCCAAATAAACAGATTGCTGAAGATGGAGATTTAGGTAACAAAACCTTAGATTGTATTTATAATTCTCCTGCTGAAGGATTCTCAAACGTCGGGTATCCCAGAGTTTTAAAGCTGACAAGCCCATTACAACAAGGAAAAGATGTAGGCGAATTGCAATTAGCTATTAGAAAAGCTAATATTCAATTACAACAAGCAAATCAGGTATTTGACCAAGCAACAGAACAAGCTGTAAAGGCTTTTCAACAGTCAAAAGGTTTGTCCCCTGATGGTGTAGTAGGCGAAGAAACTAGGAACCTTTTACAGTTAAAGTAGTCTCTCAATAAAGAATTAAGGCTAGTAAACTTTCAACCAACTGTGCGATGGGTATCCATTAAAACGTCTAGCTATCTACCTCTCTTAATTGAAAAGTAGATTAAGCTAATCGTCATTCATTTTTCCAGCCAGAATGATTCCCTAGAATGCAATAGCCCTAGCTATCTAGTACCTCCAAAGATTTATTATTTAACTTCTTCATCCCAGATACCTACCTTCTCAAATTCTGCATAAGCAAGCTTCAAAAAGTTTACTACTCTCTGTCTTCCTATAATTCCAAATTCTTTATTCTCTCTTGCCTCAGCAAAGGTCATTCTGTTTTGGTCTATTATGTTTCTTTCTTTATATGCTAGTTTGGGGAAATCTATAACAATAATTTTATATTTTTTGATTAGTTTCTGTATATTCACATCTGAATCTACATGCTCCCAATCATCACACAGTCCTAAATTGCGTACCAAAATATGAGGTATTTTCTCTCCATAGCTATTTACCGATTGTGCAAACAGATTAAGACTATCATATCCTCCTGTAGAGACAAACCATTTGCAAAAAGTCACTCCCTCAGAATTCCCTAGTTCAATTAACTGATTTCTTTCTATCCAGTCAAAGACTGCTCTATGTGATTGTGCTGCCAAATTCACAACTACTGGCTTATTTGTCGCCATCTCAAATATTCTATCTGCCTTATCAGCCTGCCGCTCATTCTCGCTAAACACTGCATAGTGACATATTCCCTTATAAACTCCTGCCACATCTGGATTTGATCTATCTGTTTCTATTGGTACAAACGGAATTTTCTTATCCAGAAAGTACTGAATCATTGTCCTAGTTACTAAAGACTTTCCTACTCCACCCTTTTCACCATCTACCAAATGAATCGTCGGCATAATACCCACCTTTAATACTGATTAAACTCACTTAATATATCTGAACTAGGCTTAGAAGTTTTTGGCGTTTGTCGCCTAGTAGTTTTAACAGTTTTCTGAGAATTCTTACCGCCTTTTGACAATAATTGCTTCTCTTGTGACTCGTCCGTTAATTGACCTACACATACATCTTTCGGAGTGTTTTGAGAGTCCTTAGTTACTCCTATAACTGCTGGTGTTATCGATGATTCTGTTGGAGTCTGAGTCGAATCTTCAAAAGATAAAACTTGTTTTGGTTTAGCCTTTCGCTGACGAGAACGCTTTTCTTTTTCAATCTCGGTTAAGTATTGCTTAAGTGTTGCTGCTGAAACTTTTATTTCTTGCTTCTCCAGTAGCTGTGATAGGTCTTGATAACTATAGCCTTTCTTCAGTGCCGATTGAAGTTGTTCACGCAGAAAGTAAATACTCTCTCGAAGGGATAATTCCTCTTTAGCCTTCTCTTCTAGCTTCTCTAATTCTCCCAGTGTGGTTTGCAGTTTATCAATTGGAATTTTCTGCCCTGGAGTTGTGCGTACCATTTTTGATATTGACTGAACTGAAAATTTCATTAATCCTATCACCACATGTTCTTGTGTGGGTGATAACCACATACACATTAATGAAATCAAGCTCTCTAGGGACTTCCAATTAAAAAAATAATCAATCGCTGTGTAGGCAGGGAAGCAGGGGGACTTGGGGCCCTTACGGAGTGAGGATTGGGGGAGAGGAGGAAAAGAAAAATATCATCTAAATAAATTAGGTAATTTATTCTCTGGAGTCCCCTACCTCAGGGCGATCGCATCTATCTAATCCGGTAAGGAATTTTGGCTTGGGAGATCATAGTGTAGAAATATTTAAATCATTGTGGGAGGAAAGTTTACTATTGGCAGTGCTATTTTCACGTCATAGATGGATGGAAGGTTTACTCCAGTTTTATTTAACCAGAAGATCATATTATGAGCAAAACCTATATGACCAGAGTAGAAGGAGAAAATACCCGTTTACGTCATTAAGCTAATTACAAGCAAATCAACCTGTAAAAATGAATGGCGATTAGCTTACTTAACACGCCTATATTGTAAAATTTTATGCTATTTTGTTCCATTATTAATATTTAAGTAACTAAATTTATAGTTATCAATTATACAAGCGCAAGCAAATATCAGTGTTTACATGATTCGTCCTGCATTTATGCAACGCCAAACTTTTTATACCAATTTAATGCGAATCTAGGTTATTAAGGCTACTTACACGAAGTGAAACCCAACATGAACAAAGATCAAGTTTTGGGATACTTCTTTAGAAAAAACAGTATTTACCCTGACGGCAATTGTAAAACATACAGCGAATATTTATATAAAAATGATGTAACAGTCGTTACATTCAAGTATCGGAGCTTAATTAGATAACCAGTCATGCCAAATAAATTATCTAGTTGGGCAAGGGAAATATTAATAATGAAATCGCGTTAAAAAATGGCTAAGTATTTATGCGTATGTATTTAAATGCGAAGAAAGAATCGATAATTAACTATACGCAAAAACAGCAACTGATTCGTAAACTTCGCATAACAACACTAAAACCTCTAATATTCGGCTTTGTTATAGCAGCAGTATTGTGCAACTATGATCGGGTAATGTCTACAAAAGGCTGCGCCTACGCCCAAACTTCTAATCTTCAAATGTTACCGCCTGACCGGATAGATGTACTACCGCAGCCATCAGATCAGAATCAATTACTTCCTTCGCCACAACTACCCGATCAGCCCACTTTAGGAGAGGATGATCCTAATGCTAAATTCCGGGTTGATCGCTTTGAAGTTGTTGGGAGTACAGTTTTCAAACCAGAAGATTTTGCCACTATTACGGCTCCCTTTGTGGGACGAGAAGTATCATTTGCAGAATTGTTGCAAGTCAAAGATGCCATTAGCAAGCTCTACACTGATAAGGGTTATGTAACTACGGGTGCTTTAATTACACCGCAGACAATAGAAGCTGGAGTCATTAAAATTCAGGTAGTCGAAGGCAGTTTGCAAGAAATTAAAATCGTTGGTAATCGGCGATTGCGTAGCCAATATATTCGCGATCGCATCCAACTCGGTGCTGGCCAACCCCTGAATGTACCGCGCTTAATAGAAAGACTGCAACTGCTTCGCCTTGATCCGCGTATTCAAAACCTATCGGCTGAGTTGCAGATGGGTGTACGTCCCGGAACCAATATATTGCAAGTCGAGGTTAAAGAAGCCGATACTTTTTCGCTGACAACAACTTTAGATAATGGGCGATCGCCCAGTGTTGGCAGTTTTCGCCGGGGTGTGAATCTGCAAGAAGCCAATCTACTGGGCTTTGGTGATACTCTCAGTGTCGGATACGCCAATACCGATGGTAGTAATACAATCAATCTGAATTACACATTGCCAATTAATGCTCACAATGGCACGGTATTCTTCGGTTTTAACCAAGGCTGGAACCACGTAATTGAAAAACCATTTACCGTCCTTGATATTCAGTCAAACACTACGTCTTACGAATTTGGTTATCGGCAACCATTAGTGCAAAAGCCAACTCAGGAATTAGCAGTGGGGTTATCGTTCTCACGCCAAGAAAGCCAAACAGAGTTAGGTCTTGATAATATTGGCGGGTTTCCTTTATCACCCGGTGCAGATGCCAAGGGAAAAACCAAGATTTCCGCCCTGCGTTTTATCCAAGAATATACCCAACGCAGCAATAAACAAGTTTTTGCAGCGCGATCGCAATTTAGCGTCGGGGTAGATTGGTTCGATGCCAATGTCAATAAAGATGCCCCAGATAGCCGATTTTTTGCTTGGCGGGGACAGGCGCAGTGGGTGCGGCAATTCGCACCAGATACTCTGTTTTTAGTTAGAGGTGATTTACAACTAGCAGCAGATTCCCTCGTACCTTTAGAGCAATTTGGTCTTGGTGGACAGCTAAGTGTCCGGGGTTATCGCCAGGATGCACTACTAACAGACAATGGTATGTTGTTTTCGGCTGAATTCCGGTTGCCCATTGTGCGTGCCTCCAAGCTTGGAGGAGTGTTACAACTAACACCATTCATTGATGTGGGCAAAGGCTGGAATAGCAAGGGCGACAATCCATCATCCAGTACGTTGGTGGGTGCTGGACTAGGACTTTTGTGGCAACAGAGCGATAAATTCTCAGCTAGGCTGGATTGGGGCATTCCCCTGATATCGGTAGACGGTGAAAAGCGATCGCTCCAAGAGAATGGGCTGTATTTCTCACTCAGCTATTCGCCATTTTAATCGAGGCGATCGCACTTAGTCTGATGTCCGTGATCTGACTCAGGACTTACGCAAAAATTGCCGAAAAGCTTAATTTATCGAACCGCCTTCGCGTAGCGTCTCGTAGAGAAGACGCCAAGAACGCCTTCTCTGCGAGAGGCTTCCGCCAACGCGCAGCGTCTCGTAGAGAAGAATTCGTAGAGTGTGCGTAAGTCCTATGACTGCATACCGCAAAATCGGCGGTGTCACTGCCCAAACACCCCCATCTTCAGAAACTCAAATTCAAGCTACTGATTGGCATCGTAACGCTCAGGGCATTGAGTTAGTTGGAGATAAATATAAAGCTCAGGTACGGCAACCATTAACATGTGCTGCTCTTAAGAGAAGTTAATTTTTCTAGTATGTGAATCCCTCTTCAACTGATAGCTGGCATTACAAGTTGGGCATTATACATACAGTCATTTTCTAAACACTTATGCTGTGACTAATTTTCAAACAAACTGCTCAATAATAAATAATTATTTATGGCTTTCCGAATTAAACAAACTCGTTGGTTATATACCAGCCTCAGCATTTTAAGTTTGTGTTTAGCATTTACCATTACACCTGTAAAAGCATCTCCACCAATAACAACTTCTGTTCTCGCTTCTGCCCAACCAGCCAACAGCCTAGAGCAAGGACGGAAATTCTACCAATCGGGAAATTTTGCAGAAGCTATCAAGGTTTGGCAAACGGCAGCACAACAGTATTATAATCAAGGCGATCGCACCAACGAAGCCCTAAGCTTAAGTTACCTCTCATTGGCACAACAAGAACTAAACCAGTGGGAAGCAGCTAAACAATCTATCGAAGAAAGTATAAAAATTTTGCAATCGGTTAAACCCTCTGTCGATGCGATTATCTGGGCGCAAATACTGAATACTCAAGCAAATTTACAACTACATATAGACAAAACTGAAGCCGCCCTAGAAACTTGGCAACAAGCTCAAAAATATTATGAGCAAGCAGGCGATAAAATGGGCAGCATAGGCAGTCAAATTAACCAGGCACAAGCCTTACAAAGTTTGGGATTTTATCGCCGCTCGAAACAACAATTGGAGGCGTTAACGCAAAACCTGGCAGCAATGCCAGATTCGGAAATCAAAGTTAGTGGGTTGCGATCGCTAGGTTTAGCTTTGCACGCGATCGGTGATGATAAAAGCCAACAAGTTTTAGAACAAAGTTTAGCCATAGCGAATAAAATTGCCGCTAAAACTCAGTTAAGTTCTATTCTTTCGAGTCTAGGGAAAGTTGCCTCTGACTTTCAAGATCCAGAAGCAGCATTAAATTACTTTGAAGATGCCCAAACAGCAGCTACGAATCCGAATGAAGCTTTACAAGCGCGTTTAGCTCGTTTCAAATTATTGGTAGATTATAACAAACTAGAATATGCAATTCCCCTCGCGCCTCAATTACGACAACAGTTGTCAGAATTAGCACCCAGTCATACTTCCCTTAATGCAGCGATTAATTTTGTAGCAACCTTGAATCGCTTAGAAAACCCCGATCAAGTTTTACCAAGCAAAGATTTGGCACAACTCATGGCAGACACAGTTAAGTCTGCCCAAAAAATTCAGGATGCAACCGCCCAAGCCTATGCGCTACATCAGTGGGCACAACTCTACAGTCGTAAAAAACAGTGGTCTGAGGCAAAGGAATTAGCCGAGAAATCCCTCAATATTGCCCGTCAACTCCAAGCTGACGATCTCATTGCTCAATCAGCATGGCAGGTAGGAAAGTTGTATAAACAACAGGGCGATCGCTCCAAAGCAATTACAACCTATACAGAAGCAGTTAAGTCATTAAAGGCATTGCGAGGCGATATGGTTGCTGTCAACCCCGATCTGCAATTTTCTTTCCGCGAAAGTGTAGAGCCTGTGTATCGAGAACTAGTGAGTTTACTTCTCGATGAGCAACCAACTCAGGCTGCATTGATGCAAGCGCGTGAATTGATTGAGTCACTCCAAATCGCCGAACTTGATAACTTTTTCCGCGAAGCTTGTTTAGATAAAGCCCAGCAGATTGATGAAGTTGACCCCACAGCAACGGTTATTTATCCGATTATTTTAAGCGATCGCTTAGGAATAATTCTCGCTCACGCTGGACAACCACTGCGTTATTATGTCACTCAAAAATCTCAAGCCGAAATTGAGCAAACTTTAGATAAATTTCTAGTTGCTCTCAACCCAGTCTCAGACTCAAAAGTTCGGGATCAATTGTCTCAGCAAATTTATAACTGGCTGATTCAAAAAGCAGAAGTAGATCGAGCATTCATTGATACTAAGACACTAGTATTTGTTTTGGATGGTCGGTTACGGAACATTCCAATGGCAGCCTTGTATGACGGTAAGCAATATCTGATTGAGAAGTATGCTGTGGCACTCTCACCAGGATTGCAACTAATGGCAGCGCGATCGCTCCAAAAAAACCACATTGATGCAATTATCGGTGGTATTAGCCAATCTCGTGCTGGTTTTAGTGCCTTGCCATCTGTGGAATCAGAAGTAAAAGAAATTTCTCAGACAGTGCCATCTTCGATGTTACTGAACGAAAAATTTACAAGTCTTGCCCTGGCGGCTCATGTCAAATCAAGTAAGGCCAATGTTGTTCATCTAGCAACTCACGGGCAATTTAGCTCCCGTCTCGAAAACACCTTTTTACTTACGTGGGATGGACAACTTAATGTGAAGGAGTTATCCGAACTTCTCAAAAATCGTAGTGGTGATTCATCAAAAGCGATCGAATTATTAGTATTGAGTGCCTGCGATACTGCAACAGGAGACGATCGCGCCGTTCTTGGACTAGCAGGCTTGGCTGTTAAATCCGGTGCGCGTTCTACCATTGCCACACTTTGGCCAGTCAAAGATAAGGCAGCCCAAATGCTCATGACTCGCTTTTATAACCAACTACGGCTACCCAGAATCACCAAAGCTGAAGCACTACGGCAAGCACAAATTAACCTGATTCGCCAAACTGATTTCCATGATCCGTTCTTTTGGTCTGCCTTTGTTTTGGTTGGAAACTGGCTGTAATTACGTAATATTCCTAACTGAATATACACAAAATAAACATCTCCTTTATGGAAGTTCAGGCTACATTCGGATATAAATGCTAGTAAGCTTCCTTACTCTGGCTAGTGTTTAGAAGTATTCCATAAGTTTTTAGCACAGTGATTTCATGTATTTTCTATCACTATTTAATTAAATGAGGTCAAACACCATGAAACGTCGAGATTTAACTAGTGCATTGAGCATCATTGCTCTGATAGCTAACAGTACATGGGCTAGTGCCTCTGCTGTAACATTTACCCCACCTGTCAAAAATGGCGCTCCAAGCCAAGCAACGGGAGGAGCATCTCGCGGCAACCTGTTTACCCCATCCAAAGGTAACAGCACCCCTAGACAAGCAACAGGAGGAGCATCTCGCGGCAACCTGTTTACCCCAACCAAAGGTAACAGCGCCCCTAGACAAGCAACAGGAGGAGCGTCTCGTGGCGACCTCTTTACCCCAACTAAAGGTAATAGCACTCCAAACCAAGCATCTGGAGGCGCTTCCCGCGTTGGTACTTATTACTTGAATCCTTCGACTGTAGCAGCAGAAGGGCCCGCAGCGCTAATCGCACTTCTGCCCCAAAGCTTCTATGGCACAACGGTGTCTGAACGCCCCACAATTTTGGTATATTTGCCTGCTTCTAATGCAGAAGAAGCTGTGTTTAGCCTCAAGGATGAAGCTGGCAATATACATTATCAAATGACCATTCCCGTTGCTCTTAAAGCTGGGGTGATCGCAGTCAAATTACCAGCCAATGCACCTGCTTTAGCCGTTGGTAAAAACTATCAATGGTTTTTGGCCCTGAAAGTGAATGGAACACTCGGCCCAAGTACACCTTACGTTGATGGTTGGATTCAGCGTATCCAGCCTACTGCTGAACTGGCGACAGCGATGCAGCAAAAAGATGCTTTAAAGCAAGCAGCAGCTTTCGGTAAAAATGGGGTGTGGTATGACTGTGTAGCAACAATGGCTGGGCTGCATACCGCCCAACCCAAAAATGCAGCTATTATCAAGCAATGGGAAGAACTTCTTTCCTCAGTTAGCTTAAAGGATATTGCAACAGTTCCCTTAGTAGCAGAATAGGCAGGAGGCAGGGGGAGCAGGGGGAGCAGGGGAAGAAAAACTTTGTATGATATTGACCAATGCCCAATGTCCCATGCCTCATGCCCAATCTCAGAGAAATGTTAGTGGAGTCAAAACTGACGAATACTAATCAATATTATTTAAGCCTCTGGCGAAATTATGTGGCGTAAATTCCAAGCTTTCATCCAACGCTCTCGCAGTGTTTTAATTATTAGTCCCAGCGTTGCTCTGACAGTTATAGTTGGGCAGTCTTTGGGACTTTTTAATTTGCCTGAGTGGAAACTTCGTGATGAATGGATACGACAGCGATGCCTTCCGGCAAGCTGCTTCTCTACGAGACGCTTTGCGAACGCGTCTACGCAAAATACAATAGCTGACAAAATCATAATTGTCACAATTGATGAACAAGATATCCAATCAGTTGGTAAGTGGCCAATTCCAGACTGGTCACTAACACAATTACTAGAAAAAATCCAGGCGCAACAACCCCGCGCCATCGGTTTGGATCTCTATCGAGATTTACCCGAAGGCAGTGGATACGATCAACTTGTAAATGTCTTCCGCAACAGTGCCAATTTGATAGGCGTTGAGAAAATTACCGGAGAGCATGTCAATCCGCCACCAGAATTGAAAAAACTCGATCGAGTCGGATTAGCAGATTTGGTGTTGGATGGCGATCGCCATGTGCGTCGTGCCTTACTTACAGCAGTAGATGCCAAGGAAGAGGGAAAAATTAAAGCAGGACTGGGAACTCTTGTAGCCCTCAAGTACCTTGAAGCCGAAAAAATAACTTTAGAATCCGTTGACGAAAAGCAGCAGAGGTTTCGATTAGGCAATCAAATCTACCTACCATTACATAGTCAAGAAGCGGGTTATTCTGATGCCGATGTTGGGGGCTATCAAATTTTGCTCAACTGGTACGGTTCGGAAGCGGCGTTTCGCACAGTTGCCATGCGAGATGTGTTGGCAGAAAAAATTCCTGCAAATCTGATGCGCGATCGCATGGTGTTTATTGGATCAACTGCTGCTAGTACCAATGATTTCTTTAGCACACCCTTCAGTTCTTCCTTGGTTTCTGCCCAAAAACCTACACCAGGTGTTGTTATTCATGCCAATATTGCCCATCAATTAGTAGAAGGAGCAAAAACAGGGAAAGCAAACCTGCATGGTATTTCTGGAATGGCTTTGTCACTCTGGATTCTTTTATGCTCTTTTATTGGTTCTGGTGGTAGTTGGTATTTAGCTAGTGCGCGTACCCGGCGACAGATTCCAGGCGGCAAAATTCTTTGGGCAACCGTAGGCATCAGTGGCGCATTCATGGGTGGTGGTTACGGGATGTTTTTGCACGGTGTTCTAATTCCCGTAACACCCGCCTTAGCTGCGTTCATTAGCAGCGTAGTTGGCACAACTAATGCCTATAAACAACAGAAGTTAGAAGAAGCGAATCGGCAACTAGAAATTGCTAATAGTCAACTATTAGATTATTCCAAAACCTTAGAGTTCAAAGTTGAAGAACGAACTCATCAACTGCTGGAGGCAAAGCAAGCTGCTGATGCTGCTAACGAAGCAAAGAGCGAGTTTCTGGCCAATATGAGCCACGAGCTACGTACACCGCTTAATGGCATCCTTGGTTTTGCTCAGGTGCTTGAAGCATCGCCAAACATGACAGAGAAAAACCTAGAAGGAGTCAGCATTATCTACCAGTGTGGGACACACCTTTTAATGCTCATCAATGACATTCTCGACCTTTCAAAAATTGAAGCTCGTAAATTAGAATTGGTTGCGACTAATGTACATCTGCCCACTTTCTTACATGGTGTCACCGAGATTTGCAGTATTCGAGCCGATCAGAAAGGGATTGCATTTAACGTTTTGATGGGCGATCGCCTACCACTTGTTATTCAAGTAGATGAAAAGCGGCTACGACAAGTGTTGATCAACTTATTAGGCAACGCTATCAAGTTTACAGACAATGGGAGCGTGACATTCAAAGTAGATGTACTGGAGACTGGAGACAACGACAATAAGCAATCCCCAATCCCCAATCCCCAATCCCCAATCACTAAGATTCGCTTCCAAATTGAAGATACAGGTATTGGGATGTCATCAGACCAACTAGAGAAAATATTTTTAGCCTTTGAGCAAGTAGGTGAGGCTGGACGAAAATCTGAAGGTACTGGCTTGGGATTAGCAATCAGTCAAAGAATTGCGGCATTGATGGACAGCCAAATTCAAGTGCAGAGTTGCCAAGGTGAAGGTAGTCTATTTTGGTTGGATTTGACAGTATCAGTACCAGTTTCCCATGACTGGCATCCAGTAAACATCGCCTCAACCCAGCAGAAAATCGTCGGTATTCGGGGTACTGTCCCTCAAATTTTGATTATCGATGACGATCGCAACCATCGTTCTATGTTGAGCAGTATGCTACAAGAAATCGGTTGTCGAACCTTGGAAGCAAGCGACGGCAAACATGGGCTACAGATGGTAACTGAACATCAGCCAGATGTGATTGTGCTTGATTTAGCCATGCCTAATATGGATGGCTTTGAGCTAATGTTTCACTTACAAGAAAATCCCCAAACTCGGATTATTCCAGTTATTGTCTCTAGTGCCAGCGTATTTGAAGAAAATCGGCAACACAGTTTACAGGCAGGAGCTACAGCTTTCTTGCCTAAACCTCTGCAAATTGATGAACTATTCAATGCCCTGCATTCTGCCTTTGAAGCAGTAGCAAAGCGATCGCCACTAGAATTTGACTGGATCTATGCCCAATCTAAACCTCAGCAGTTATCTACCAAGAATGAGCAAATAGATAATAGTGAATTGATTTTGCCATCTCAGGATATTTTGCAACAACTCTATCATCTAGCAATGATGGGAGATATTTCAGCGATTGAGGGAATTATAGAAGAGCTAATCAAGCAAGACACTCAGTTAACTGCCTTTACAACTGAGTTGAGCAAACTCACTGCCAACTTTCAAACCACAAAAATTCGTAAGTTCCTAAAATCATTTGTAGCAACGGAGTCACATCCATGATGACCGAATCTTTTTTGCAGCCAATGCGTATCCTGTTGGTGGATGATAATCCAAATAATCTTAAGGTTCTCTCTGAAGCGATTCAGGGATGTGGTTGGAAAGCACTCATGGCAACCGATGGAGAGTCAGCGATCGAACAAACAGAATATGCCCATCCCGATCTGATTCTCCTGGATGTAATGATGCCAGGGATGGATGGATTTGAAACTTGCCGCAGGCTGAAAGCGAATGCTATCACTCAGAATATTCCGGTCATTTTTATGACTGCCTTGACCGATGCTACAGATAAAGTGAAAGGATTAGAAATTGGTGCAGTTGACTACATTACCAAACCCTTTCAACATGAAGAAGTTATTGCTCGATTAAAATTACATCTAAAAATCTCCCAGCTCACTCGTACCTTAGAAGAAAGAGTACAAGAACGTACCGCAGAATTATCCCAGTCTCTACAACAGTTACAACAAACCCAACTACAACTAATCCAGAGTGAGAAAATGTCCACCCTTGGACAACTTGTTGCAGGCATAGGTCATGAGATTAATAACCCAATTGGTTTTATTAGTGGAAATTGCTTTCATATTGAGGAATATGTCAAGGATCTCTTTCGTTTGGTAAATCTGCAACAGCAAAAGCTAGCACATCCAGATTTAGATATTGAAGAACTTATTGAAGAAATTGACTTAGAATACATCACTGAAGATTTACCAAAAATTCTCTTATCAATGCACCAGGGAATTGGTCGTCTTAAAGATATAAGCCTTTCTTTAAGAACCTTTGCTCGATCTGATATTTCATCTAAGGTAGAGTTTCAGATTCACGAAGGAATCAATAGTACCTTAATGCTATTAAAACACCGACTAAAAGAGCAAGTAGACCGTCCTAAAATCGAGGTTTTCACACAATACGGTGAGTTACCTCCAATTGTTTGCTATCCCGGACAAATAAACCAGGTACTGATGAATATTATCGCCAATGCTATTGATGCATTTGATGAATATCATCAAATGTGTTCAGATCAGAAGATAGCCGCTTGCCATAACACCATTACGATTACTACATCGGTCGATCATCAGCAAAAAACTGTGACAATTTGTATTGAGGATAATGCTCTTGGTATGGCTCCTGAGGTGCAAGATAGAATTTTTGAGCCATCTTTTACAACTAAACCTGTGGGTAAAGGAACTGGGCTAGGATTAGCTATCAGCCACCAAATTATTGTCGATAAACACAATGGACAAATCAACTGCTCATCAACCTCTGGTCAGGGAACAAAGTTTATTATTACTCTGCCAATTTAGTTTTTATGTGAGTTCGACTTGAAAAAGGAATAAAAAAAGGCTGTGACTTTTAGTAGGCAAGCAGTATAAAATCAAAAATGATAAGTTTTCAGAAATGATTTAGGATTACTATAGTTAGTTAGTAATATTAATTCTCTCCAATTACAAAATACTATTTTTCTTCCTAATATAATTCACCACCAATAATTTGAAACACTCCCAATGCTAGAGATTTTTCATCAGCAGTTTCCAGTAACTAGAGGTAAAACTCTAATTTTGTTTCTTGGTCGTATTGACCTTAAAAAATGTCTAGATTCATTAGCTCTTGCTTTTGCCAAAGTCCATAATCACTTTCCTGACACACATCTAGTTGTGGTAGACTACGATAATATCGGATTTATTGATAAAGCTCAGAACTCCTTTTTGCAAGCAAGTTGTCTAGATGCTGTTACCTTCATCGACATGGTGAGTGGAACATTAAAATATGCTGCTTCAAATATGCATAGGCAAGATGCAAACCTCTAATAGTTATGACAAATATGTAACACAAACTTGAGGCGAAAGCAGCACGATCTAATTTTTGGAGAGAGGAAGCGATCGCCTCCTCTTTTTCGCATATTTAATCGATTATGGTAGATAAAGAACTTTTTTTATAGCGTCGGCTAATGACTAAGCTTACTCCAATTAAACCCACAACAATTAAACTTGTAGTCGCCTTTGGTTCTGGAACTTCTTGAGGAGTTTGCAAGGTGAAATTCAGTTTAGCTAAACCTTGAGAAGGGGTTCCAGGGGGATTAAGTTTGTCTTGTTCAGTAAAAGTGATTGTGCCTGTAGCATTTTGGAATAAACCTGTTCCTCCAGAGATAGTAATAGTACCACCACCTTTAATAATGCCTTCCGCAAAATTTATTTCAGCACTGTCACTTGCTTTACCAAATAATTCACTAGCACCGCCATAATATCTGTCAGAGAATGCAAGTTCTCCTTCTAAACCAAACACGCTTGGATCTGAGTTAAAGGTATATTTATTAATCGATGGGTTTTCAATAGGCTCAAGTTTACCATAGGTATTACTAAGAAATAAATCTAACCCATAAGGAGCCGATTTGGTACTTTCACCTTTGATAGTTGCTCTAACAATTCCTAAGTCTGGTCTGAAGGTTGGGTCAATAGTGACAAATGTATTATAATCAGCAGTAAACGTGTAATTATTATAATTACTTTGTGCTTTCGCACTTTGCATATTTAAGCCTAAACTAATTATAGTTAAGGTCGCAGGAATCAGCCAGCCTATAGGTGAAGCAAACATAGTTGTCCTTTTTGAATTAAAATAATAAAATTACCTAACCGAATTGCTGCATTAGGTTGAACTTAAAAAAATGTAAGTATCTTTACAGTGGGTTATTCCCACCATAAGATCAAGTTGTAAAATAGATATTTTCTTAATAAATAATTACTAATATTAACTAAATGTTTTTTGATTTAGTTAACACGAGTTTTTTAAAATTCCATGTATTATTGTAAAATTATTTATTTCTAATTTCAATGATTTATTTGTTGATATTAAATGAATTATTTTTAGATCCAGTTACACAAAATACAACAAAATTCAGAATTCATATCAAGTCCGGTTAATCACTTATGATTAGCGCATTTGTGCAAAAATCGGATAAGCCTCTTTCGCTGTGTGGTCTAAATGATAAGTTTTTAGCCGGACACGAGATCAGGAGTCAATGAAGAGGACAAGGGGCAGGGGGAGAACCTCATACATAAATGTATGGCTGCTGGAACAAGGACGTATTATTTCTCGCGTTTGCGCGTCTCGAAATAAATGTTTCTATCCTATCGAGACTTCAACATTTTTAAGAGAGAAACAAGCCTCAAAACTATGCAGGATAAGGTAAATACACCTCTTGCAAAAGTGCTTTTTGCAAGAAAGGGAAAAGGGTTCATGTTAAAGGGGAAAAGGACGATACAGAACTTTTTCCCCTTCCCCCCGCCCCTTATCCCCAGAGGGGGCCCCACCTTCCCCTTTTCCCGACTTATGCAAGAAGTCTAATACACCAAATTTTCAAAAATAGCTTAAACCTAGATATATCAAAAAACTAAGTAAATCGGTGTCAACATCCTTCTATATATGGATTTAAGGCTCTTTTTTGGTTAATTTTGTCTAAGTCCCGCGATGGAATACTAGTCAGAAAATTTTTTGTGAATTTTTGCGAAAAACTTGAACTTGAGTTTGATAACTAGATAATAAGCTCTAATAATCTAGGTATTAAACATCAAGTTATGAATTTAGGTATCAGAAATTTAAACAGTCAGAGGCATCTCTAGACTACTTCTGCAAGTATTTCACCAGGGGATTTTCTATGACAAATGTCCACACGGTAAGCAATCTCAACCTAAAACTCCAGCATCTCGTTGCCAAAGCTTGTTCGCATCCAGCAAAAAGTTTGATGCGGCGGCAAAAACTTAGTGAGATAGTTAGAGTTGTAATGAAATCGGGCAAACTCTGGAAAGAGAACACACCCTATTATAATGATGCTCTGCAACAAACTTGGTTATATTTTTGCCGGAATCCAGAGCAGTATAATCCCCAGAGTTGTAGTGTGATCACCTGGCTCGACAATTGTCTTAAGTGGCGACTGCAAGATTTTCGCTCTAGAGAAGCCCAAATTCAAGCTAAGACTATTCCCCTATCTAGCTTGGAAATTGAAAATACAACCAAAACAATCGAAAACTTACCAGCAGCAGCTGATATTCCACCAATTTTGGAAGAAACTTACCAGTGGGCTTCTACAGATCCAGACAATGACTTAGCCAGCACTTATGTTAAAGGACGCCCTGATGTAACTTGTCAAATATTAATCCTGCGACGCTTACCTCCAGAAACCCCCTGGAAAAACATTGCGAAAGAATTCAATTTACCTTTATCAACTGCGCCCAACTTCTACAAACGTGAATGTTTACCTCGTTTACGAAATTTTGCTCTTAGGCAAGGGTATCACGAAATTTGAAATTAAGGCAGAGATATATATAGTAGAAAACTATCTAAAAAATGAAAGGAAACTTATGATTCATAGCACTAAAAACCTAGCAGAAAAATCTATTCCGGTATCTATTACCCAAGCAGCACTAAAGATAGCACGCTTTTTTGCTGATGAACAGGTAACACTAGAAAAGAGAAATCAGGTATATCTTAATACATTGGCTGTATGTGCGGTGAATGACTACATGGAAATGATGAACATTCCCACAGATCCAAAGGCTAGCGATAGTTGGAATTGTGCTATGCACTATTATGCAGATGTGGCAGACCTGAAGTTGAGTGGATTGGGTTACTTAGAATGTCGCCCCGTAAGCTCTGGTAATCTCTGCTATATTCCACCAGAAGTACCGGATGATAGAATCGGTGTAGTTGTAGTTGAGCTAGATATAGAACATCAACAAGCAACTTTAATCGGGTTTGCTA
This sequence comes from Nostoc sp. ChiVER01, assembly GCF_034531155.1. NCBI lineage: Bacteria > Bacillati > Cyanobacteriota > Cyanophyceae > Nostocales > Nostocaceae > Nostoc > Nostoc sp. ChiVER01. Next base: position 249,096 of record NZ_JAVRBS010000007.1, on the reverse strand, counting down.
AAACAGTAAAAGCTGGTGAACTTTTATTTAATGAGTTACAGACTATTGAGGATTTACTTGCATATATTGATTCACTTGAAAGCAACGCCAGAGAAGTCAAGTTGAGCTACTGGTTACAAAATATAATTGATGCAGGTTGGCAGCCGATAGAAAAAATTTTAGCCTCAAAAACACCACAATTAGCTTTTCGTTATCGAAACGGAGTGACGCGGGGTAAGCTGATTGACATGGGAATAGAACTTCCGGGACAATCGCTGGCATTAGTTATTACACTTACACCAAAGAATTCTGTAGAAATCCAATTGAAGTTGCAGGTACATCCATCCGATGAGCAAGCCTACTTACCCAATAATCTCATCGTGAAAGTGTTAGATGAGAAAGGCATTAATGTTATGGAAGCCCACGCTAGAAGTGGGAGTACTTATGTAACATTAGAATTTAATGCTCAAATAGGAGAACGTTTTAGCGTTAACTTAGAACTAGGAAATACTAATATTATTGAAAATTTTGTTATTTAAGCACATTGCTTGATTCTTACTCATGCAGAAGTTGGTTGTTTTGAAACTAGATGGTGATTTAAACCAAGGGGTAAAAGTCACACTCGAAATTGGGGCAGAAGGCGATCGCGCCAGTATAGAAGTTCAAGGCTATCTTACCCCAAAACCAGAGATCATTGCAGATTATGAGCTTTGGCGAATAACCTATCGCAGTTTATCAAATTTTCGCCTTACACCAGTGAACATTCATGTCGGAAGTTCTCTTAGTGAGCATCTTAAAAAATGCCGCGAGTTAAACGAAAAGTTAAGTCAGCAAATGAATAGTTGGCTCAACTGTAACTCACTTCGCCCACTCAAAGAGAAGTTACTTAAACAGCTAACATTAGATGATACAGTTCGCGTACTAATCAAAACGAGTGATATTTGGCTACGTCGTCTCCCGTGGAATTTATGGGATTTTTTTGAGGATTACTCTCAAGCAGAAGTTGCTTTAAGCGCACCAGAGTATGAATATCTGGCAAAATCAAAGACAAGTACTATTGGAGGGAAGGTAAAAATATTAGCAATTCTAGGTAACAGTGAGGGAATCTTAATTGATAAAGATCGAAAGCTATTGGAGATGTTACCAGATGCAGAAACAACTTTTCTGGTAGAACCACAGCGCAGTCAGTTAAATGAACAAATTTGGGAGCAAGACTGGGACATTTTATTTTTTGCAGGTCATAGTGAGAGCTTTGAAGATGGTAAGAGCGGTAATATTTATATTAATAAAACAGATTGCTTGACAATTGATGAACTAAGGTATGGTCTTTTAAAAGCTGTCAGCAAAGGATTGCAGTTAGCAATTTTTAATTCTTGTGATGGATTAGGACTAGCACATCAATTAGAAGACTTGCACATTCCACAAATTATCGTTATGCGGGAGGCAGTGCAAGACTTAGTAGCACAAGAATTCTTAAAGAATTTCCTCAAAAAATTTTCCAGTGGTGAGTCTATGTACTTAGCAGTACGAGAATCAAGGGAAAAATTACATGGTATTGAAGATAAATATCCTTGTGCGGTTTCCTTACCTGTAATTTGTCAAAATCCAGCAGCAGTACCACCGACTTGGAAAGATTTTTTGAGAAATCCCCAAACAGAAATTAGCAAGCCTCAAGTAAATAAATATAGAATTCAAGCCCGGTTACGGTGGCGTAGTATTAAAGTAATACTGTTATCAAGTTTGCTTATTACTGGTTTGGTAATGGGGGTGCGATCGCTTGGGTTATTGCAACCATCAGAATTAAAAGCTTTCGACCACATGATGGGATTACGCCCAGAGGAAAAACCAGACTCGCGTTTTCTAATTGTCACTATTGATGAAGCAGATATCCAGTATCAGAACCACATGAATATGAATATGCGATGGTCACTTTCAGACCAAGCACTTGCACAATTATTAAAAAAACTAGATCAGTATCAGCCAAGCACTATTGGCTTAGACATCTATCGTGATTTCCCTGTAGACTCTAATAGTGCAGATTTAGCAACTAGACTACGACAAGATAAACGCCTTTTTGCCGTATGCAAAGTTTCTGCGCCTCTTGATGGTGCGCCAGAAGGCACTCCTCCACCGCGTGAAGTTCCAGAAGAACGCCAAAGCTTTAGTGATTTTGTTGCAGATGATAATGATATAGCCCGCCGTCAGCTTTTGCATTTAACACCTCCTTTAACATCTTCCTGTGCCGCAGAATATGCTTTTAGCCTCCAAATTGCGCTTCATTATTTAGAGGCTAAAGGTATTAAGTCAGATATCAACTCACAAGGAAATTTGCAGATAGGCGACGTCGTATTTAAGCAATTAAAATCTCATACTAGCGGCTACCAACGAATCGATGCATCGGGTTATCAAGTGCTAGCAAATTACCGTTCGCTTTCTTCTCCTCAAAACATTGCTCAACAAGTATCTCTTAGAGATGTTCTTAACAATAAAATTAATTCTGAATTAGTCGAATTATTGAAGGGGCGGATTATTTTAATTGGTGTTACTGCTCCAACAACTACTGATTACTGGAAAACTCCTTATAGTGCTAAAGCAGGGTCAAATCAAAAGCTGATACCAGGAGTATTTGTCCAAGCTCACATGAGCAGCCAGATCCTTAGTGCTGTTCTAGATCGTCGACCTTTGCTTTGGTGGTGGCCGACTTGGGTTGAAGCACTCTGGGTATGGGGATGGTCATTATTAGGAGGAATTTTAGCATGGTATATTCGACATCCTATACGTCTGGGAGCAGCCGGGATAATAATGCTATTTTCATTATTTACTATATCTTTTGGGATTTTTACTCAGGCAGGGTGGATACCACTTATCCCGCCAGCATTGGCGTTAATATCTACACAAGTAGCGGTTGTGTCTAGAGATATTCGTAATCAATAACTTTCGCAAAAAACTTTTTATATATTTACATTGATAATGTTATTATATCAGTATTAACACGCTAAAAGCCTCAGAATAACACCATGCAAAATTGTAAATAAATATATAACTTGTGATTCCCAACCTAGTAATATTATGTCTGCTTAAAGACTGATAGTTAAGACTGTAGGAGACAGAAAGCAGGTAGTAAATAGGGGTTTACGATTCTTGCACAAATATAGTAACCCTGACTTATTAAACTAACATAATATAAAGGATATTTACAATTCCTTGCTTCACTCAAAATTATACATTTGAGGGGAAATAACATCAAGGATTTCATAGTTTATATCTACCTACTAGTACATCAAGTTTAAAAAAATGATGGTTGAAGAAGGCAGAAGGAACAATTGGACGGGGATTCAGACCCCACCCAATATTGTTTGCGCCGTCTAGACGGCAAGGTTTTAGACCGCAAGTTCACTTTGATCACAGGCTTCAGCGTAGGAAGCAGTATTCCCTTCTGCCTCCTGTCCGACGCTCGCGGACTCGCTAACGCTGCGCTATCTGCCCTTCTTGATAAGCAAGTTCGTAGTGAGTTAGCGCGGTCTTCTAAGGGAGATGCCAAGGGTAATAGCGCAGCGTAAAGCCTTCTCTACGAGAGGCTGCGCCAACGCTTAGAGCGAGTCCAAGAGCGTCTGGGGGTTTCCCCCATGAGCGACTAACTTTCCCGTTGGTAAAGACTTTAGTTCTGATGTTCTAAGCACGCTTTGTGCTCACTATAAACCCTCAAAATTAACCTAGACATTGCACTACCTTTGATCAAGATGAACACTTTAGTGTCAATAAAGCTGAAAGTAATATCAATAATGTTTACTTGTTGATATTATTTTAGGCGTAATTATTTATTGTGCAGCGTGGATCTAAATGTGACAAATGTATCTTTTTATAGGGCAAGTGCTTAAGCATCGCTCTAATCATTGGGAAACAAACCAAATAAAAAACTTTAATTATTCTTATATACACAAATTATTCGTTTTGTCAAGACAAATTTAGATAAACTTACTTTCCGCAATCTTATATCTTTCTAGTGTAGTTAAGGTTAGTAAATGATTGCAATGTTTTTCATAATCCCGGTAAACGCATCTCAAGAATAAAACCCCTTTAATTCGGGCATTTTATGGTTTCGGCTAGTTTAAATCATATCCTTACACATTAAGGATATCCAAAATTACGTATGTTTGCACTGCTTTCATAGCTGTTTATTTTCTTTAAGTGACCTTTATATTACTTTTGTCAAGGAGTATATTGTTGATGAAACTTACTTACATTATGACATTAGTACTTCTGGGATTGATAAGTTACCCCACAAGAGTTTTAGCACAGGTAGATCAATTACCTAACCAATCTTTTGTTAATACACTTAGCCAGTCTAAACGTCCAAATTTTCCAGATAACGGCGCACCTATTGGACGTCGTAAAGGAGGTACAAGCCGTGATGGTTGCACTCCGTTGAACACGCCAATTACTGCTTTAGTTCCTGGTGAAGAAATTGCAGATGAATCAAAATCTTTTTTGGCATTCACAACTTATGAATATCCAACTTTTTGGGTTTTTGTACCAGAATTACCAAAGAATGCTGTTCTTGGGGAGTTTCAACTTCAAGATGAAAATGGCAAAAACATCTACAAGACATATCTATCACTACCACGAAAGGCTAGTGTTGTTGATATTAAGTTACCGCACAATCCACAGTCTGCTCTAAAAATAAACAAAAACTACCAGTGGTATTTTAAAGTTTTCTGCGGCAATCCCCAGCAAATGCCAGAGTATTTTTATGTGAATGCATGGATACAGCGTGTGCCGTTAAATTCTAATCTTGAAAGTCAATTGAAAAGGACACAATCAAGAAAGTATACTACTTATGCTCTTAACCAAATTTGGCAAGATGCTTTAACTAATTTAGCTACTCTGCGTCGTTATGATCCCAAATCACAGCTTTTTACAAAGGATTGGACACTTTTGTTAAAAGATGTTGGTTTGGCAGAATTTGCAACAGCACCGATTGTAGAACTTGAGAGTGGTCAAAAAACCATTACTCAATCAAATTAGTATAATAAATATGGCTAAATTGCCAGTATTATTGCGTATGCTACAATCCTGTTTAAGATTCTTGAAATTTTTCTTGCTGATACTAGGAACAGCCATACTGTGCATTTTTAGTTCACCTGCTTTAGCAACTTTTTCTCACATCAGCTTAAATATTCCACAAACTAAGATTCAAAACTCACCTGCCCTAGATAAAAGCTTAGTAGAACAGGGTAAAGCTTTGTATGAAGCAGGTTTATTTACTGAAGCAGTTCAAGTTTTAGAACAAGCTGCTATTGGCTTCTACAACACAGAAGACAAACTGAACCAAGCTATAGTCTTAAGCAATCTTGCCTTGATTTATCAACAGCTTGGCAAACAGACACAAGCAGAACTTGCAATTAGCCAAAGTCTGAATCTGTTAAAGAATTTAGATAGTTCAAAAGACCATGCTGCAATTACAGCCCAATCTCTAGATGTACAAGGAAAATTACAATTAGCCCAAGGACAAACTGAAATTGCATTGTCCACTTGGCAAAAAGCTGCTGATATATATGAGCAAATAGGCGATCGCGCCACACTAACTCGTAATCGAATTAACTCTGTTCAAGCTATGCAATCTTTAGGGCTTTATCGCCAAGCACAAAAAACTTTAACTGAAGTTCAACAAAACCTTACTACTCTTTCAGATTCATCGCTCAAAGTTGCTGGACTAGATAGCCTTGGCAATGTCCTACGAGTTATTGGTGATTTCAATGAATCACGAAAAATTTTAGAGCAAAGTTTAACTCTAGCAACAGCTATAAAATCTCCAACAGCTATAGGTGATACCTTCCTCAGTTTAGGTAATACAGCCTTTGCCGAAGCAAAAATTCAACATGAGGTAGGGAATACAGACCTTGTTCGACAAGGATTTCAGGCTGCTTTAAACTTTTATCAGCAAGCGGCTATAAACGCGCTAGGTACTACGCGTATTCAAGCACAGCTAAATCAACTTAACCTACTTCTAGAATTTTTCTCTAAAAAAGAAGCCGAAAATACGTTTAAACAAGCTTTATCGTTGTCTGAGCAAATTCTGGCTGAAATTAATAAATTGGTTCCTAGCCGAAACTCAGTATACGCTCGGATTCAATTCGCCTCTATTTTAATGGATTTAACACAGAAAACCAATGCACCTATTTTATCAAATTTAAATATTGCCCAACTCTTGTCTACTGCGATACAAGAGGCCCAAAGCCTAAAAGACCAGCAAGCCCAATCTTATGCTCTTGGAACTTTGGGTCGTCTGTATGAAAAGAATAAGCAGTTAGATGATGCTCTGGAACTAACAACAAAAGCTTTATTTATTGCTCAAAGTATTGATGCATCAGACATTCTTTATCAGTGGCAATGGCAGCAAGGACGTTTGCTCAAGCAACAAGGAAATCTCAACGCTGCACTCAAGGCATACAATACAGCTTATAAAACTTTAGAATCTCTTCGCGGTGATTTAGTTGCTACTAATTTAGATGTTCAGTTTTCTTTCCGAGAAAGTATAGAACCTATCTATCGAGAGTTAGTTGAATTACAGTTGCTCACAGAGAATACTCAAGGGGATCAACAGAGTAGGCAAGACAATCTTAAACAGGCACGTAAAGTTATTGAGTCACTCCAGGTTGCAGAACTGAATAACTTTTTTCGTTCACCTTGTTTAGAACCAATTGTAGAAATAGACAAAGTGGTGGAGCAGGATAAAAAGGCAGCAGTTATTTATTCAGTTATTTTGCCCGATCGCTTCGATGTTATCCTTACCTTGCCTAATCAACAATTACAGCACTATACCACTAAGATAGCTCAAGAAGAAGTAGAGAGTACTGTTACTTCATTACGGAAATCTTTAACAGATGTCGCTGGCTCTTATGAAGTGAAAGAACAGTCCCAAAAAATATATGACTGGTTAATTCGACCAGCCGAAACTGAATTATCTAAAAGTGGTATTAATACTTTAGTTTTTGTACTGGATGGGGAATTAAGAAATATTCCGATGGGGGTTCTTTACGACCCGCAGCAAAACAAATATCTCATGGAGAAATATGCGATCGCTTTAACTCCTGGTTTACAATTGTTTAATCCTAAACCTTTGCAAAAAGTACAGTTAAAAGCTTTAACTGCTGGAGTAGCAGAAGCGCGTTCTATAGAAGGTCAAAAATTTTCAGCACTGAAAAATGTAGCACGGGAACTCAAAGAAATTCAAACTGAGGTTCCTAGAAGTGAAGAACTGTTAAATCAGCAGTTTATCGATAGTAACTTGCAAAAACAATTGCTTGCAACTCCATTTTCTATAATTCATTTAGCAACTCACGGTGAGTTTAGTTCCGATCCCGAAAGAACTTTTCTTCTCACCTGGAATAAACTACTAAAAGTTAAGGAATTTGATAGTTTATTACGAGTTAGCGATAGAAATAGGTCTGGTAAGATCGAGTTACTTGTTTTAAGTGCTTGCAAAACTGCTCTTGGCGATCAGCGAGCTGCTTTAGGATTAGCTGGTATAGCTGTACGAGCAGGCGCACGCAGTACGCTAGCAAGTTTATGGTCAGTGGATGACCAATGGACTGCTAAACTTATGAGTGAGTTTTATCGAAACCTAAATACTGGAATCAGCAAAGCTCAAGCACTCCAGCGTGCCCAATTAACTGTATTTGCTAAACAAAAAAGTCCTTATTTCTGGGCACCTTATGTTCTAGTAGGAAATTGGCTTTGAGATACACAGCTAACCCTATTTACTTCTGAGCTTGATAATTACTGCAAGCTACATCCTTGTGCCACGAACTACGACCCCCAGCAGGTACATTAGCTGTAAGTATCACCTCTCCCTTTTCGTTTACCACCCATCCATTTGCTTCTGCAATACGTTCTGGTGTGGTGGTAAGTGGATTAGTAGTAACAGGTGGATTGCTGCTATTGCTGCTAGGTTTGAGTGCCACCCAACCTACTTCTACTGTGCCATTCGGGAGAACATCTTTAGTAGGATTAGGAGGTAAACCGCCTCTTCCGGTGATAGTAAAGCTGCTTTGGGCATAACCTGGGCGATCGCAGACTTGTGCTACTTGAGTTGCAACAGCTATTGCAGGTAGCTCAACTAAGCCACTGTTCGGGTCGATACCAGGTGTATTAAGTTCTACTGAACCGTTGAATTGAGAACTTGCTCCTGTAGCAGTGATGTCGCTTTCTGGTGTTGGTGTATTTCGACGCTCAATCCCAAAGATTCCTTGAGCGCTGATTTTGACTGCTCCACCACGAAAGTCAACAGAATTGGCACTAATATCACTATTTTCTTCAGGAACAGCAACGATTAAGCCATTTGCTGCATCAATATCAATGTTGCCGCCAGGAATACCAAGACCTTTGGCATTGGTGGTGATAGAACTTTGATTGCGTAGTAAGAATAAAGGCGATCGCGCAAAGATATTTCCGCCACCTCCTGTAGTATCAGCACTGATGGCAGCGTTGTTGAGATATATCGAGTTAGCGTTAAGTTTTAAATCACCCGCAGGCCCTGAGCCTGTACTATTTACAGTTATTTTCCCTTGATCTTGAACTGCCAAGTTTCCTGTTGTCAGTGTCAAGTTACCGCCTGCTCCTTGTCCTGTTGTCTCAGCCGAAATTACTGAGCCTTTACCAGTAATATTAATAGATTCAGGAGCATTGATACTCAGGGTTCCTCCCTCACCACTACCAGAGCTAGCAGCCGATACCCTTGCTCCTTCGGTAACATTTACAGCTAAGGTTTGCCCATTGTCATTGGGTTGAATTGTCAAGTTTCCGCCTGGTGCATTTCCCGTCGTGCCAGCTTCTAAACTGCTACCGTTTGTCAAGTCCAATTGTGCAGCTTTTACGGTCAGATTACCACCACTAGCTGCGGGGTTAGTAGAATTAGTAGCGGCTGAAACGCGCATTCCATTGGTGATAGTGAGTTTTTCAGTGTTAAGAAGCACATCTCCGGCTCGTCCACTAGCAGCACCTTCTGATGTCGCCGCCAAGATACCATTACCATTGAGGCTGATTGACTCAGGGGCGATAAGTGTGAGGTTTCCTCCATTACCACTACCAGAGGTAGATGCTGATATCTGCGCTTGATCAAAAAAATTAACCCTCAAGGTTTGTGCGTTCAAAGGTTGAAGCGTCAGTTTTCCAGCTGCGCCAGTACTGCTTGTCTGAGCAAAAACACCACTAGTGGAACCAGATAACTGTATTTCTGGAATATTTAGTGTGATGTCACCTGCTTGTCCACTACTAGAGGTAGATGTACGCAGTCGTCCATCATTAATAACATTCAAATTATTGGCGCTAAGAGCGATATCACCTGCATCCCCCTGCCCAGATGTACTGGCTGTCAGTGCAGCACCATCAGTGATAGTTACAGAGTTGGTGTTAACTGTTATATCGCCACCCTTTCCAGTTGAGCCTTCACCGACAGCAGTTGTCAACAGGCTTCGACCTTCAATGTCGCTGGGTTTAGGGCTTTCTAGCGAAGTTCCATTCAGTTCTATAGAAGAGGCGCGAACATTTAACTCACCCGCATTTCCGGCATTAATTGTAGAAACCGATGCTTGCGCTCCACCCTGAATTAATAACCGTCCAGTGTCAATAGTCAAGTTTTGAGCATCTCCCTTACCTGTACTCCCAGAAATTACACCACTCGGATATGGGCGATTTTCTACCAAATTAGAGACTAAGGCTCCACCAAATCCAATCAATCGTTTTATTTGAGAGTCAGATAACCCTTGTTTTGAAGTGCCAACAAGTTCTACTGAATCAGTAGCGTTAATGGTTAATTCACCTCCCTTTCCAGAGCTAGAAGTACCTGCCGAGATAATTCCTCCATTGCTGACCATCAGCTTCTTAGTATTAATAACCAATTTGCCAGCATTTCCAGACCCTTGTGTTCCAGAAGCCAAAACGCTAGGAATATTATCTAATGAGGTGCCACTAAGTTCTACTGAATCAGTGGCATTAATGAGCAATTCGCCTCCTGTTACAGGCAATTCCCCTCCTGGTTTCTCGTTACCAGTACCAGTTATCACCCATGCACCATCCCGGACAATTAACTGTTTAGTATCAATAGTTAAGTTCCCCCCAGATCCCTGACCGTCAGTATCATTACGCAATGCACTAGGAAGCTTCTTTGTGATACTGAACAGAGATAAAGGAGAATCATTTGCTGAAGTACCACTGAGTTCTACCAAGTCTGCCTTAACAGTTAAATCTCCTCCTTTTCCTCTGGTTGCTGTAGCTGCCGATACCACTGCGCCATTCGAGACAGTTAAGCGTCCAGTCTTAATAGTTAAATTTCCAGCATTTCCATTTCCAAGAAAAATACTAGGGGTAATATTACTGGGATAAAGGGAAGCGGAAAACAGCCCAATAGGTACAATAAAATCATTAGAATATCCAGAGATATTTCCAGGAATGTTAATAGGAAGTGTGGCATTTGATGAGAGATCGCCAGTTATTTCTACTGAGTCAGAAGCGTTCACAATCAGATTCCCAGCATTACCATCAGAAAAAGTAGCAGTCCCTATTACTCCATCTTGAACAATCAACTTTGCTGTATCCACAAGCAAGTTTCCACCATCACCGGAACCAAAAACGACATTGTATATCGAGCTTTTATTGAGTTCTATGTCTTTTGCTTTCACGGTCAAATTTCCAGTATTCCCTATGGTGTTACTACCGACTGATACCCCTGCCCCATTAGAGACAAGTAACCGCCCAGTTTCAATGCTCACGTTTCCGGCATTTCCACCTGCAATAGGTAAAGAGCTTACGAAAGAAGAAACATTAGGAAGATTCCGGGCATCAAGGGAAGCAGAAAACAAGCCAATAGGAACAGGAACAGAAACAGGAATATTTAGAGTAAAAAGACCTAAAAAATTAAAAGGAACATTGATGTCAATGTCAATCGTACCGTTTGATGAGGAACTGCCAGTTAATTCTATTGAGTCAGAGGCTTTTACAACCAGACCCCCAGCTTTCCCACTAGAAATAGTAGCAGTGGCTAGTACTCCATCTTGAATAATTAATTTACCTGTATCCACAAGTAAAGAACCACCTTTTCCAGAACCAAAAACGGCGTTGTAGATAGAGCTATTTTTGATTGTCAGTGTTCCTTTGGCGCTGAGGGTGACATCTCCAGCTTGGGCGTCATCGGCTCCTGCAAGTGGGCTAATACCCGCACGTAGGCTACTATTTCCTAAAACGTCTATATTCTGGGCATTGATGGCAATACTACCGCCACCACCAGAAGCAACATTAATTTCAGCGCCATTGGTAAGCGACACATTTGCTCGTGCTATATTCTTTGGAAAATTTAAGCTAAAATTGTTGCTATTGGCATTAAGGTCAACTGTCCCCTCTGCTGCTAAACCTCCTAACTCCACTCGTCCACCAGGGGCATTGAATGAGCCACCATCGACGTTGACATCGCCTCCAACTGCCAGCAAACTACGATTATTATTAACACTTAAAACTGAGTTGTTTTGAATTGGCGCAGCAGCAATTTGATTGAATAGAAGAGCCGAAGGATTGACTACGAGTAGTTCAGGATTATTCGGAGTAGAAGCACTAAAAAAACCTTGCTTGTCAAAGCCAATTGCATTAGCTGTAGTTGCTACAAAAGAACCACCTATATCCAGTGAAGCGTTGCGTCCAAAAATAATCCCGTTGGGATTGATTAGAAATAGGTTAGCTATACCATTAGCTTTTATTAACCCATCAATGTTAGACCTTGAACTACCTGTTACTCTGGTAATAATGTTCTGAATATCAGTACCATTGTTGAAGAAAGCAGTATTCCCAGTAGGGACAGAGAATTCCTTAAAGCTGTGGAATAAGTTAGTGCCTGCTTGTGTGCCGCCAGTGATGTTGAGAGTGCTACCGTCTGATGATACGTTGGAATTAATCGGTAGAGTGCTATCCGGGGTTATTTGAGCGATCGCACATTTTCCAGACAAAGCGCTGACACTCATCGCAATACCCAGCACTCCACCCCAATAACCTAAATGCCAACTCACAGACATTACAAGCCTCCACAGATATTACCAACACTAATGTTTAGTTAAGCACGTATCAAGTTAATCGATGTCTATTATTTAACAATAAGACATAGCCGAACCATGCTGTTTAGGGCTGTTAAAGTTTGAGTAAGCAGTGTCTGGATGAAAAATTGCTTTATTCCCCAATTGTTAGGCATACTTTATTGGGTTTCTTTAGTAATACTATCGCACAGATGGCGATCGCTCTCTTCTACCTGTTGGCTATTATGTAAATAATCTTTAGCCGAATTGCAAGCACTTACCATCAAACTATCTAAAAGCGCATCCATATTTAAATGGTTAATATCCCATAGAATAATCTTATTATCTGCGCTACCAGAGGCAAGAGTGTAGCCGTCAGGGCTAAAAGCTATACTCTTAACCCCGGCTTCATGCCCTATTAGAGTTCTGAGTAGATGACCCTGTGAATCCCAAAGTTTGATAGTCTTATCTTCACTGGCCAAGGCAAAAGTTTTCTTGTTGGGACTAAAAACTATATTTGTAAGCTCATCATCCGCTTTGAAGCTGTACAGTTGATTGCCCTTTAAATCCCACAGAATTCCTATATAATCTGCATTTCTAGAAATCAGATTGGGAGCATCATCGGCAAAAAATATATCTAGAATCTGTGTTGTATCCCTTTTGAAACTTTCGAGAAGTTTCCCGTTAAAATCCCATATTTTAATAGTATTGTCTTCACTTACAGTGGCAAAAATTTTTCCATCGGGACTAAGAGCTATATTTTTAACCTTATGTTCATGCCCGTTGAAGGTATCCATTTGATTGCTCTGTAAATCCCACTTGATGACGATATCATCTGCATTCACAGAAATCAGATTTTTCCCATCCGGGCTAAAAACTATACTTTTAATCTCTTTATTCTGCTTTTTGAGACTTGTTAGCAGATTACCTTTTAAATCCCAAATATTGATAACACTGTCTTCACTGACAGAAGCCAAAGTTTGACTATTAGGACTAAACAATATATTTTTAATCGTAGACTTATTTCCTTTAATAGTTGTTGGTAGACTATCTTTTAAATCATGTTTTAAATTCCAAATTTTGATAGTATTGTCTGCACTTACAAAAGCCAAAGTTTGCTTATCAGGGCTTAAAGTTGTATCTGTTGGCAAGGTTATGAGAACAGGATGAGGATGGTTGAAATCCCAGAGTTTGATAGTACTATCTTCACTGGTATAGACCAAAGTTTTACTATCGGCGCTAAAAACTATATCTTTAACCGCAGTCTCATTCCCTGAAAGCTGGTTTTTGAGGGTTTTGAGAAGATGACCCTTTAAATCCCATAATTTAATAGTATTGTCTTCACTTGCAGAAGCCAGAATTTTGCCATCGGGACTGAAGGCGACCGTATTTACGGTATCATGATGTTCTTCGAGGATATGTTTACCCTTTAAATCCCAAAGTTTGATGGTATGGTCGTCACTGGCAGAAGCTAAGGTTTTACTATCGGGACTAAATGCAACGCTGGTAACAGCGGCCTGATGTCCTCTGAAGATTTGGTGTTTCTTGTCCTTTAAATTCCAGAGGATAGCGGTATTATCAAGACTTCCAGAGGCTAGGCTGTAACCGTCAGGACTGAAGGCGACACTGGTGACAGCAGCCTGATGCCCTTTGAAAATTTCTTGTTGTTTCTTAGTATTTAAATTCCAAAGGATGATGGTTTTGTCGTCACTACCAGAGGCCAGAGTTTTGCTGTCACGGCTGAAGGCAAGGCTGGTGACAGCAGCCTGATGTCCTCTGAAGGCTTGCAGTTTATTCCCTTTCAAATCCCAAAGGATGATGGTTTTGTCAACGCTTGCAGATGCTAAAGTCTGACAATCTGGACTTATAGCCACACTTGTAACTGCATATTGATGTCCTGGAAAGATTTGCGGCTTCTTTTGCCCTAAATCCCAAATGTGCGGCTTGTTTTGGCTTAGATCCCAAAGTTGAATAATATTATCTTTACTACCAGCAGCGAGGATGTTACATTTGCCGTTGTTACGCTCATCGGCATTGAGAGGAAAAACTACACTTGTAAACGCTGCTTGCTTCCCTGGAATTGTAAGCCTTGCCGCATATTGGTTCAAGGTTGGCAAGAAATTAGTTTTTAAATCCCAAAGTTTGACAGTTTTATCTTCACTAGCAGAAGCAAGGGTATTACTATCGGGGCTAAAAGCTACGCTGGTAACTGCATACTTATGTTCCCTGAAGATTTGCAGCATGTTGCCACCTAAATCCCAAAGTTGAACAGTATTGTCTTTACTACCAGAGGCAATATTTTTACCGTCAGGGCTAAAGGCAACGCTTGTGACAGCAGCTTGATGCCCTGTAAAAGTTTGCAGAAGTTTTCCCCCTAAATTCCAGAGGATGACGTTATTATCTTTACTAGCAGAAGCGAGAATACTACCATCGGGGCTGAAGGCTAGACTTGTGATATCTCCTTCATGTCCTTTGAAAGTTTGCAGTTGATTGCCATCTAAATCCCAAAGGATGACGGTATTATCTTCAGTACCCGTGGCAATAGTTTTGCCATCGGGGCTGAAAGCTAGAGTTGTGATCTCGACGTCATGCTGGAACGGCTGGTTTTGTTTTTGAGCGCACTTTATTAAATTCCAACCTTTGACAGTATTATCTTTACTTTCTGCGTCAATAGGCTTACCAATCTCGTAACACTTTTCACTTGTGGCATCAGTTTTTGAGGGGGTTTTTGTTAGTTCTTTGCCTTGTAAATCCCAAAGTTTCACAGTTTTATCTGTACTAACTGTGGCAATAGTTTTACCATTGGGGCTAAATACTACATTTGTTACCGAATGCGGTAGGGTTATTTTTGTTAGTTCTTGGCCCTGTAAATTCCAAAGCTTGACAGTTTTATTGTCAATAGCTGTAGCAATAGTTTTGCTATCAGGGCTGAATACTACATTTGTTACCGAAGGCTGATGTGGGAGGGGGATTTTTGTTAGTTCTTTGCCTTGTAAATTCCAAAGCTTGACAGTTTTGTTGTCAATAGCTGTAGCAATAGTTTTACCATCGGGGCTGAATACTACATTTGTTACCGAAGGCTGATGCGGTAGGGTTATTTTTGTTAGTTTTTTGCCCTGTAAATCCCAAAGATTGACAGTATTATCTTTACTAACTGTGGCAATAATTTTACCATAGGGGCTATAGACGACGCTTGTTAGTGTTGCATCAAAGTTGAGAGAGAATTTAGTCAGTTCTTTGCCATCTAAATTCCAAACTTTAACAGTATTATCTTTACTAACTGTGATAATAGTTTTACCATCAGGGCTGAAAACGACGCTTGTGACTGAAGAACGATGCCCAGTTAAGTAATTGCGTGCTTGTACTCCATCAATGGCTTGTTGCAAAACTGCGATCGCATTTGCCTGAGAGTCAATTTGGTCTTGGTTTTTGATGATTATGCCACTAATTGCTGTCCAAAAACTTGTATTTTTCAAGATTTTGGCGGACTTAATTCCGTCGGTGAGAGCTTGCAAATTTTTATCGGATTTAGACAATAAGAAAGAATTTTGACGAAGAGAATCGGCTTTACTTAATTCGGCTTCTAAGCTTTTGGTGAAAGCTATTAGCCCTAAACTAGTGGTAACCAAAACAACAATTGCTCCTCCAATCATTGTCCGCTTTGCCCGAATTTCATGACACCGACGAGTTTCTTGTTCTTGTTTTTCGCGATCGCGCAGTTCTACACAAACTCGTACATAATTAGCTTCTAAGATATTTAAAAAATTAGATTTTTGTAATAATTTCCGAGCTTCTTCTAAGCGTCCCCCTCGCTGTACCAAATAGCTTTCGTCTTTTTTATTGTTGTCCCATTCCAAAGCCTCCTGACGAATCTTTTCTCGCAGCAGCAGGAGGCAACGGTTTTCATCTAACCAATTCAGCAACCTTGGCCAGTAACGAATTAAGGCTTCATGGGCGACTTCTACTTCTTCGCGTTGTGTCGCTGAATCGACGCTAGTAACCACTAGGCGGGCCCCTTCACCTGCTAACCGCTTGAGCAGATTTTTAATTAGAGACTGGGCGCTAAGAGTAGGAATTAATTCATCTAACCAAACTCGGCGGCGGGTATCGCGGCGTTTTTGTCCCTCCACCGCCGATTCATCTAAGCGGGTTAAACGGATAAAAATATTCTTGACTTGTTCTTGTTCTTCTGGTGTGCAACTATCATAAAAAGCATCAGCAGTTTGTGCGATCGCCATATTTACACCACCAATGGCTTCATACTCCACAGTCCTTAACCATCTACCATGTCGCCGCTTCCACAACTCTAGCAGTGCATGTTGTAGTAATGGCATTGCCCCTGGTTCACCTTGAACATCATCTAAAATCGAGTTACTCAAGCCTGCTTCAAAACGTAACCCCACTTGTGCGGCTTGCATTTCCATTGCTTTCCGCAGTTCTGTGGTATCCATTGGGCCAATCAGTTCTTGGCGAGATTGCATTAACTCCTTAAGTTGGGGATAGGAAGCACATTCACCCCAAAAGTCTGCCCGCATGGTAATCACGACTTTTTGCTGCCCAATAATGAACAGCAATTTATCTATAAATAACATCCGGGTGTCTTCATCAGTACAGAGCGTGAAAAGTTCCTCAAATTGGTCAATGACTAAGACTGACGCTTGATTTTGCACTTCTAAAAAACTAGCTTGTAGTTGCTTAATAGGGTTACTACTCGGTGTCATATACGCCATCATCAAATCCGGCTGTTTTTCCAACAAAGCCGGAATCAGCCCTGCTAGTACCACTGATGATTTACCACTACCCGAAGCCCCAAACACAGCTAAAAAGTTGTCTTTTGCTAACTTTTGTTGTAATTGTGTAATTAATCGTTCTCTGCCAAAAAAGAATTTGCGGTTTTCGACTCGGAAGGGATACAAGCCCAAAAAAGGACAACGAGCGTCGTAAATAGGTACTTCCTGATCTAAGGCTACAGCGTTGAAAGTGAGGTCAAGAACTGCTTGAGATAGATTGTTGACATCTTCTAAAGCTTGTTCTCGCTCTTGCCTAGCTTGTTTGCTCAAGGCTTTAGAATCTGTATTGAGCAGATTTCTCAATTTTTCTGCTGGTGGTTGCAACTTTGATTGCAGTATAGGCGATCGCTCTGCTACAAATACTTGCAATCGCTCTAAACCATATTTGATTTCGGCGTTGGTTAAGTCGCGGTCAAGTTGATCGCTAAATAGGGGCCTTCCCCCCAATCGACTAAATAGGGCGGGAACGGTAATATCCTGACGTTCTGCAAGGGAAGCAGAGGCATCCTGTAATGCTAAATCCACTTCCCCCGATTTATTTAATTGCTGGTAAAATTTTGCACATAAAGCTAAGGCGGTTTTAACAGTTACTTTCTCAGTCATGGCGATGACTGCGGGCATTCCTAAATCGCGCACTAATCTTTGCCCTAAACCCCCTAATGCCGCTTCTGCTTCTGGACTGGCACTTTCGCAGGTAGAAAGAAAGGTAAAGTGTGGTAAACCTTTGGCTCCTCTTAATGTCCGCAGTCTTTCTATTAAACGTGTTCCTGTTACTGGGTCTACTTTATTATCTGCTTTCGCCCAGTACAAAACTGTTTCACCATTATCTATGACTTTACCATGACTGACAAAGTGCAGCATCGTGTATTGTTTTGTGGTGTCGGTTAGATGGTGACACAGTTCGTCTAAAGTCGGTAAGCCAATAGCATCTTCTACTGTTGCTAAGACATCAGATGGTATTACCCCTAAAGATTGGCGGACACTTGCTACTGCGGCTTCAACGTTGAAAGAGTCTAAGCTAAATCGCTCAATTTCTGAAGGACTGGCTACCAGTATCAAGGCGCGTAAATCTCTTCTACCAATTGGAGGAAAACGTCGGTCTGTAATCGTTGGTATATATAGTGAAAATGGTGTTCGCTGCTCTAGGCTTAATAAATGCCATCCGTCATCGATGTTAGCGCACAGCCTTTCCCAACGTAAGGTTCTTAGTTCTTTATCTTCGGCTTCGATAAATAGCAACACCCGCAATGTTTCTTGGGAGTTCCGCAACGCACTTACAAAAGCATCTCTGATTTCATCACGAAACAGTGCTTTTCCTAAAAATATACCATAGTCTTTCGGCTGACCTTGTAAGCTAGTCAATCGTTGAAAATCTTCCAATGACAGTTGCAGAATTCCTTCCGAGCGTGATGATAGAAGTTCACCAGGTCGGCTATGTTCGACAACAATTGGCCAGTTATTTCCTGATTTACGCTGGATGTTAATCTCAAAGGTGTTCATAGCCTATTGGTGACTCAATTAGCAGCGCCCTATTTTTTACTGGATTGATGAAACGCGATGTTTACGACGGGCTATGATGCTTGATAGCATTAGCACATCACTTGCTACCGCTTCTCTACGAGACGCTATGCATAGCAAGATTCCTATAGAGGTAAGCTATCGGCGTCACAGATCAAACTTAGTTTTTTGAAAATACTTTAGAGTTAGGGTGTGAAAAAATTTATAAATATGCAAGCAAAAGTTAATAGAGTGATTAAAGTTAAATTTACGGCTAATGAATAGCCATTTAACTTTGCAACTTTATCTTCAAGTTGAAGTAGTTATTACCGTACTATGTGCTAGATGTTAACTAGAAACATTTGTGGTATACATCAGGCAATATACTGAATATATGTTTTTTTAATAAACTTTTTTTTGAATTAAGGGAAATTTAAAATCAGTTAATAGTTAACAGTTATCACAGTAAATAATGTAGAGACGTAGCAGTGCTACGTCTCTACAAGGGTTCTGGATAACGCATATTTAATTTCACCAGATGTCTAGTTGCGATCGCTTATAATATAAAATTTCAAAATAAAATCAAGAAGTTAAATTTTAAAAGGATTAGGGGGCGATCGCAACTATGTAAATTTAGTCATTTAGTTAATAACGGAATTTAGTTCATTTGTCTTTTAACAAGAGCATGGCCAGATTGAACATCAAACCAGTGAATATCTTCAGGGGGCAATGCTAGTGTAATATTTTCGCCACTCCAATTTTGGTCTGTTGGCAATAAAGCACGCACCGTAATCGCTCCGGTTTGTGAACCCTCAATGTTGACACTGACCAAATAGTGCATACCCAAGTTTTCAACTAAAAACACTCTCCCTTGGATAGTCTGGGTATCACCTGGTTGAGCAATGCGGACATCTTCTGGGCGGATTCCCAAAACAATCTGCGGTGGTACGGTTGGTATATCGGGGAGAAGTACTTGGAAGTTACCTGCGATCGCATATTGTCCCCTACAAGGTAAAGTCAGTAAATTCATTTGTGGACTACCAACAAATCCAGCCACAAATAGATTCGCTGGATGGTTATAGATGCGGTCTGGTGGGTCAAGCTGCTGGACATAGCCATCGCTGAGCAATGCAACTTTAGTGGAAAGCGTCATTGCTTCGGTTTGGTCGTGGGTGACGTAGACAACTGGCACTTTTTGGGCTGCAAAAATTTGCTTGATATCGGCTCGGACTCTTTCTCGCAGTAGTGCATCCAGGTTACTTAAAGGTTCATCTAGCAGGTACACATCGGCATTACGCACCAAAGCACGACCGACAGCAACCCTCTGCCTTTGACCTCCAGACATTTGTCCAGGCTTGCGGTTCATTAACTCTGCTAATCCTAAAACTTCTGCCACTTCTGCAACTCGCTGTTTAATTTCTGTAGGTGGTACTTTTTTCAGCTTGAGTCCAGAAGCGAGGTTTTCGTACACTGTCATGTGAGGATAGAGTGCATAGCTTTGAAAAACCATTGCAATGTTGCGATCGCTTGCTCGTTTATAGGTAACATCCACTTCCCCAATCTTGATTTGACCGCGAGTCGGTTCTTCAAGACCCGCAATCATTCTTAGGACGGTAGATTTGCCACAGCCAGAAGGGCCAAGTAAAGTGAGAAACTCATGGTTATCTACAGTTAAACTAACGTCTTTAACAGGGATAACTTTAGGATTATAGGTTTTGTTTAAGTTTGTGAGTTCGAGTTTAGCCATTTGTCATTTGTCATTTGTCATTGGTCATTTGTCATTTGTCAGAAATTATTATTCTCCCCTCTGCTTCCCCTGCCTCCCCTGCCTCCCCTATCCTTTGACAGCACCAGCAGTAAGACCTTGGACAATTCGGCGCTGGAAAAACAAAACTAGTAAAATTAAGGGTAACGTCCCCACAACAGTTGCAGCAGCGATCGGGCCATAGGGAATTTCATATATTGTCGCACCACCCAACTGAGCCGCAGCAACAGGAATTGTCTTCAACTCTTCACGGGTCATAAATGTGAGAGCGAAAATAAACTCGTTCCAAGCAAAAATAAAGGTAAGGATTCCAGTAGTCACCAAGGCGGGAAGGGTCATGGGTAGCACGATTTGCCATAGTAACTGAAAGGTGTTGTAGCCATCGACCCTAGCGGAATCTTCCAAATCTTTTGGCAATTGTTGAAAAAAGCTTCTCAGTACTAAAATTGTTAGCGGCAAATTGATGGCAGTGTAGGGTATAATCAGCGCCAGATAATTGTTGCCCAATCTCAGTGCTTGGATAATTTCTAACAGTCCTAAGAACAACAGAATCCCAGGAAATAAGGTAACAATTAAAACGCTGGCGAGGATAAATCGTTCACCCCAAGGGCGTAACCGTGCGAGAGCATAAGCCGCAGGTGCGCCGATCGCTAAAGATACAGCTGTAGAAGTAATCGATACAAAAGCACTGTTGAAGATATAACGCCAAAATGGACGACGGGTGAATAACTCAATGTAGTGATTGAAAGTAAATCGGGTGGGAAAATAAACAGTAGGAACGGCAGCAATATCCTCATTCACTTTAAACGAGGTCAGTAATTGCCATAAAGCTGGGGATAAGCTGAATAGCACTATTAATACAACTATTATGGGCAGTAAGATTTTTTTAAGAGAAAACTTGGTTCCCCCTGTTCGTTTTGGAGTCGTTGGAACTGCTTGTGGAGTTACACTCATGAGTTAAATGGCTCCTGATGTTTTGGCACGGTATTTGTTAAGTAAGAAACTAGCGATCGCTACCGCAGCAATCAATATTAAAAATGTCACTACTACCAGGGCTGCTCCATAACCAAAATCTAAGTAGCGCATCACCGTAGAATAAATATACAATGACACCACTTCCGTAGCGCCACCAGGCCCACCCCCGGTCATCACAGCAATCAAGTCGAAAATCCCGAAAGCTTGAGCAAACCGAAATAGCACTGCAATTAAGATTTGTGGCAGCAGCAGTGGCAGGGTAATATTGCGGAAGCTTTGCCAAGCAGTTGCCCCATCGACCGAGTAAGCTTCATAGAGGTCTTGTGATATCGACTGCAACCCAGCTAGCAACAGGATACTAATAAAAGGCGTAGTTTTCCAAACATCAGCAAAAACCACTGCTATCATCGCCAGCGTTGGATCTCCTAACCAGTTAATTCCAGTCCCAATCAGCCCCAATCGCCGCAGTATATCGTTTACAACTCCAAACTGGTCGTTAAAAATCCAAGCCCACGCCAGACCAATCAAAGAGGTAGGCAAAGCCCAAGGTATAATCGCGGTTGTACGCACTATGCCCCGCCCAAAAAAAGCCTGGTTGAGAACTAGCGCAACCCCCAGTCCTAGCACTAGTTCTGAGATTACTGATGCTGTTGTGAACACCGTTGTCGCCCACAAACTCTGCCAGAAACGACCATCCCCCGCCATCCGCACATAATTTTCCAAACCAGAGAATACAGGTTGTAGCTCTGTTCCTAGATTTCTAGTAAATACGCTTAACCAAAATGCTCGTAAAATCGGGTAGGCAAATACAAACAACAACAGCAGCAATGCGGGTGTTAGTAATATCCAGGCTGTTTGTTGTTCTCGACTTCTAAGTGTATTTAAATTTGTCATTTGTCATTTGTCATTGGTCATTGGTCATTGGCAAAGAGGAGGCAGAAAGCACAAGTTTTTTAATTTTTAATTTTTAATTGCTTTCCCCCTGCTCCCAGCAATCGCCGCGTTTCCGCAGCAGCAGCTTGCATTGCTCGTTCAGAATTCATCCGACCGGATAAGGCGGCGCTAAGATAACGCTGCAAAATATCTGATGTCTGAGCATATTGGGCAATCGGCGGACGCAAAACTGCATTGCCCACGACCTCCAATAATTGCGGATAGTGGGGGTATTTAGCGACAATCTTTGAGTCTGTAAATAAATCCCGGCGACTTGGCACATAGCCCGCACTAAAAATAAATCGGTGCTGTGCTTCCCGACTGGTAAAATATTGAATTGCTTTCCAAGCCTCTTCGGGATGTCTAGAGGTTTTAGAAATCCCTAAACCCCAGCCCCCTAAACAAGCCGCTCCCGTCTTACCAGGAGCATGAACCATCGGTTTAATTGCTATTTTGCCCCGGATTGGCGAATTTTCTGCCTGGGCTAAAGGCCACGCATAAGGCCAACTGCGTAAAAATGCTACTTGACCACTTTGGAACAAGCGTCGGGTGTCTTCTTCTTGATAAGTCGTGACTCCAGGAGGAGAAATGCCTTCTCTGATAGTACTACGTAGAAACTCAATGGCTCGTAATGTTTCTGGTCGATCTAGTCCAACTTCGAGGGTGTCGGGATTAACCCAGAAACCACCAAAGCCATCGAGAACTTCTGCAAACATCGCCACAAGTCCTTCATATTGACGACCTTGCCAAACATAGCCCCACTTCACCTGGTTTTTCTTCTGCAAGACTTGAGAAATTCGGATCAAATCATCAAAGGTTTCTGGCGGTTGCAATCCTGCTTGTTTGATTAAATCTTCCCGGTAGTAGAGCATTCCCACGTCGGAACGCACTGGAATACGGTACAGCTTGTCTTGATAACGTCCTCCTTCTACATCCTGCGATGAAAATGCTCCCAGATCCTGTTTAGAAATGCGATTGTCTAAAGGTAGCAACCATCCAGCAGCAGCAAACTTGGATGTCCAAATAACATCCATATTAACTAGGTCATAAGGGGATTCACCTAAGATAAAAGATGAAGTATATAGGTCTTCGAGCAAATTTGTAGCATTCGGCCCTTCAACCAGGTTTATGCGAATACCTGGGTTCTCAGCCTCGAAGTCTCTAATCAAACCCTGTCTCCAAGGTTCGGCATCAGGGGCAGTCATTAACAGATTTAGGGTAACTGGTTGCTGTGAGAGTGCTACCCAACTGAACAATATGATGCTCAACAGAGTTGCTAGGAAAACCCCTATATGTAAATAACTCTGTTTTTGGATAAATTTTTGTAATTTGTTTATTGGCTTTCGGTGCAACATTGTTAATGTAGCGATCGCTAGTACCGCAAGGCAGAAGTCAAAAGTCAAAAGTATTATGGAATCTGCTTTTTAGGGATTTTAAATGGTTGCTCTATTTCCGCCGTGGCGTACTAGTGGTAATTATTCAGAAATAAAAGCATAAATTATCTGAAAAAAAATTGTTTCATATTTTAGTGTACTCCTTTGGAGAACCCGCAGGGTAGCGATCGCCAAAGTACGGATGTTGCGATTACTTTGCTTCACTACATTATGTACCCTGCACGAACGCCAAGGGCGATCGCAATGACAAATTATATTTTTAGACATTTGGGATGCCCCCGTTCATCGTTGCCTTCAGTAACGGCTTTTTTCTTTGTCATGTCTTAACAAGCATATTTTGTGGGCATCATAATCCCAAGTCAAATACATCAGCTAGCAACCATAAAACTTTTTGGCAGCAAGTTTTATCATTTACAACTATGTATCGATTTATGGCAGACAATTTTAGACGTTATTTCTTTGTTTCTCGATATAGTTTGTATACTGAGTTGATTTTAGGATACTTACAGATTCAATCGGGAGTCATATGTAGCGTAGGTATTTGGACATTATCAGAAGCTAAGTTACAAGCTGCCCAAGCACATCAGACTTGGAAATCACCTTCAGAATTGACCGAGCGAGTCAGCAAATTCAAGAGGCAAGAAGAAAGTACGCTTAAAATGCCTCCCTATCGATTAAAGCCAACACCCATTTTGATGGCGGCACCCGAAAACTTCAATCCTGATTTGCAATTACCGACAGCGCTACCCGAACCACCGCAGAATTCTAGCCCACCACCAACTTCCACTGAACCACCGCAGAATTCTAGCTCACCAACAACTTCTACCGAGCCAAAAAAGCCGGGTGCAGTTTTGGAAAGTATTTATACGGACTATCGCTATGACACAGATAACTTTGGCCAAACCAATTTATTCTTTGAACCAAGGATTCAGTTTCGATTGAATAATGGCAATAAAATATTTATCAAGACAGGTTTTAACTTCTTTGAGCAACGTGGTGTTGAATCAGTTACTAATTTTCCCTTGCAAGTTGGATGGCAGGGAAAAATTAGGCAAACGACTTTGCAAACAGCAGTTGGAGTCGATGTGTTCAATCGTTTACCTACAGCTATTAATCTCAATGCTAAGGTAGAGGTTCCGATTTCACGGCCACGAGTTTCGTCATCCGGTCAATTGCTATCGGCAGTAATGCTATCAGGTAATTTAGAACAAGGGCCTTATAAATCTAATGCCCGAACTTTAGACAATCAAATTACTGCTTGGCGATTTGGGCCTGATTTGTATTGGCAGATTGACCGTCACACCAGCTTGTTTTCATCATTACGTTTGGGCAGTTATAACGATGGTAATGCTGAGGTGCAGTCATTTAGTAGGCTAGAGCGCAAGTTTGGACAGTTTTCTCTAGCAGCTAACTTATTCAATTGGAGTTTTGCTCGCAACTTAGAACGCACAAGTGGCTATTTTTCTCCAGCAGATTTCTTAGTGTACAACGCTGAGGTGGCTTGGGAAGGAGATATTTCTAAATTCTTACGCTGTCGCCTCGCTGCTAACTTAGGACAGCAGCGACTTCAAGGAGAATTTGATAACGCCTATACCTATCAAACGCGCTGTACAGTAAAGCTTTCACCAAATATAGAGACAGAGCTTGGCTATAGCTTTAGCAATGTCCGAAATCAAGAAACAGGGGGAAGTGCATACGCTGGTAATTCCTTGACAGGGCAGTTGCGGGTCAAATTTTAGAAGGCAGGGGGCAGGAGGTAAACCCTATAAATAATTTCAAATCTAAAATCTAAAATCCAAAATTGTATAAGCCTTAAGAATGAAAGCACCATTACCTGATAACGAAACACAGCGAATCGAATCTCTTTTAGAGTATAAAATTCTCGATACTGGTTCGGAAGCTGCCTTTGACGACCTTACCCGTTTAGCCTCATATATTTGTGAAACTCCCATTGCCTTAATCAGTTTAGTTGATAGCGATCGCCAGTGGTTCAAATCAAAAGTTGGTCTGGATGCGCTACAAACACCCAGAAATGTGGCATTCTGCGCCCATGCTATTATGCAGCCTGAGGTTTTTGTTGTACCTGATGCAACAGTTGACGAAAGGTTTGCTACAAACCCCTTAGTCACCTCTGACCCTAATGTTCGGTTTTATGCTGGTATACCACTGACTAACCCTGAAGGATATGCGCTAGGAACACTTTGCGTAATTGACCGTGTACCAAGAAACCTCTCTTCAGAACAAGTTGAAGCATTACGAATTTTAGGTCGTCAGGTAATCAAGCAACTAGAAATGCGGCGCACTTTAGCAAATTTAGTATTGGCGAACGATACACGCAAACAGGCACAGAAGGTACACAAACAATTTTTTAAAAGAGTAGCCGGGGGGTTTGGGTTAGCATCGGCAATTCTAGTTTTGATTGGTATGATTTCTTATCAAAATACACGTATATTAATTGATAATAATAATCAGGTAGAAAAAACCCAAGAGAAAATCAATAAACTGGAAGAATTACTGTCTGAAATGAAGGATGCTGAGACCGGACAACGCGGTTATATCCTCACTGGACAAGAAATTTATCTGGAACCTTATCAAGCAGTAATTACAAACATCAATCCAAAAATTGCAGAACTGAAGCATTTAATCTCAGATGAACCTGGCCAACAAAAGCAGTTTGCAAACCTTGAATCTTTGATAGCTGCAAAACTTGTCATACTCAAGCAGACTATATACCTGCGTCAAAATCAGGGATTCGAGGCCGCCTTGCAGGTAATCCAAACAAATCAGGCAAAAAATCTTATGGATCAGATCCGCAAGGTCATCCATGAGATAGCGAATCAGGATAAAAGGTTATTAAAACAACAGTCACAAGCTGCAAAAGCCAGCGCTAAAAACACGATTTTGACACTTGCCTTCGCTATTTTTTTAAGTTTTCTTGTTCTGGCTATAGTCTACTACTTCATTTTTCGTGAGGTAAAAGAGCGTAAATTAACAGAAGAGACACTAAACACAGAACGCAACTTTATCTCAGCAGTCCTTGATACAGCCAGCGCTTTAGTAATAGTTCTTGACACACAAGGGCAAATCGTTCGCTTCAATCAAGCTTGTGAACAAATAACTGGTTACTCATTTGATGAGGTGAAAGGAAGGCATTTCTGGAACCTGTTTTTACTTCCTGAAGAGATAGACCCGGTTAAAGCAATTTTTAAGGAGTTGCGTATTGGTGCAGGTCGTAACAAATACGAAAACTATTGGCTAACGAAGGATGGCAGTCGGCGGTTGATTGCTTGGACTAACACTACCTTGCAAGATTATGAGGGCGACGTTGAATACATTGTTGGGACAGGTATCGATATCAGTGATGCCTATGAGGAACTTCGTTTACGTAAACGAACTGAACAACATTTGAAAGCAGAGTATGCTACAACACGCGTCTTAGCAGAGTCAACTACAATCAACGAAGCCATGCCCCAAATTCTGCAAGGAATCTGCGAGAGTTTGGGATGGAATTTAAGTGAATTTTGGATAGTAGATCAGCAAGCAAATCTACTGTCATTGCTAAATTCATGGTATAAAATATCCTACAAAATGCAAGAATTTGACATCTTAAGTCGGCAGATTACGTTTGCACCAGGAATTGGGCTGCCTGGTCGTGTCTGGGCTAGTGTTGAACCTGTTTGGATTGCTGATGTTGTTGAAGATCAGTATTTCCTCCGCTCTCAAATCGCTGCCCAAGCAGACCTGCACGGAGCTTTTGGTTTTCCGATCCGTAGTGGTAAAAAAATTATTGGTGTCATTACCTGCTTTAGCCATGAAGTCCAGCAACCTGACCCAGATTTGGCAACGGTCATGAATTCTATTGGTGATCAAGTAGGGCAGTTTATTGAGCGCAAACAGGCAGAAGAAGAACTTCAACGCCAAAATTTGCGATCGCAACTATTTACTGAAATCACCCTCAAAATTCGTCAATCTTTGCAAATCAAAGAAATTCTCCAAATCACTGTTACGGAGGTACAAAAAATCCTCAATAGCGATCGAGTTTTGATTTATCAACCATTGGCAGATGCATCTGGAGCCACCATCGTTGAGGCAGTAGTTTCTGGCTGGCTGGCAATCAAAGACAAAGAGCTAGTCGATGCTTACTTTCAAGCGGAATATACACAGCAGTATTATCTACAGCAGTATCGTCAAAAACGGAATCTGGGGCTTATTGACTTAGATATAACTGAAGTCCAAAAAAGCCACATCGAATTACTGCAACAATTTGGGGTAAAGTCCAATTTGGTCATACCCATTCTGGTCAAAGAAGAACTCTGTGGTTTGCTAATTGTCCATCAATGCGGTAGCTACCGTCAATGGTCTAGCTTTGAAACTCATCTTTTACGACAAATCGCCGATCAAGTAGGTATTGCCTTAGCCCAAGCCCAAATGTTAAACGCAGAAACTCAACAGCGAAGAGAACTCGAAATTGCTCGTCATCAAGCTGAATTAGCTTCTAAAACCAAAAGTGCTTTTTTAGCGAACATGAGCCATGAAATCCGAACTCCGATGAATGCTGTGTTGGGCATGACAGGCTTAATGTTAGACACTCCTTTAAACTCGGAGCAACGCGATTTTATTGAAACAATTCGGATTAGTGGAGATGCCCTCTTAAGCCTAATTAACGAAATTTTGGATTTATCCAAACTTGAGGCTGGGGAAATGGCTCTAGAAACTCTAGATTTTGACTTATCTACCTGTGTAGAAGAGGTGTTAGAACTATTGGCTCCCCCAGCCCATAATAAGGGATTAGAAATTGCCGCATTAATTTATCCCAATGTCCCCACCCAGCTGCAAGGTGATGCTGGCCGCCTGCGGCAAATTCTCATGAACCTGATTAGCAATGCGATTAAGTTCACTAGTAATGGAGAGGTAGTACTACGAGCAGAATTACGTTCGCAAAACTCTACTACAGCCACCATCTATTTTTCCATCACAGATACTGGTCTTGGTATTACCTCTGAAGACCAATGCAAACTCTTTGCGCCATTTACCCAAGTAGATGCTTCTACAACCCGCAAATATGGCGGTACAGGTTTGGGATTAGCAATTTGCAAGCAACTAGTGAGCTTAATGGGAGGAGAAATTGGCGTAGAAAGTCGCTTGGGCAAAGGATCTAAGTTTTGGTTTGAAGTAACTTGTGCCAAGCAACTTCACCCTATTTCGTCAGCAAGCGAACCCGGACTTCTGACTAATCGGCGCTTGTTAGTAGTGGATGATAATACTACTAATCGCAAAATCATCTACCATCAAGCTACTCGTTGGGGAATGATTGTAGATCAGGCTGCTTCGGCTGTTAGTGCCCTCAAAGCTATTCAGGAGGCTGCCAAGCAGAAAATTCAATATGACGTTGCTGTGATTGATATGCAGATGCCAGAAATAGATGGCATGACTTTAGGAGAGCAAATTAAGACAAATTCAGCGATCGCTAGTCTACCTTTGATTATGCTTACCTCTACTAATCAACGGGATGAAATCCAACGGGCGCTCAAAATAGGATTTGCAGCTTATTTAGTCAAACCTGTTAAGCCGTCCCGACTCTTCGATACCATCATGACTGTTTTAGGAGGGCAGATGGAACAACAGGAGTCAGAATTGAGCAGTCAGGAGGTAAAAGTCAAAAATCACGAAAACAAGAGCAACTATTATTCTCCTGTGCCTAACTCCTCCAAACTTAGAATTCTTTTAGCTGAAGATAATCTGGTAAATCAGAAAGTTGCCTTGAAGCAACTCCAAAGCTTGGGCTACAGTGCTGATGTCGCTGGTAATGGAAAAGAGGCATTGCAGCTATTAGAAAGAATTCCCTACGATTTAATTCTGATGGATTGCCAAATGCCAGTTCTCGACGGTTTAGAAACCACAAAAGAAATTCAGCGTTGGCCACAAAGTAGCTTTGTCAATAATCGTCGTCCTGTAGTAATTGCGATGACAGCGAATGCCATGAAAGAAGACCAACAAATGTGTCTAGATGCCGGAATGGACGACTATCTAAGTAAGCCAGTAATCAAAGAAAAATTGGCTGTGGCGCTAGAGCGTTGGGGAGGTGCAATTTTTAAAGAAAAAGAAACAGATGCTTTGGAACAGACAGTTTCTCCAACGGATGTAGATTCATTTGACCTCCCAATTGATTGGAAACGCTTGCATCAACTCTCAGAAAATAACCTAGAATTTGAGTTGGAACTACTACAAATGTTTGTTGAAGATATTCAACCTCATTTAGAGGCAATTAAAACAGCGATCGCTGATCATGATTTTGAGCAACTAGCGCTCCGAACTCATCAAATTAAAGGTTCTAGTGCCAATATTGGAGCTATAACTATGCATCTAGCCGCAGAAAAACTAGAACAACTAGCGAAAAAGCAAGAGCGCCGAGGTACTAGTAACTTAATTTTAGAGTTAGAAGAGTTTGTTAAACGCATCCAAGAGTTTTTGATCTGTAAAGATAGTAACGCCAAAAGTTGAAAAAATAATATTTCTTAATAAATTAACGTTAACAATTTTTTCTGAGTAATCATGAAAAATATTTATTTTCATTTCTCATTACTTATTTCCTATTTTCCAGATAGAACTTGTGAACAACTGGGAATAATAACTTTGATGTACTAAAAAAAGTATATTCGGTGAGTTAGCTGCATCAAAAGCTGAGAATTTTCAGCCTAGATGTTCAGTTAAATGGCATCACCTTCTATTCCCAATTGATTACCGAAATGTGAGGCTTTCCTAATGAGTCAGATGAGTAGAGACGATGTACGAGAACGGCTTGGTAATATCGACCAGATCCGCGATATTATTCTTGGAACACAGCTAAGAGAGTACGAAAATCGATTTAACAAGCTAGAATCAGATATATCTCTCCTGCAACAACAGATGCGATCGCATGTCGATCAACTCAAGTCAAACTTTTCGGCTGAACTAAAAGCAGGGTTTGAGGCATTGGATAAAAAGCTGAAGTCACTTAACCTAGCAACTCAAGAAGAAACTCTTGATTTACGGCAACAGGTTGATAGACTTAATAAAAAGTTCTCTAGTAGCGTTCAATCGCTCGATGAAACTTTAGATAACCAAACTACCTCGATTAGAGATGAAATCTTTCAGACGAAAGTCCAATTACAAGATGATGTCACGGCATTACGGGATCTGATTTTAGAAGAAATAGATCGACGCTTCTCGCAGTTGACAGACACTAAAGTTTCTAAAGACGATATGGCTGAAACTTTGTTTGCCTTGGGAATGCGTCTGAAAGAAACTGAATTTATTCCTAAATTGCGAGAAGCAGCCGATGAACGCAGTGATGAATATACTGCTGTACCGCTTTTAGAAACTACAAAGTTGTCAAAAGTGTTCACTCACTCCAATAGTACAGCAGAATTACATTCGTAATTAAGTTATAAGGCAAGGAGAGATAAGGGAGATGGGAAAGATAATGACTCCAAATTCTTAACTCCTAACTCTTGTAGAGATGCAATTAATCGTGTCTCTACTCTTAATTCCTAACTCAGCACTCTTAAAAGGATGACTCAGGTGGAAAATTCGATTTCTCAATCTATTGAGTTGAAACCAGGAAAAGCTGGAGAGCTTGACAATTTGCTGCATTTGCTAATCGAACTCAAAATTATCGAATCACCTGAGCAATCTTGTTCTTTATTACCACCAGAAAATGAATATATTCCAGAAGAAATTGAATTGCTGCAACTTGCTCCAGTGACATTAGAAGTATGTGAAGCTTATTTAGAATCGAATTTTAATGTTATTCAAAATATATCTAATTCCTCACAAACTACTCAAGAAGAATTAGAAAAATCTATTGAAATGGTTGCACAATTTGAGGAAAAATTAGATAACTCAGAGGATGCATTGCAAAAATTACGGGAAATATTGGTTGGATATGAATTAGCAGAAATAAATAATATTACAGCTAAAACTGAACAAAAGTTAACAAAAATAGAGAATCAAATTTATGATTCAAAAGAGCTAATAAATCTCCTGCTACCGTGCATTTCTGAGCTTTTAAGGCTAAAAATTACAGAGTCGAAAGAGGAAATTGTCGAGATAATTGCTCCTATTCTCGATCAGACTATCCGCAGTCGCACTGAACAGAATAAAATTAGCATGGGTGAGGCGATCGCACCTGTTATTCCTCTGGCTATTTCCCAGCAGATTATTATAGCTCCGGAAGAAATTTCAGATGCGATCGCTCCTACAATGGGACGAGCTATAAAGAAGCAAATTGAAATTGAACAGAATATTGTTGTGGATGCACTCTACCCAATTATTGGTAGTACCATAGCCAAATATATGGCAGAGACAATCCGTGCCATTAACCAACAAGTTGAAGAAACCCTCAGCATAGAAGGCATCAAACGTAAAATTCGTGCCAAACTACAGGGAGTTTCTGAAGCAGAATTAATTCTTAAAGAAGCTCTACCATTTACAATTCAAGCCATTTTCTTAATTCATAAAGCATCTGGTTTAGTCATCTCAGATATTCAGCATTCTGATGTAGAGCAGCTAGAGGCTGAAATGGTAGCAGGAATGCTAACAGCAATTCGTAGTTTTGCCAATGATTGCATCAATCAATCTGGAAGCATAACAGAATTAGATGCAATTGAATATGGGACATCCAAAATAATTTTAGAAGTTGCAGGATATTGTTATTTAGCAATTGTTGTGCGTGGAGAACCAAGCAAAAATTTTATTTGCAAAATGCGGCAAATTTTTAGCATAGTTGTTAAGAAATATGGTGATGTAATTGAAAAATTTGACGGCGTTCCAGATTTAATTCCTCTTGAAGTTCATACACTTCTAGAACAGTTGAAAGATACAGATATTCAGGATAAAAATAAAACAAAAATCTCACCTCTACTGGTATTAGGCTTAACATTTATCAGCACTATTCTCATTCCTTGGGGTATTTGGCAATACCGTAGTGGAGTTATACATGCCATTGAAAATAAAACTTCGTTGGCTCTAACTTCTGTTCCAGAACTAGCCGTATATCGGCTAACTGTACAAGCAGAACATAATAAATTAAAATTAACAGGACGATTACCTAATCAACTTCTTCGCCATAAAGCCGAGCAAATTGTTAAAATTACCTCTCCTAATTGGTTGATTGATAATCAAATTTTATTAGTAGAAGTACCAGCAGATCCTGTATTAGCTGCTGCTGAAGTCAAACGAATCACAGCAGTTTTAAATCAGACTGATGATATAGCAATTTCCGCTCAATACATCGCTGGTAAAGTAGCTATTGAAGGAACAGTCAACCGAATTGCAGATGCTCAGATTATTGCTCATGCATTTGAACAAATTCCAGGCGTAAAATCTGTGTCTAGTGCAGTGCGAATACAACCCCCACACATTGAAGTTCGATTTTACTTTCAACCCGACTCAGCGAGTTTAATGAAAGCAGACGCACTACATAAAGTTCAACAGGTCAAGTTTTTCCTCAATCAGCACCCAAATAAGCATTTAAAAATTATTGGTTATAGTTATGACCGTACTGGCGTGAACAAATCTCAAAAATTGGCACTGGCGCGAGCAAAAGCTGTACAACAAGCACTGGTTAAATTAGGTATCGAACCATCTCGTCTACAGGTCATTGGTAGGACAAATTTACCACCAGGAATTGATGTAACTCACCCCTTATGGTTAAGTCGCTGTGTCGCTCTAGAAGTGATAAACAAGCGATTTTAAGTTTGTAGTAGCTATGATTTATATAAAATATTCCCTACTTTAACTCAACTATGTCTACAATCTCTAAAAAAATATGTTTATTTGGTGATTTTGGTGTTGGAAAAACTAGTTTAATTCGCCGATTTGTTGAGTCTCAATTTAGTGACGAATATCTTTCAACTGTAGGAGTAAAAATCTCTCGTAAATTGGTTAGTGTTTCGGAACAAGACCTACAGCTAATAATTTGGGATATAGAAGGTAGTAATAAGTTTAAAGCAGTAGCAAAAAATTATTTTCAAGGTTCTAAAGGTGCTGTGATAGTTGGTGATGTGACACAAGCAGAAACGCTTCTTCATATCCAGGAACATATTCAAACTTTTTTAGCTGTTAATCCTAAAAGCTATATTGTTGTTGCACTGAACAAATCAGATATGATTGCAGCCGAATATTTAGAAAACATTCGTAAAATGTATCAATTCACCAATCAAGCTAATATATTAGACACGTATATAACTTCAGCTAAAACTGGCAATAATGTTGATAAAATATTTCAATTTTTAGCCACTCATTTAATTTAATTAAGATGAACTCATTTTTGATCAATTTATTATCTGTATGTGGTATTGAATATTTGATAATTGATGAAAACTTCAAGATTCTAGAGATGTCTTTGGGACTAAATCGTTTTGTCGATATTTCTAATGAATTGAAGCCAGGTCAAGATGTTCGGATTGTATTTCCCGAATTAGAGGGACTTGAAGATGTTTTTGATGCAATTTGGCAGAGAGAGCAAGATAATTTTGAATTAAAAGGAATTATGCGATCGCAAGATCCGGCTTTTCCTTTATATATTGATATTCGTATTACTAATAATATCACAGAAGATCATTTTAGTAATCGACTAATCATTGTTATTGAAGATGCGACAGAACGGATGGTTCTTGAGCAATCTTTATTTCAAGGTGCAAATGAAGCAAATCTTTTACTACGTAATTTAAAAGCTTCCAAACAATATATTGACCAAATTGTGACATCAATGGCAGATGCGTTGTTAGTGACAACGCTATCAGGTGAGATAAAAAAAATCAATTGTGCTGCACAAAAACTATTGCAATATAACGAAATAGAACTCATTGGTCAATCTATCACAAAAGTGATTAAAGAAGTCAAGAACTATCCATTAATAATTAGGGACATTAAAAGTATTGATACCTATAGTCAAGACATAAATTTTTTAGTAAAAGAGGTAGAAAGCATTTGCTATACCAAAAATGGTAAAACAATTCCCGTAGCTTTTTCATCCTCAATAGTAAAGACAGAAATTGAACATTTTCAAGGTTATGTTTACATTTTGCGAGACATGACTGAACGAAAGCAGGCAGAACTTGCTAAACAGGAATTCTTAGCGATGATTAGCCATGAGGTTCGGACTCCAATTGCATCGGTAATTGGTATGGCTAGTTTGTTGTTATATACTGAATTAGCTGATGAACAGCAAGATTTTGTTGAAACTATTTATAACAGTGGAAATTATTTGCTCAAAATTATTAACGATTTCCTTGACTTTTCCAAAATCCAGTCAGGTAATTTGGAACTAGAAGAAGAACCTTTTGGTTTGCGAAATTGTATTAATGAGGCTCTTTATATGCTTGGGCCTACAGCTAGAGAAAAAGGTTTAAAACTCACATTTTTAGATACTCCTGAACTTCCTAATACAATTGTAGGAGATATCACTAGACTACGCCAAGTCTTGATTAATTTACTCAGTAATGCTATTAAATTTACCGAAACTGGAAGCATAGAAGTTTCAGTTATAACCCGCAAGAATAGCGATATTAATCATTCTTCTACTGTAAATACTGACGAAATTCAGTTTAGTGTTAAAGATACAGGCATTGGAATTCCACGCGATCGCCTTGAACGTTTATTTAAAGTTTTCAGTCAAGTTGACTCTTCCATTACTCGACAGTATGGCGGTACGGGTTTAGGTCTTGCTATCTGTAAGCAACTGTGCGAGTTAATGGGTGGCAAAATTTGGGTTGAAAGTGAGCTTAGTGTAGGTAGTACATTTTACTTTACGATTGCCGCTTCTGTTATTTCAGAGGAGTCAGGAGCCAATAATCAAGAGTTATTTTTATTGTCCGCACGTAAAAGCTACCCTGTGTCTTCTTACCAGTCTCTTAACCCCCATAAATTAAGAATCCTCTTAACTGAAGATAATCAAGTGAATCAGAAAATAGCCTTGAAGCAACTCCAAAGCTTGGGCTACAGTGCTGATGTCGCTAGTAATGGAAAAGAGGCATTACAGCTATTAGAACAAATTCCCTACGATTTAATTCTGATGGATTGCCAAATGCCAGTTCTCGACGGTTTAGAAACCACAAAAGAAATTCATCGTTGGCCAAAAAGTAGCTTTGTCACTGGTCGTCGTCCTGTAGTAATTGCGATGACAGCTAATGCCATGAAAGAAGACAAACAAATGTGTCTAGATGCCGGAATGGACGACTATCTAAGTAAGCCAGTAATGAAAGAAAAATTGGCTGCAGTGCTAGAGCGTTGGGGAGATGCGATATTTAAAGAAAAAGAAACAGATGCTTTGGAACAGACAGTTTCTCCAACAGATGTAGATTTATTTGACCTCCCAATTGATTGGAAACACTTGCATCAACTCTCAGAAAACAACCCAGAATTTGAATTGGAACTATTACAAATGTTTGTTGAAGATATTCAACCTCGTCTAGAGGTAATTAAAATAGCGATCGCAACCCACGACTATGATAAACTAGCGCTTGAAACCCATCAAATTAAAGGTGCTAGTACCAATATGGGAGTTACAACTATGTATCTGGCAGCAGAAAAATTAGAACAACTAGCGATCAATCAAGAGCGCCGAGGTACTACTAACTTAATCTCAGAGTTAGAGGAGTTTGTTCAACGCATCCAAGAATTTTTAAGCAGGACTCTTAATTCCTAAACTTTAATAATATTTACTAATAACTAAACAGTAACGATGATCTACTGTCGGCTCATAACTCAACTTGTCGGCAATGGCGGACATGATTTTTAAACCACGGCCGCGCTCTTGCTCATTCTCCTCAAATTCAGGTGTTTGTTGCAGTTGCTGCTCTAAGTCAAAGGGTTCACCTTGAGACCAAATACGAATTTCTATATATTCATCTAATCGTACAGCTTCTATTTCAATAGGAGTTTCAATAGGTAAATTCCTGTGAGCATGTTCAACAATGTTAGTGAAGCCTTCTATCATTAGAGTTTGACATTGCCACCAAATTGTTTTATCGAGAATAGCTGGTTGATTCATCTGCTCGAACCAAGACAACACTTGAGGTGAGGCTGTCAGGTCTGTGTTGACTTTTAGATAAATTTTATTTTTCACTTTTTAACCAATAAATATTTTGAAACGATCATATTCGATAATGAATTTATTTAATTTGAGTATTTTCACTATACATTAAAAACTAAATTTAATATAACTTTAATAAAAGCAATTAATTACTTTTTATTCAACTTCGCTAAATTTAATTTATGTTTAAGATTCTGGTTATTGATGATGACCCTATAGTGCGAACAGTACTGAAAAAAACACTCCAAAATCAGGGTTACGATATTAGTGTCGCCAAAAATGGCGAGGAAGGAATTACACAAGCACAATTACTACGTCCTGCTCTGATTATCTGTGACTGGATGATGTCTCAATTAGATGGGTTAGAAGTGTGTCGTCGAATTAGAGCAGATCCACAATTAGCAACTACTTTTTTTATTCTATTAACTGCTAGGGGAGCAGCTCGAGGAGAGGAGGAAGATAGAGTTAAGGGACTTGATGCTGGAGCAGACGAGTTTGTTTCTAAACCAATAGAAATGAATGAATTGAAAGCACGGGTAAGAGCAGGGCTAAGATTACACCAGTTAAATCAGGATTTACAAAGTAAAAAAGAAGTTTTGGAGACACTAAATCAAGATTTACAAACCCAAAAGCAAATTTTGGAAGCAGAATTAGCTGAAGCTGCTGATTATGTGCGATCGCTTTTACCCTCACCACTTGTAGGAGCAGTAACTACAGAAAATCTGTTTATTCCTTCAGCACAGCTAGGGGGTGATTGCTTTGATCATCATTGGATCGACGAGGATAATTTGGCAATTTATTTGTTGGATGTATCCGGCCATGGGGTAGGTTCAGCCCTCCTATCTGTATCTGTGCAGAATGTTTTGCGATCGCAATCTCTACCGAACACTAACTTTTGTCAACCCAGTGAAGTCCTAAAAGCACTCAATCACGCCTTCCAAATGACGAAACACGGTGATAAATACTTCACAATTTGGTATGGAGTTTATCACCGCCTTAAACGTCAACTCATTTATGCTAATGCCGGACATCCACCAGCTTTATTGTTATCTAATACTTCAACAACAAGCATCCAAGTTGAACAGTTAAGTTCTTTAGATTTACCAATTGGTTTTTTACCTGATGTCCAATTTGAGGATGCTGTTTTTGATATTGGAGAAAACAGCACTCTATACATTTTTAGTGATGGTGCTTATGAAATTAATCAGTCAGACGGCAAAATTTGGGGTATTGATGCTTTCATTGACTTACTAACGAAACACAGCCAGGGAGATACCTGTAACTTAAATCAACTGTTAGCAAATATTCTCAGTTTAAATGCTCAAGATAATCTTGATGATGATTTATCTTTGGTAAAAGTTAACTTTGGTTAGGATAGTCAAATATGCATATTCAAATTTTGTTATTGTCTATCTGATTACTGTGTTGCCAATACTTGGCGATTGAATTCCTCTTGGTCAGCAAAGCTCTGGAAAATTCTATCCATTTTAGTCAATTCAAACAACATCCTGACTTGATCGTTAATAGAACAAACAAAAAGTTTACCATTAGCATTACGCACCATTTGCATTGCTGATACTAAAGCACCTAAGCCAGAACTATCGATAAACTTTACTTCTTTCATATCAAGTAACAAAATATCGACTCCATTTGCTAGAATACCGCTAATTTCACGACGTAGCTCATTACCTCTAATTCCATCTAAAATTCCAGATAACTCTAGTACTGTTACATTCAAATTCATGGTTTGTTTCCTTATTATTTTGCTTGAGAATATGTATTTATATTTTGGCATCGACCTAAGAAAACCGCAATACAAAAAACAATGTTTTTGTGTTTTATACGCAACTATTTGTGTTTGAGTACTTGGTAATTGTTATTTGCTATTGCAGTAAAAAAGCTCCCATTTACACATTGCCGGGAAATTTCAAAAGCTTCAAAATAACCATCTTTCTGACCTAACTCTCGTGCCCAAAAGCGAGATAAAACTAGTATGGCATCAAGTTGCATAAAAGCTTTGTTTAGCTCTGATTCGTAACAGCCGATAGCTGCAACTTTTTCCTCAATTACAGAGGTAATATCCACAAAAAAATTAGGTTCGAAACCACGCAAAAAAACAGGCGGTGCTGAATACCATAAAGATATATTTTTACGCGTAGCAACATTAGAAACTGCAATACCACACACTTCATGATCTCTATGTCCATATTTTTCAGGTTGTGGTGTATGAGTAATAATTAGATCCGGTTGCCAACGACCAATAGCTTCTTCAGTAACTTTAATCACTGCTTGTGTTGAGAAATTGCACTCCTCAAGTGCATGAAAATCGTAAGTTGCACCGATGATTTTACCAGCTGCATCTGCTTCTTGATGACGTGTACCCTTAATAGGTGAACTAGAAAGACCGCCATCGGTCAAAATTAAGCAACGAACATTCCATCCTGCCTTTGACATCAGACTGAGAGTGCCAGCAGCAGGTAGAACTTCATCATCAGCATGAGCATAAACTGTTAAGACAGTTCGCTGACCAAATTTGTTTAAGTCTGAATAAGTGTTCATAGCTGTTTTCTTTCTAAAAGGCTACCATTTCATTACAGTCAGAAAACTCAAAATTAAAGCATGATTGACTTTTGACTCCGCCTTGTAGTACTAGTCTCTTAGACTTCTTTTGAAGGTTGCCAAACAGATGCGCGAATAATAGCCCACAAAAGTAACAAGTTATAGATAGCCCATGCTCCATTGAGTAAATGAACCAAAGGATCATTTAAATGACCAATCGCAAAGCGATAAAGACTCCACAACATTCCTAGAATAGTGAGGGCAAAGACAACCAGCTGTGGCCAAACAAGCCGAAGATAAATTCCGGATTGGCGTTGCTTAGGCGTTACTTGGAAACTGAGTTTTTGCCCTGTAAACACACTCCATACCGCTTGGATTAATAAGGGGAATAAAGCGATCGCATATTGTTCAGAACGCCAAACTTCTCTAGCTGGAATCCCCCAAGTAGCAGCCAGGAAAGTAAGACGGTTGATAATAAAAGCTGGAAAAAAGTGTATAGCAAAGTCAGACCCATAGGTTCTAACTGGAACAATGTCCGTAAAAAAATAGATAATTGGACAAGAAATAAAAACCAGAGTTGCAAAACCAGAGAAATAACTATACATTGTCTGAAAATATTGCAATCTCTGCCAAAACATTAGCCCCGATTTTGTCAGGGGATTTTCTCTTACTAGTACTTGAATAGTTCCTTGTGCCCAGCGTAGCCTCTGTTTAAGAGTAGAACTCAAATCATCTGGCGCTAAACCTTCTGCCAAAAGTTCGTTGTGATAAATAGATTTCCAGCCAGCACTATGCAGACGCATGGCTGTATTCATATCTTCAGTAATGCTATTACTCGATACTCCACCAACTAAATCAAATTCATCTAAACGTTTTTCATCTTTAGCAAATTCATCAGCAAAATTTTGCAGTCCCACACTAACTAATGCTTCACGCCTCAATATCGCATTTGTGCCAGTATAGAACGCAGAATTCATGCCATCTTTACCTTGTTGAAGTGGCCCATAAAATAAATTTGCTCGATGTCCAAAAGGATCTCCTGGAGGAATATTGTAAAAATCTTGGCGAGTTTGTACAAAAGCAATTTGATTCTGGTCGTATTTTCCTGTTGAAAGATTATAGGTGTAGAAATAAGGCAAAACTCGCTTGAGAAAATTTGGCTTGGGAATGTGGTCAGCATCTAGAGTAACAATAAAATTTCCTGCCGTTTCTCCAGAAAAAATTGCGTAATTAATATTGCCTGCTTTAGCATGATGCGCTACACCAGGGGTCTTGGGACGAGCAATATAGCGAAACCGAGAGAGTTCCACCAGTTCCAGTTCTTTTTTGCGAATAGCTGCTTCTAAGGCTTTTCGTTCGGTGGTTAAGCGTTCGCGTAGCGTCTTTGCAGGAGAATCGCTTATACTTTGATGCTGTGGAGGTAACCAAAGAATAAACTGTCGCAGACTTTGGACAAATTCGCTAGCAAACTGCTTCGCCTCTGATTCCGATGATTGCAGCCATTGTTCAGCAGCTTGAGTATTAGGTGTAAGATTTTCCAGTTGCTTCAGACGCTCCAACAAGCTAGAGTGTTCTGCATCAATTCGATTCGCTTCTCGTTGTAGTTGTGGTGACTGCAAATCCTCAATACACAATCTTTCTGTCATAGCTCGTATATCAGCCGAGTTACCGTCATCCAGTACATAAACGCATAATTTGGTTGGCGGATAATCTATTGCTAGAGCAGCTTTGGCAGTTTCTTCTACAATTTCCGGCGGCTCGTTGTAGCAGGTGATAAATATATCCACTGTTGGCCAGTCCGATCTGGGTATAGATGGGATCATCTGGTCGAGAGACTTAATCTGTCGCACTAAAGGACGCCACAACCCAATTACAAACATTACACCACCGAAATAGCTATAAATTTCTGCTATCAGCAAA
The DNA here is from genome assembly GCF_034531155.1 of Nostoc sp. ChiVER01. Classification (NCBI taxonomy): domain Bacteria; kingdom Bacillati; phylum Cyanobacteriota; class Cyanophyceae; order Nostocales; family Nostocaceae; genus Nostoc; species Nostoc sp. ChiVER01. The sequence goes on along the minus strand of NZ_JAVRBS010000007.1, from coordinate 208,153 downwards.
GGAATTGAGATCCAGAGCGCATCAAAATTGATGGAATCGGTGATGCGCCATTGCAAATACCAAATTCCAAAAATTAAATTTATTTCTGCCAGGTAGCGAAACAACAGCGTTCTTTTTTTGAGTGATGAACGACTGTTACCGGAAAAGTTTGAGGAATTATCACTAAGAGAAACTGAAGTCATGTTAGTACCAGTAATTAAAACAATTAGAAGTTGACCATTTAAAATTAAAAATTAATTGCTTTAAGTTTTAATTTTTAATTTCCGAAGAGTTAAGCACTAGTGGATGTCTGCCTCTAGCTTGGTAAAGCAGACTTTCTAAAATACTCGCATTTGTATTAATATCAACTGAAGCATTAACACCTAATTTAGAATTTTCATATCGTCCTGAAAAATAGCCGCGATTTTTATCGGATAGATTTTGAGTAAAGTTTCGCAGCCTTTTGGTGTAAGGATCATCTGGCATGAGCGCAAACCAAGAGAATGCTGCTTTTGTACTGATAAACCGCAATTGAGGATAGGCTTTTCCTCCAGTGTTAACGGCTTGCCAAGGTTGACCATTGGCGTAGACACTGTAATATAAAAAGTAAGGAGGACGATCTAAAGAATCTTCATTTACAGCAGTTATAATTCCAGTGCGTTTAAACCTTTGTTGTTGCACTTTGAAAAGGTTTTGTACTTGAGATTTAACAGCATCATTCCAACCCATTTCTAAACCCCAAAGTAAATAAGGATCATTCGTCAGGTAGTTAGTAGCTCCAGAGTTTTTGAAATTACGCTCGTCGATTTGCAGTTTAATTCCATCTATCTCAACGGTTTTTACTGGTGGATTGGAAAGAGCATTTGCAGCTTGAATATTCCACAGCTTTAAACTGTGAGCAGCGTATTGCTCGTAGCCTAATCGTCCTTCTTGCACTTCCAGAAGTTTGCCTGCTCTAGGAATGGCACCATTTAACCAACCATCTTTGACAAGTTTCGATGTATGCCAACGAGCAACAATGCGATTAATACGATCGCTATATTCTGGATAATGCGATCGCATAACATGCAATCCTAATAAAAATCGCGCCATATCCAAAGCTGACCAACCACTTGTACCCTTGGGATCGGGGGTGTCATTGAGTCGGCGCATTTCGGCAGTATGGGTGCTGTAAGCTTTGTTAGGCAAACCAGTTGCAGGTAGCGGCAGTTTTTCTAACGTTTGTAGCAATGTGTTCATCCGCTTTTGGAAAACATCTTGCGGCAATAACCCTAACTGGTAAGCCGCATGAATTCCTAGTAAGGCACTACCTTGATCCCACCAAGTTGTCCACGGCAAGTTATCTACCGAATTTACTAAACCTGTTTGAGGATTCCAGTTACGCTCAAAATATTTCCAAGCTCGTCCCGCAGCAATTTTATCCGCTTCTTGAGTCAATCGTGGTAAAGAAGTTGTGGGCGTTGGAGTAGCAGGTTTTTCTGGCGTAGCGGTTGGTTTTGGTGGCGTCGGTTTTGGTTTTAGTGGTAGTGGCGTGACTATCGGAGCAATCGGTTCTGGAACGGTTGATGGCGTTGGTGTTTGGACATCAGGATTAAAGTTATTAGGGGCAGCAATGATCATAGATGGGGTAGGAGAACATTGCCACGTCGCCGAACTTGGACAAAGCAGGGGTTGTTGATTTGCCGTTGCGTACAAAACTGATTGCAAAATCATGCTTTTGATGCCGCTTATTGCCATTTATATCTTCTTTGCCAACTCAGCAGGCGATAAATAGCCGAAAGCTGGATTATTTACCGCGTCTTTATAACCAGCAGATTTGCCGCTATTGCTGTTAATTGCCCAATCACATTCCTTATTAATATTGAAATAAAGAATAGCTCTTACACCCATCCCACCTAGCTGAGTGTAAGAGTCTCGTAACCATTGGTCTTTGCCACTGTTGGGCAAACCATTTTGCGTATTACTCGTACTAGCTGTTTGAGCGATGAAAATCGGCTTACTGCCAGCCATAACCTTCATCCGCTTGATATATGGTTCAAAAACCTCTTTTGGACTACTCCAATGTTTCCAAGCAGAATTACTACAATACCCCCAGTTGTACGAACTAAAGGCAACGACATCTACCGATTTGTCCCCAGGATAGTAATTTTCAAAGCGATGTTCGTTGTTTTCACTCCAACCATTAGGTGCAAATACCCAACGGATTGCCTGTGAAGATACACCAGCTTCTTTAAATATTTTTTGGATACGTTGATAAGCTAACTTAAAGTTTTGTGGGTCTTTGCTGTATGCTTCTCCGGGAATGTTCATCTCTTGCAACGGAGCGATAAACGCAATACGACCGTCCCCTCGTTTTGTCCAGTCAGAGTATGCTTTTGCCACTTTTTGCAGAGAACTATCTATGTTTCCCCTAGCAATCTGCGCTGCTGAATGAGTGGATTTGAGATTAATAAAGGCTGTGTATCCGTTTTGCTTGAGTTGTTCTAGGGAAACTGGGATATTGTAGGCAGGATTTGAGTCTTCGATATCAAAGAAAAATCCAGCAATAGAATGGCGCTTACCAACCCATTGATCGACTTGGCGCAATTGGCTATCAATTGTACTTTTATTTCCGATGTAATCTGGGGTGTACAGCCCCAGTAGTACAGGAGGATTGGAAGTTGTTTGATTTAATTTACGGTTTTCGAGTTGCTTTGAGGCATCAGCGATCGCCATTAAATTTTTACTCGCAAAGATGCTTCCTAGTAAAATTAGCATCATCAGCGCCAGTCGTACCTTGTTCATAGATTTGAAGGAATAACTAGGGATTTTGAATCAATATGTCAGTTACTGTGCAAGCTACTAACTGCATCATGTACAAGTATTCCCAAATACAACTGATTAATAACAGACACGACTTTGTAATTACAGTGAGTTGTATTTAATCAAGATTTAATAAGATTTCCCAAAATAACCCTTAAAAAGCAGAGTCAAAAAGTCGCCTGACTTTTAACTCTGCCGGTTAGCTGACTTTGTTGTAGGTGGAACTGCTTCAGGTATGGGAAGCAATACTGTTCGCTTTGTGCATTTTTAACTTGAAATTGGGCTTGGGAAAAGGTTAAAGGTTTTTCTTTTCCCTTTAACCGAAAGGTATTGGTATGGAAGACGTTCTTAGTTTGTAACTTTTGTATCCGTTACTAACTTAGTATTTTCACTACCGGAAACCCAGTAACTTCCAGAACCATCAGAAATTAACTTGGCTCGTTGTTTTGCAGTGTTGGGTAAACCTCGCCCAGAATCTCCCTTTGTAATTTCTTGCCACCAAGGAGATTTCATGCTGGTAGCCGGACGAATTAGGGGTTGTCGATTCATGGCTTTGTACAGCAAGGATTGCAAAATCATACTGTTGGTGCTGCTGGTGAAACCAACTGCCGTTTTACCTGTGGCTTCATAGAAACCTTCATAAAATCCGGCTAATGAATTGTATAAGTCAGTCGTTCCTTGCAGTAACTCTTGACTGTACTTGTTTTCTGGAAGCAGGGCATGATAGGCAAAAGCGACTGCTGTACTTACCAATCGCCCTTTTGGTACAGTTTGCCCGTCATCTCCTAAAGCCACCCAAGACTCACCCTGGCCAGTAATTGTGCTGTGGACAGTGTAAGGTTTACGATCAATTAGGGTGGTGGCTGAGGCTGTGAGAGTGCCAGTGCGACGGTAACGTTCAGCTTGCGCCTGAAAAATTGGTTCAAAGAGCGATCGCATTTGTGGATCTAGTCCAAACTCCAGTGCATAGAGTAAGAATGGATTGCTAACTGTGTATTGATTAACTTTAGATTTAGTATCTGTGCGACGGCGTTGGATTGGAACTTTCACTCCCTCAACTGAGGCAGTTTGATATTCACCGCCAACAGCAGAACCATCAACATTAAATCCCCATAATTGGAAAGCACGAGCGGCATATTCTTCATAACCCAAGCGGGTTTCAGGATTGACACGAGTAAGCGATCGCCCATCTTCCTCTTTGGTGGTTGTAGCACTAGAAAGAATACCCTCACGTACCACACGCAAGTATGACCAATCCAGCACAATTTTATCTACGGCAGCCGTATACTCTGGATGACAAGTTTTTAAGTTGTAAAGCGCTGCCAGTATTCTACCTAAATCTAAAGCTGACCAGCCGTTGCCTTCTGGAACTGGATTTCCACCATAATCTACTGATTGCAGCGTTCTGGTATCATAACCCCGACCCGGCAATTCTCCCGCAAATAATGGTAACTTTGTCAACGCTGCTAAAAGATGTCGGGTGCGCTGGTCAAATTCTTTAGGAGTAATTATATCGAGCGATCGCGCTGCATGGATTGCTGCCAGATAATCTCCTAAGCCCCAGAGGGTTGCACCTTTGAAATCACTGCGATCGTCTATCAGCCCACTCTTGGAGTGATAATTCGCTTGAAAGTATCGCCAAGCCGCCTCTGCATAACGTCGTTCAATTACTGATAGTGGTCGATCTAGTTTCAGGTTAGATGATTTGGGACTATTCACTGGTGGAATGGGTGCAACAGCCACTTCTGTAGGTTTAGAAGTACCCGCAGGGGTTGGGGTAGGAGTTGTAACAGGAGAATTTGGTTGATTTGCGGTAGGAGTCGTAACAGTAGAATTCGGTTGATTTGATGGTGTTTCAGGAGAAGCATTTTCACTGGGCTTGCCAGTAGACACAGTTACAGAACTAGAAGCAATTAAAGGGTGATTTCCCTTAGCTTTGTAGTATAAAATCTCTAAAATCAAACCATTAGTATTACCTGTCAAAGCTTTATTTGGTTGTTTTGATTCTTCATAGATACCAGCATAGTAACCACTGTCATCAGGACTGCGGAGATCCTTGACAACATCAAAAACTTTTTGAGCATAGGCATTATCTGGAAAAAGATAGCGCCAACCAAAAGCAGCTTTGGTGCTGATGCTGCGAAACTGTGGATAAGGTTGATTGGCATCGGTGATTGTAGCCCAGTTTGCACCGTTAGCGTAGACGGTGTTGTAGAGAAAATAAGGCGCTTGGTCAATATTATCTTCTGTGACAGCAGTCAACTGCCCTGTAGAATCATAACGCCGTTTTTGCACATCTAAAACCCTGGCAGCAAAATCAGCTAACTCACCTTGCAAACCAAACTCAATCCCATCAAGAATATAAGACTCACTAACAACGTAATTATTAGCGTTGGTGCTTTTAAAATCACGGGTATCAACCGGAATTTGCACACCATTAATTTTAACTAGCTGAAATGGTTCTAAAGAAATAGCCTTGGGTGCAGAGAAACCCCAAAGTTGATAACCCCTAGCGCCGTATTCTTCATAGCCAAGTCGGCCTTCTTGCACCAGCAGCGTTTTGTTGTCTGGGAGAACAGCAGCGCCATAAAGTTGTCCATCTTTGAGCGATCGCGCCACTTGCCATTTTGCTACAATTCCTTTTAGCCAGTCATTATATTGAGGATGACAGGTGCGGATAACATCAAACGCAGCCAGGATTCGCCCGACATCCAAAGCAGACCAACCAATACCTCGCTCCAGTGGATTATTGCCATAATCAACCATTTGTGCATTGGCTGCGTTATAGACTTTATTGGGCAAAGTATCTTCAAATAACTTTAAGCTGTTGAGAGTTGTCAAAAACTTGTTAAGACGTGAATCAAAATCTGCTTGGTCAGTAAGATTTAACCAACGTGCAGCATTCAACGCCATCAGGTAATTCCCCATATCCCAGAGTGTACCAGAAGGATAACCGCCTGTAGAATTGGTAAATCCCGTTGCTGGCTGATAATTTTTGACAAAATACTGCCAAGCAGCACGAGCATAAGTTTGTTCTTCAGGAGTAAGCGGGGCTGTAATATTGCCACAGCTACTGGAATTTTCGGATAAGACTGGTGTCGGGATGTAAAACAACAATTGCAGAAATGTCCCAATTAGGAACAATGCAATCCATCTCAACAGTTTTTGTTGACGGGGTTTGTATATCATAATCATAATGCAAAGAAGGAGTTAGGAGCGTCATAGGTGACAAATTTCTCGTTCCCGGCAGTATAATCACGCGCTAACCAGTGAAATTCTTGCGCTGCTTTGATCCGATATTCCGTTGTACGGATATTCTTGAGCAGTACTGCAAAGTAGGTGACGAGTGCAAACACAAAATTTTCCGGATCTAAGAAAATTGCAAACTCAGTCTAACCAAAGAAATAAAAAATTGACAAAAAAAATGCTTAGGGTGTTATTTTATTCACGTATTCAGGCTCTAAAACCCTCAACAATCTCTAAAAAGCGAATCGGAATACACTCGACTAATGCGATCGCTTTGTTGTCATATATCTCTCCGAAGAAAACAGAATGGTTTTTTAGGAGAGGGATATCAAAAGATACAACTAAATAGTGATAAAAGTAGAAGGTTGAGCCGAAAGGATACTTGCAGTGACATTATCCAACCTCGCTAACACTTGATTGTCAGAACTATCCATAATCAAGGCAATACTTCCTTGTTGCTGTATCGACAATTGACCGAACTTAAGACCACCTGACAACGCAAGCTTATCTTTACCTATTTCAAAGTCAGTAATAGAGTCTGTGCCCTCACCTAAAGCTAATACAAAAGTATCAGCACCATAACCTCCGGTAAGTACATCTTTGCCATTGCCCCCATAAAGTAGGTCATTGCCTGCACCCCCTAATAGTTGGTCATCGCCAATACCACCAAATAGCGTATCGTTTCCGTCGCCTCCGAAAAGTTGGTCATTTCCTAGATTACCTACGATAGTGTCTTGACCCCCAAACCCATAGATTTTGTTGGCTTGGTCATTACCTTTTAGGGACTCAGAGCTATCAGTGCCATTAAGAAGAGAAATTTGGTTAGCAATAGCAGTCTTATTGGTCGCGGCTTCGTATGCACCAGCATCAATCAATACACTGCCGTTGCCATCGCCATCTATGGGAGTATTCTTAGTGCTTTTATTGAAGGCATTGGAACCAGCATCGATCGCAGGACTTCCAGATTTGAGTCTAAAGTCATGATTCGCTGCATTAACAAACAACGGGTCTTTTAAAACATTTCCTGATCCTGTGTCTTTAAAAGCTCCGTTGTAAGCAATGTTATTGTCAAATGAAACATTACTAGAATTAGCTATATAATTGGCAGACGCTCCGGACTTGGCATACATAATATTGTTAGATGCCTGAACATTTTTAGAGCTGTTAATAAAAATTTCTCCAAGTAAAAGGTTTTGAGAATTTTTGTAAATTGTATTATTTACAATATCTACAGGGTTTTGTCCTTTGAAAATCTGAATACCTCCGCCACCATTGTTGTAGATTAGGTTGTTAGCAATTAAGGCTTTGCCTTCATAAAAATCAGTGCCAATATAGCTTCTATCAAGCATTATCCCATGACCTTCCTGTATTCTTCCCGTTGCATCACTAGGTACTAACTGATTGTTATCAAAGGAAGTGTTACCACGAATAATTACTTTGTAATCTTTGACATTATTATCAGAATTCCAGAGGTTCAGCATTGTAATCCCTTGGACTCCAAAGGGAGAATACCAACCATTCCCAGAAACGACATTTTTTTCTACTGTAATGTAGTCTGCTTGGGTTGTTCCAATCCCACCTCCGGGAAACTTAGAAATGTTGTTATTACTAATTGTGATGTGATGTGAATGCTGCTTTTCATCGCCATCAATATATGTAACATTAATACCATTTCCAGATGTTGCTGGATTACCTAAATTATTTTTTTCTTGGAGCGCATATTTTAATGTAGTTTCATCCCGCGCTCCCGTCATCGTCAGCCCATTAACTACTATATAAGAAGAGCCTGTAATTGAGACAGCATTCCAATTGTTTTTGTGTGCTTCTAGAACAGGTGTGTGTCCTGGATAAGCAGTAAATGTGATTGGCGCCTTAGCGGTACCGTGCTTATCTGAAATATCCAGAATGTTAGGGTAAATATTTGTGTAAGTACCATTCATGACGTAGACGGTATCACCTGCCTTCACCAAGTCTCCAGCTTTTTGAAGGGTACGAAATGCAGCTCCTTCCTTCAAGCCATCATTTTTATCATTGCCTGTTCCAGAAACGTAGTATGTTTTGCCAGCCATGAGATTAACTCCTAATATTTGTAAGGTGAATTGGTAGTACGTTCTCAGCAATAAACTATGTTGCTAAGTAGTTATTTGAATGGATAATTTATCTAGTCTTTTTAAGACAGTCGCAGTTGTGCGATGGCGTACCCGCCCTTTCCGGTGGCGATCGCGACTTAGAATCGCATCGTTTGTAGAAACACTTTTGTAAAACTGAAAATTTTTATCCTATTAACCGTTGATGGTTAAAGTAGGGATGTCGATACCGTCAATCGTTAGTGTTTTATTGAAAGTGATCGGACAATTTGCACAATACAAAGCCGGAGACTTTTCCTGTCATCTCTGCGCTTGTTGAGCGGTTAATTAAATTGGTTGAAACTTTAGTAGGTTTACCCTTTAACTTAAGGGAACTAATGTAACAACTTAGTCGAACCTGTTGTAAGCGGTGTAACTGAGTCTGGTGAACTCCTGTATTAAAACTAACCTTTACACCAAGGACACAAATCAGTAAATATTCTGAACTTAGTTATTTTTTTTACAACAAATACGAAATTTTTATGGAGACGTCGTAGTGGAATCCTGTTAATTTCTAGAGTGATATGGGAGTGGAGAGCGCTTTGTGCAAGGATTTGATGAAGTTTCTCTAAAAATTTTTAAAGAAGCGATATTTCTCGCAGGGTAAGACAGAAAGAAATAAGAAACTGAGAAAATTTGGCGTAGCCTCATAAAGAAATGGTATGAGTTTGGAGCATCAGTCAACTACTGGTGTACTTTCAAGAGCGATCGCTCATTTGTCAGAGAACCCATGTTGTCCCCTTCATTTCACAGCAGTTCTTGATGGGGTCATTCATTTCCCCCTGCTCCCTGCCCCTTTTCCTCTTCTTTGACCAAGAGAAGAGTATCCTTGTAGGGAAGCGAATGAGGGTTAAGTCTCTATTAAACTCAACTTAGAACCGCCATAGCCTAAAATGAATATCCGCCGCCAACTAATTCATAATGCATCCCTCAAAAGAGAGAGATAGGAGGCTAAACCCTGTTATAAAATAGACATATAAGGATTCGGGGGGCCATTTAACTGGTCATAAACGCCTATAGAAACTATTTTTGGAAATCTCCAAGGTTTAAAGTCCAGCCAGCTGAAGCAACTACAGAGGCTGTATCACCAGCGTATACCGGGCGATCGCATCACCACGTCCGAGTTTTCCCAGCGTCTGGCAGCAATTAGTACAGAAATCAATCAGCCTGTGTGCGCCTATATCAACCGTCGCGGACAAGTGATTCGCGTCGGGGTAGGCACACCGCGTCAAACACAAATACCACCTCTAGAATTGCCCCGTTACGGTGCAGAACGACTCAGTGGTATTCGTTGCATCGCCACCCATCTCAAGGCAGAACCGCCAAATGAGTCGGCACTCACGGCTATGGCACTGCAACGCTTAGATGCCCTAGTAGTCCTAAACATTACCGGAACAGGATTTACACGACGGGGAGGCGGTGCGACTGGATATGTCAAAGAAGCTTATCTAGCTCATCTGATACCCCAAGAGTCTCGCACGTTGATTACTAGTCCTGCTGCTTTCAAAGTAGAAGAGAGCCAAATTCAATCCCCAAGCTGGAATATATCGCCACCTCTGGGCTTGGATGATCTGGCAGAACAGGATTTAATAGACTTGGTAGAAAATCTGGAAGCGGAATTCCAACGCGAATTTGTTGCTCAGGAAGTAGATTCTGACCACGATCGCGTGTTAATTGTAGGACTAATGACCAGTGAGATAACCCCCCTACAATTCCAAGACACCCTAATGGAATTGGCGCGTTTAGTTGATACTGCTGGGGGAAATGTATTACAGACAATACAACAAAAGCGATCGCGCATTCATCCCCAGACAGTAGTTGGCGAAGGTAAAGTGCAAGAAATTGCCCTAACTGCCCAAACACTAGGAGTTAATCTCGTCGTCTTTAACCGCGACCTCTCACCCTCCCAAGTCCGCAACTTAGAAATGCAAATTGGTATCCGGGTGGTTGACCGCACCGAAGTAATTTTGGATATCTTTGCTCAACGCGCTCAGTCTCGTGCCGGGAAGTTGCAAGTAGAATTAGCACAATTAGAATACATGCAACCGCGACTGGCTGGTAGAGGTCGCGCCATGTCCCGATTGGGTGGTGGTATTGGAACTCGTGGCCCTGGTGAAACCAAACTTGAAACTGAACGCCGTGCCATTGGGCAGCGCATTTCTCGACTACAAAAAGAAGTAGACCAATTGCAAGCACATCGTTCACGGTTACGACAGCGACGACAGCATGAAGAAGTTCCCTCCGTGGCTTTGGTTGGATATACTAATGCTGGCAAATCCACTTTGTTGAATGCTCTTACTAACGCAGAAGTTTATACAGCCGACCAGCTATTTGCGACTCTCGATCCTACTACGCGCCGTTTGGTAATTCCTCATGGCGAAGCTAATAAACCTCAAGAAATTCTGATTACAGATACAGTAGGGTTCATACATGAACTGCCTGCATCATTAATGGATGCCTTTCGCGCCACCTTAGAGGAAGTCACAGAAGCCGATGCCCTACTCCATTTGGTGGATTTGTCTCATCCCGCTTGGTTGCGTCATATTCGCTCAGTCAGAGAAATCTTAGCGCAAATGCCAATAACTCCTGGCCCCGCGCTGGTTGTTTTTAACAAGATTGATCAAGCCAATAGTGAGACACTGGCTCTAGCTAGGGAAGAATTTCCCCTCGCGGTGTTTATTTCTGCGAGTCAGCGCTTGGGATTAGAAACCCTGCGTCATCGTCTTGCCCAGCTGATTGAATATGCCGTTGACTGTAGTTAAAACTTGAGTTGCGAATTCAGTGTCAACATCTTAATATTAGTGTCCTAAATTTTTAACTTTGGGGAAGGCGATTTCGCCTTCCCCAAAGTTAAATCTAAAATCTCGTGGTATCTATGGAAAACCATCAGCTTTTATTGTAAAGCGAATTACCAATCTCCCATACGAATTAATTGATTAAATATTGAAAAATAGAAGCTTAATTAAGCAAGCTGATTATGCATAGTTTAAGCTTAAAATTAGTTTAAGTGTAAACACTGAAGCTAATTATATATACTGGTAAAAATTTATTGATTGTTTCCAACTTAAAGTTTTAGTTAACCTTGATATATAAGGTAGACAATGAATAGTTTCTTATGTCAATTTATACATGAGCGTTTATTACTAAAAAAGTTCTCTTAAGACATTTTAAATGCCTTAAATAGAAACCAAAGGAGTTTAAAGCAAGTGTCTCAACTATATTCCAAGAAGATAGTAGGTTATGCGGCCTACTGTATATCAACATTAGCTGTGGTTATTTCGCAGATGCCAAGAGCAGATGCAGCCTCCATGACTTTCTCAGCTACAGGTACTAACCCAATATCAGGTGGAAGCAGTACAGCCCTTTCGGCAAAAGCTGTCTTTGATGATTCAATAGCAGGCAAGTTGACACTGACCCTTACTAATACAGGCCCAGGTGCATCAGCTCCTTCTGATGTTCTAACAGGAATCTTCTGGGATTATGCTGGATCTCCCTTAACAAACTTAACCTTGTCTTCAGCCAAAGCTCCAACCGTAATCAAGAATAATGTAACTACCGGAACTAATGTCGATCTTACCAAGGTTGGAGGAAATACAGTTGAATGGGGTTTTGCTAAGACTACCGCTAGCACTGGACTTGGTGGTGCTAGTGGCGTACTTAAGCCAGTAACTCAGCACTACGGTATTGGTACAGCAGGTTTTGGGATATCACCTGGTTTCGGTCTTTCGGGTGGACAGCAATTCAATTACGGTATTATTACTGGTTACGATAGTCCAAATTCAGCAGTAAGTGGAGGGACTTTTGTAAAAGACTCTGCCACATTCGTTTTCTCAGGGCTACCTACTGGCTTTGATTTAACAAAGATTCAGAATATTCGTTTTCAGTATGGTACTGGTTTAGATGAGCCTAGTACTTATTATATTGCTCCACCACCTCCACCTAAACGAGTACCTGAGTCTAATGCAACAGTAGCTCTTGGTTTATTTGCTCTAGGTGCGCTGAGGGTTGCCAAGAAAAAGCCTCTAGTCTCAGCTTAAATGAGAACTTGAGTACTAACTGACAACTGAGTTACGCTTTATAAGCAATTCTCACAATTAAATAATAGCCACTCTGTTTTTTAACAAAATTGGTATAAACATAATATCTTAGTCAAGAATCCAGACTTTATCTCTTGACTAATTTTTTATGTAAACCAAGTTAGCGCCTTATAAGGGTAAAGACAAAGCAAGATAAGGTATTGATAGTCTGTCAATAAATAATTTATGAATAGATTTCCTGTAGAGACGGCGATTTATCGCGTCTCTTTGTAAAGAAGGCGATTTATCGCGTCTCTTTGTAAAGAAGGCAATTTATCGCGTCTCTCTAACCGTCAAAATGGATTTGACAGACCACTAGAGTCAGTGGCAAAGTTCTAAAATTAAAAAGTATTAAATAAAGTTGAGGACTTTATGGCTGCAAAAGTAGAAATTTATACTTGGAGAACTTGCCCATTTTGCATTCGTGCCAAAAGTTTGTTGAAGAACAAGGGAGTTGAATTTATTGAATACAGCATTGATGGAGATGAGGCAGCCAGAAATAAAATGGCTCAAAGAGCAAATGGACGGCGCTCTTTACCGCAAATTTTTATCAATGATGATCATATAGGTGGTTGTGATGATATCCACGCTCTAGACAGTCAAGGCAAACTAGATGAACTACTAACTTCTAGCAACGTATAGGTTGAGTAAATATTGCTAGAAGCTAGCGACAAGCCGCTACACACGGCAGTCGCCACAACTCTGGAGAGTTACGCGCTGCCTTGTTTACAGGATTTTTCTCAAAAAAACGATATCTGTCCACAAGACTTTATCCACTAGGTTCCACTCAGCAGTACATATATACGTCAATTGGTGAGAGCATCAAGAGATAATAATTGAATAACCATTTAATTTGTTGGTGATTGAGGTATAAAGGGTGAAACTGGCTTTTATCATTGATCCCATCCATCTGCTTGACCCGTGTCATGATACCAGTGTTGCCCTAATTGAAGCAGCGCAAATCCTGGGACACGAAGTTTGGGTGACTCAGGCAAATCTGCTGAGTGTGGTGGAGAGCAAAGCTTGGGCTGTCCTACAGCGAGTCGAACTTGTGCCAGTGCAGTTGCTGGAGGGACGCTGGGTAGCGGTGAATCCTTGGTATAAGTTGAGCGATTCTTGCTTAACTTCTTTAGAGACAATGGACGCCGTATTTATGCGGACAGATCCACCTGTCAATGATTCCTACCTCTATGCCACGTACATTCTGGATTACATTGACCAAAATAAAACCTTGGTGATTAACAGTCCTAACGGCATCCGAGGGGCAAATGAAAAAATGTACGCCCTCCAGTTTACTAAAGCAATTCCAGAAACCATTGTTAGTGCTGATAAGCAGTTTATCCGGCAATTTGTCGAAGCGAACAAAGCTGCGGTTCTCAAACCACTGGGTAACAAAGCTGGCGAAGGAATTTTATTTTTGCAATCAGGCGATCGCAATTTTAACTCTATTGTCGAACTCAGTACTTTCCAAGGTCGAGTGCCTGTAATGGTGCAAACCTATTTACCGGAGGCAAAAGCAGGAGATAAGCGAATTATCCTACTCAATGGCGAACCAATTGGTGCGCTCAATCGCCTCTCTAGCGGAACTGATTTTCGCAATAATATGGCTACTGGTGGCACAGTCGCTCAAACTGAAATTACCCCAAGGGAGTATGAAATTTGTACCCAAGTAGCCGAACGGTTACGCCAAGATGGCTTAATTTTTGTAGGTATTGATGTTATTGGTGGCTACTTAACTGAAGTTAACGTCACTAGCCCTACTGGAATTCGTGAGATTGATCGCTTAGATGGTACTCACCTTGGTCATCAGGTTATTCAATGGCTTGAACAGACAATAGAAAGCAAACAATAATTTACATTTATTTTTTGCTTCGAGTTTTGAGGGTTTGTAGTAAGCACGCTTTGTGCTTACTACATCAGTTTATTTTTTCCAAAAGCATAGCTGGACATGTGAGCCAGCCGACTCCTGCCCAAGTTAATTTTATTTCTATAAAGTAGCGTTAACGAGTTTTTACCCATTAGCAAGATTGGGGATGGCAACAGATTGCTTACCCCTGCTCTTAGTAAAACCCTGGAACTAGCAGATTTTATACAGCAGTCAGCCTAACCTGAGACTGCTAATTTAATCTAAAACCTCAAATCCAAAATCTTTTAATTCCGTGGTGTACGTCGGTTTCTCAGAAAATCAGGTATATCTAATCCTGGTTTTTCTTTCGGTTCTGGAATTGGAGTTGGAGTTGGAGTTGAACTTGGAGTTGAGGTTGAAGGATTAACAGCTGGTTGCTGTGTTACTGGTCGCTTCGAGGTATTAGGTGCTACTCGAACGTTCGCTACGCTTTGTTGTACCGCAGCTTGCACTTCACCTGTAAACCCGGTGGCAATTACAGTAATTCTTACCTCACCTTGGAGTCTGTCATCAATTACAGCCCCAAAAATAATATTGGCGTTGGGATCAACTACTTCATAAATTGCTTCTGCGGCTGCATTCACTTCATGCAAAGTCAGGTCAGTACCACCAGTAATATTAAAGACTACCCCTCTGGCACCTTCAATAGAACATTCTAGTAATGGTGAAGAAATAGCTGCGATCGCAGCTTCTCTGGCTCTAGATTTTCCAGAGCTAACGCCAATTCCCATCAATGCCGATCCCGCATCTGCCATCACCGCTCGGACATCAGCAAAGTCAACGTTTACCAAACCAGGGATTGTGATGATATCAGAAATACCTTGCACCCCTTGACGCAGTACATCATCTGCATAACGAAAAGCTTCTTGCACAGGTGTTTGTTCGGGGATCACTTCCAGCAGCTTGTTGTTGGGGATAATAATCAGTGTATCTACCCTACTTTTTAGTCCTTCAATACCTTGTTCTGCTTGGCTAGTACGGCGGCGGCCCTCAAACACAAATGGACGTGTGACTACACCAACAGTCAGAGCGCCCATTTCCTTTGCTACTTCTGCCACTATCGGCGCTGCACCTGTCCCAGTGCCACCCCCCATACCAGCAGTGATAAATACTAGGTCTGCACCCTCTAAAGCTGTGGCAATTTCATCTCGTGATTCTTCTGCTGCCTTTTGACCAATGGCAGGATTACCACCTGCTCCTAAACCCCGTGTTAGCTTCTGTCCGATTTGTAATCTACTGGGAGCGCCAGCTAAGGTTAGAGCTTGGGCATCAGTGTTAATTGACCAAAACTCTACCCCAGAAACATCGGATTCGATCATGCGGTTAACGGCATTCCCACCGCCACCACCGACACCAATCACTTTAATGTTGGCAACCCGACCAGGAACGATCTCGCCAATTCGGCTATTTTCCGTAGAAATCTTCTTATTATCGTGATTTTGTCCGAAGTTCAACCCAGAGTTATTAAAGGGATTGGTCGAGTTAACTGCCAGAGAGAACCCCGGCTGTCCCGTCGATTGGGAATTTTTATAGTTAAGTCCTTGGTTATTATCAAGTGTCATTGGATTTGTCAAAGGGTAGATAAACGACTTTTTCAGGTGTTACTCACCTCAGAGTCAACTTTAGTTTGACAGTGCCACAATACTATGGCACTGTTCTTTATTGTTTTCACTACTGCCAAGCCTAACAGAGTTGGCAGTGTGAAAATTTGCTATGGGATGAGCCTTCAAGGCAAGCGATCGCACAGCCAATTCTAGAGAAGTATACCTACATTTATCTAAAAGTGATCTGTATAACTTCAACCATACATTAATCGTTTCATTATTCTCAGCAGAGGGCAGAACTAGTAAAGACACACTACAGTGCGTCTGATCTACCTCAATAATATTGTTAATAGATTTCACCATTGGGGATAGCTGCAACTTTAGACACAAAATTTACCTTATACTTACTTATCCCTAAGGTTGAAGTAAGCAATAATTTACTTTGTCAGACTATACCTGATTAATTTGTTGTTTGGGGGGTCTTAATGGAGACTTTGTTCGAGCAATAGTCTATCTTACGAGAACCCTTACTAGTGTGGTCAACAAATCAAGATTTTTCCAGAGGTTTTGTAAACCGATAGGAATTACGGCACAGAATAGTCTAAATTGACTGCCCAGAAGCTATGCTTACGCAACTTTGGGCGGCATTTTCCTTTACAGATTGAAACTTCGGTAAACTGTCTTTGGAATAGAAGGCGTTTTGCACGCCATAGCCGATGATTAGATTGCTGAACATCTTGCACCCTACTATTAGGTGTTAGGAGTCATAATTGAAAGTGTTTTACTCGTAATAGAGATTTTAGGATTTATCTTCTCATTTTAATTAGAAGTTAATGCCAATTTTCGTGCGGGTTGCTCGAAAACTGAAAATAATAAATTTATTTATCAGCATAAAGCTTCTTAATTTACTAAAAGCTATCAATACATTAAACACTCTAGTACTGCAAGGCGGAAGTTAAAAGTCAAGCATTCAAAAGAATTGTATTCCAGGCTTTTACGCTATTTGAAATGGTCTGTTTATTTACGTCATGCTGTACTAGATGTTTTTAGGAGTTTTAGAAGTTAATTTTTGTTCTTTTTGGTTCATCTGTACTAATGGAAGTTCGGGATTTTTCAGATCAATATACTCTATTTGGCCGGAATTTAGTTTTGCTGTTAAATGCCGCATCTGGGCGAGTACTTTAATTTGTTCAGACAGTTGGGGGCCTGGAACGCCGAGATGCACATTTCCGAGTTCTGTTTTCAAAATTAAATTCGCTGGATTTTGGCAATCAATTTCCATCACCTTTATGGGGCTTTGGCTTACAGCTTGATGAAGTTGAGTCCAGTAGAGACAGTATTGTTTGGGCAATCCAATTACTCTGAGATTGGGTAATTTCTTAGTAGGATTCAGTGATGTATATTTTTCTAAAGGCATCCAGGCCCCGCTTGCATCTAGCAAGCCGATTGTGACTTTTTTGTTGCCAGCGCCTTGATTTTGCCCATTTGGTGTTTGAGTTACGGCTACAGGGACTCGTTCTTGGATTTCGATGTTTAATCCAGGAGGAAACAAGCGGCGTCTAACGATCGCTTCGGCAATAGTTGGTTGTTTCTTCAAAGAGTTAGCGATCGCTGCCGGTTCAATCCGCCACAAAGATTGGGGGTAAGATAGCGCCAATAGTGATTGAGTTGTCTCATCCGACAGGGACTGATTACCTGATTTGATCGCAACTTGTTTAGGACTTTTTAGCACCCACACTGGTTGGACTGCCACCCACAGCAATCCAATCGCCAAACCAGTAATGGCAAAAGTTCGCCAAATAGCTTGAATAATTTTCATCTGCCTCTGCCGACGTAATTTCTTACGACGCTGGGCTAGATCGGTGCGGGAAACTGATATTATGCCAGCCATTCAAACCCCTTTCTACTTACAATTCAAATTCCTTGACGCCTTTTTATCATTATTAATCTCAGTAAACACTGCCAGCATCTATTAGCCGCTCTCCTCAAGACTTTTTTTATTTTTAGTAACACTTTACAGTAACTACATTAACGAACGTGGCGCTAGTCATCCTTCCAATTAAAGTTTCCGGTGTCCATTCTTAACTTACTGTTGTCTTTTCGACAAGGGATCGTCAAACATCTTGTCTCTAAAGATTACAAAAGGTTAATTTAGATATTTCTAATTTTGCCACCTTGACAAAGAAAAGGTGAAATGATAAGCAAATATCATTAAGTCTCTGTATAGATTGCTATAATTCATACCAGTCCTTATCATTAGCAATCCAAACTGGGAACTATAAGACGTAGTAGCTTTTTTACTAATTAACTCAGCTATAAAGGGTTGTGCTAAGTCACACAAAAGCTACAGATTACCAAAAACTCAATAGCAGGTGTAAAAAGGACAGATATGCTTAAGGTTACTAGGGTCAACTAAATCTCTACCATACTACTGACAGCGATCTGGAACAAGTGCTGTCTTTTGCAAGATATTGCCAACTTGCGAAGTAATTGTGTGCTTACATCCAGACTAGAGATTTTTGGTATAAAAAATACAAGTTAACTGCATCTACACACATCTACACACACACATCAACATATACCTCTAGATACATGAAAACGACATTAAATTTGTCACGTTTTTATAAAGCATGTAATCCAAGCTACACGCTCAATATAAGTAACGTGCTAGATCGCCAGTATTACATAGATTTTGCTGATGTTCGTGGTTGCAAGATTGTCGAAGAATTGCAGCGAACTATCATTCGAATTTCTCCTGATGAGCCAACCTGCCAGTTATTTACGGGTCACATTGGCTGCGGGAAGTCAACGGAATTGCAGCGCCTCAAGACAGAACTAGAATTAGCGGGATTTCATGTAGTTTACTTTGAGTCGAGTCAAGACTTAGATATGGCAGATATTGATATCAGCGATATTTTGCTAAGTGTAGCCCGTCAAGTCAGTGCTAGTTTAGAAGGCATTAACGTCAAACTTAAACCTGGTTACTTTACCAATTTATTCAAAGAAGTAGGCGATTTTTTGCAAAGTCCCATAGAGCTTTCTGGACAAGCAGAGTTATCGTTGGGTATTGCCAAAATTACCGCTAAAACCAAAGATAGTACCCAGACGCGGAATCAACTAAGGCAATATCTAGAGCCACGTACCAATAGTATTTTGCAAGCCATTAACGAAGAAATTCTAGAAAAAGCTGTTGAACAGCTAAAGCTACGGGGTCAAAAAGGATTAGTAGTAATTGTAGATAATTTGGATCGAGTAGATATGCGTCCCTTAGCATCGGGGCGATCGCAACCAGAATATCTCTTTATCGACCGAGGCGAACAGCTACGCCGACTCAAATGCCACCTAGTTTATACAATTCCTCTAACGTTAATTTTCTCCAATGAGTATGAGACACTGAAAAATCGTTTGGGGGGAGGGATTGCGCCAAAAGTACTACCGATGGTATTGGTACGCCAAAGAGATGGCAGTGACTACGAACCAGGCATGTCACTAGTCCGCCAATTAGTTCTAGCAAGAGCTTTTCCAGAAGTTCCTTTGAATGAAAGGCTTTCATTAATTACAGAATTATTCGATCACTCTCAAACTTTGGATCGTATATGCCGCATTAGTGGTGGTCATATTCGTAATTTATTAGGTTTACTTTATAGCTGCCTACAACGAGAAGATCCACCTTTTTCTAAGGACTGCTTAGAAGCCGTGATTAAGGACTACCGCGACGATTTGCTACTAGCTATTGATGAATCCCAATGGGAATTATTGTTTGAAGTAGTGCAGCAGCAGAGAGTTAAAGGTGAGTCTGATTATCAAAGTTTACTAAGAAGCATGTATCTATTTGAATATCGTGATCCTCTGGGACGATGGTTCGGTATTAGTCCAGCCCTAGCAGAAACAGAAAAAGTTTTAGCTTGGCAACAAAAAAAGTAACAATGCTGCGTGAGTCATTAGTCGTTAGTCCTTTGTCATTTGCCATTGGACTAATAACTAATGCTCAATTTCTCATTCTCCATTCCTCACTTTCCATGTTCAATAACCCATGACTACTGATAAGCAGCTACACATCTACACAAAAGAAAATCAGCATACATTGCAAAGACTAATTAGAGCGATCGCACTTTCTGAAGGTCAATTTGCCCTAATTTTAGTTCGGTGTAACTATGGGCAATTACGTGAACAAATGTTAGAAAATATTCGCTCTATTAGCAAAGACATTTATTTCAGAGAAATCTTTCTAAATCCATCAACTACTTCCTTACATAATACAATAATCTCAGAACTATCTTTAGATAATCCTGCTGTCCTTACAGATTGTTTGCCATCAGCTGTAATGGTTTTTGGTATTGAGTCAACTATAGACATAGAAAACTTACTTACAGGTATCAACCAAGCGCGAGATATCTATGCCGTGACTTTTCCATTTCCAGTGGTGTTGTGGCTACAAGATGATGTGGCATCATTGCTTTCAAGATTAGCACCTGATTTTAAAAGCTGGGCTGCAACCACGATTAAATTTGAAATGGCAAAAGCAGATTTAATTGCTTTGATCCAACAAGAGACAGAATCTCTATTTACTAAAGTTTTAGAAGCAGGTGCCGAAACATTTTTATCTAACGCCTCCCTAGATTTAGATCCTAAGTCTCAACACCGCCACGAAATAGAATCAGCCCGTAATGATTTGCTGCGCTTGTACGGCGTTAAATTAACACCAGGATTAGAAGCTAGTTTAGAGTTTGTTATAGGGCGAGATAAATACGCCAACGATCAAATTAATGGTGCTTTAGCCAATTATCAAAAAAGCCTAGCATTGTGGCAGCAAGAAACCAGGAGAGTAGCAGAGTGGGAAAGTAATTCTTCTTTACCCCTCTCATCTTTACTTAAGCAAGCAATAGTAATATTCCATCTGGGGCTGTGTTATCACCGAATGGCGGACTTACATCAAAATAGTAATAGAAGCTATTGCGAACATGCTCTGTCGTGGTTTAAACAATGTCTAGAAATATTGGAGGAAGTACAAAGAGAAGACTTAGTTGCTAAATTTATTTTGCCTGCTTGTGAAATGCTGCAACGTTTACAAGCCTGGAATGACTTAAAAGAATTAGCTCAAAAGTCATTACATCTACATCAAAGCTATGGAAATCCTGCACAAGTTGCTCAAGATTATGGCTTTTTGGCAAGTGTGGCAGCTTCTGAGTCGAATTGGATACTGGCTCATGAATTAGCGAATACAGCACTTTCTATCTCCGAAGAAGTAACACAAGCTTCTCTGCAAGATGCTTTACGAAGACGACGACAAGAAAGTTGGTATCTTCTCTTGCTAGCACGTACACAGAGGCATCTCGGTGAGCCAGAGGAGGCTATTAATAATCTGGAATGGGCGAGGGTAGTTTGTGAGCTACAACATCAGCCATCTCTTTATTTAGAGATTTTAGAGGAACTGCGATCGCTTTACTTTTTTGAGCGTCATGACTATACAGAAGCCTTTAAACTTAAGCAAGAAAAAATTCAAATAGAGCATCAATATGGCTTTCGTGCTTTCATTGGGGCAAGTCAATTGCAGCCGCAACACTCTAAAATTAACCCAGCATTGGAACCTCAAAAAATACCGTTTATTCCTGAGGGAGTTGCCCAAGAAATATCTGCTTCTGGACGGCAGCAAGATGTCAATCGTTTGATTGAAAGAATTAGTCGTGCAGATTACAAGCTTACAGTAATTTATGGCCCATCTGGTGTAGGTAAAAGTTCAACTCTCAAAGCTGGTTTAGTTCCAGCGCTCAAAGGTAAAGTTATCGGTGAACGCATTCCTATACCTATTGTTTTGTCTGTTTACACTGATTGGCTCACAGTCTTAATAAGCAGTCTAAATCAAGTGCTGGCATCTACAGGAATATCGGTTAATCTTGACTCTACACCTACTATACTCCTAGAAAAAATTCGGTTAGCAACCGAGCGTAATTATACAATAATTATCATTTTAGACCAGTTTGAAGAGTTTTTCTTTATTAGTAACTTTCCCAGTGAAAGAATAGAATTTTACCAATTTTTTAGTGAATGTTTAAATATTTCATTTGTCAAAATTATTCTATCATTAAGAGAAGATTATCTACATTATTTATTAGAATTTGAACGGTTAAGCCAAAAAAATAGTATTAGTTTATATGATTTAGGCGTAATTAATAAAAATATTCTTGATAAGGATATTCGCTACTATCTAGGGAAATTCTCTAGCCAGGATGCTAAAGCCATAATTCATAGTCTTACTCAACGTTCACATTCCGAACTAAGTGATGAATTAATTAACCGATTAGTCCAGGATTTAACAACAGAACTAGACGAAGTACATCCAATTGAATTACAAATAGTTGGCGCTCAACTACAAATAGAAAACATTACCACACTCGGACAATATAAACTTTGCGGTGGCTCGGCAAAATTAGTAGAACGCTGGCTTGAGGAGGTTATTAAAGATTGTGGTCAGGAGAATGAAGAGTTAACTTGGAAACTATTATTTGAGTTAACTGATGAAAAAGGCACGCGACCGTTAAAAACTAAAGCTGATTTAGCGGCTGCATTAGTTAATAATCGTGATATAGATACAATATCAAGCTTTGAAACAGTTGGGGAACTGATTTTAGAAATATTGGTGGGTTCAGGTTTGGTGTTGCGAGTTAGAGAAGAATTAGGCGATCGCTATCAGCTAGTTCACGATTATTTAGTTGAACCGATTCGGCAAAAGAACAATTATGGTATGCTCGCGGAATTAGAAAAAATCAAACTTGAAAAAACTCAAGCTGAAGTCGCCCAACAACTTAGTCAAAAGCAACTCAATTTGGTATTGCAACGACGACTGCGGGAAGCACGAATAGCAGGCGCAGTGCTGGCAATCATGGGGGGAACAATAGCAACATTATGGTGGCAAGCCGACTTGCAAAAAAGAGCAGCAATCCGCCAAACTCTACGAGCTGAACGTAGTGAAAGCAACTTGAACATTAGTGCGATCGCTGCTGCTAGTGAAGCTTTATTTGCCTCCAATAAAGAATTTGATGCCCTATTAGAAAGTTTGCGGGCTTGGAGAGAACTTAAACAAGCAGATGGAGTGCAGCCAGATACCCGAATGCGGGTGGTGACAGCTCTGCAACAGGCAGTTTATGGGGTAACAGAGGTTAACCGCTTGGAAGGGCACACCGATGTTGTCTGGGGACTAGCTTTTAGTCCAGATGGTCAGTTACTAGCATCAGGTAGCCTAGATAAAACTGTGAAACTTTGGCGTCCTGACGGAACTTTACTCCAAACTCTTAAAGGTCACACTGGTGCTGTCAACTGTCTAAGTTTTAGCCCTGATGGTCAAACCCTAGCCTCCGCCAGCCTCGACAAAACAGTGCAAATCTGGCACAAAAACTCGGTTACAGGTGGATTTGACACCAAGCCATACAAAACCTTGAAAGGAGATGGAGATGAGGTTTATAGCGTTAATTTTAGTCCTGATGGCGAATTGTTAGCTACTGGTAGTAAGGATAAAACCGTAAAACTCTGGCGCAAAGACGGAAGCTTAGTAAAAATACTGGTAGGACATCAAGGGCCAGTTAACTGGGTAAACTTCAGCCCTGATGGTCAATTCATCGTCTCATCCAGCGACGACAAGACATTGAAAATCTGGCGACGCGACGGTAGCCTTGTTACAACTTTGCAGGGACATCAGGAAGCTGTAACTGTAGCTGTTTTCAGCCCAGATGGTAAATTGTTGGCGTCAACAAGTCGAGATAAAACAGTCAAGCTTTGGCGGCGGGAAAGTAATAGCACTAAAGACGGTTTTAACTTTCGTCTTTACAAAACTTTACGGCAGCATCGTAAGGCTGTGTGGAGTTTGAGTTTTAGTTCCGACAGTAAAAAGTTAGCTTCCGCAGGTGAAGACAAAACCATAAACCTCTGGAGTACCAATGGTACTTTACTGAAAACCTTCAAAGGACATAGCTATTATGTTGTCAGTTTAGCTTTTAGTCCAAATAATAAATTGCTGGCCTCAGGAAGTTACGACAAAAGTGTGAAACTATGGAGTTTAGATGCCCCAACACCGTCTATTCTTAAAGGGCATCGGAAGCGAGTTTTTAGCGTTGCTTGGAGTCCCGACGGTCAGATGCTAGCTTCTGGTAGTAGCGATCGCACTGTTAAACTTTGGCAACGATACACTAGTAAAGGTGAGGTCAAAACCCGGTTTTACAAAACTTTAGTGGGGCATACAGATCAAATTCATAGTGTCAGTTTTGACCCAAAGGGTAAAATGCTGGCTTCAGGAAGTTATGACAAAACTGTGAAACTTTGGCGGCTTGACGGTACTTTAATCATGACTCTCCACGGGCATACTGATAGTGTGATGAGCGTGAGTTTTAGTCCTGATGGTCAGTTTTTGGCATCAGCTAGCAAAGATAAAACAGTCAAACTTTGGAACCGTGAGGGCAAGTTGCTCAAAACCTTAGTGGGGCATCAGGATTCGGTAAATAGCGTCAACTTCAGTCATGATAGTCAGGTTTTAGCCTCTGCTAGTGATGATAAAACAGTGAAACTGTGGAGTCGAGATGGTACTTTACTCAAAACTTTATCGCCCCATGACAGCTGGGTGACAGGTGTCAGCTTTAGTTCCACTGACGAGTTACTGGCTTCTGCTAGTTGGGATAACACTGTGAAACTGTGGCGACGGGATGGGACGTTATTAAAAACTTTATTAAAGGGGTACACTGATAGCGTCAATGCCGTTACTTTCAGTCCCAATGGCGAATTGCTCGCCGCTGCCAGTTGGGACAGTACAGTGAAACTCTGGAGCCGTGATGGCAAATTAATTAAAAGTCTTAATGGGCATCATGGTGGGATACTCAGTGTCAGCTTTAGCCCAGATGGTCAAACCCTAGCATCAGCGAGTGATGACAAAACAATAATCCTGTGGAATTTAAATCTTGACAACTTACTTGTTCGTGGTTGCGACTGGGTGGGCAATTACCTCAAACATAATCACAATCTAGAGGAGCGCGATCGCATTCTTTGCGATGGTATAACCAGTAAAAACCCCTTTTAATTAAGAATTAAGAATTACGAATTACGAATTAGCTTGAAGCCTCAATGAGCAACCGCTCTTGGTTTAGCGGTTGATGAGGCGATCAGAGTTGTTAATTCACAGCTAGAAATTTATTTTGACATGATCAGCCGTATGAGCGATCGCTCTCTAAAACTTCATGATTATTTTCTGCGGGAGCCTCTTGTGGCAAATTTGCTAAAAAGGCTTGTAGTCTCATGCGCTCAATATAAGGCCAGCCTCCCTCAGACTCAATATCTTTCAGTAGTGAGTAGAGTTGCCGACGGTTAACAGGCAAACTCTCTTGAAAAACTCCATCTCGGATCTCTCGGTGTAAATACTCCAATTGCCGAAGCATTGCCAAAAGAGCCACACTATCGCCTTGACAACCTTGAACTGCATCATACACCACAGTTGCGATCGCTTGCAGTTTACAGGACAACTCCCCTGATTCAAGATTTTTGTTATCGTTCATGCCATCCTTTCCGTATAAATGAGTTCAACTCAAATTTACCGGAGATTTTTAATTTTCCCTAGTTTGCCAATAGTTCTCCTAAAAAATGAACCTTCTGTAAGCTTCTAGAATCTCCCTTTCCCTCTGCCCCCTGCCGTCTGCCCCCTGTCCCCTCCTTGACTCAGAGGTGAATATAACTAGATTTGTATCTTTATCAAAAGCAATTGCGATCGCTCGTAAAAGAGCGTAGTAACCTTTACCATAGGCTCCACGGTAGCTAGATGCGATCGAGATGAGACTTTCTTGAATTTTGAGTACTTTGATTTTGAGTTAAAAAAAATCGTATGATCTGGCTGATTTACCCATCAAACAATGGGCTGTATGTAGTGGCGTCACATACATGATACAAAAAGACTTGGGCGACGCCGCTTTTGCTATATGCAAGAGCAAAGTGCGAAGCAGCGACACGTTTAAGTACGTTTAGCAGAGAAAAGTTTGAGTGGCGACTGCCAACCTATACGCCCGGACACTTGTTTCAACTCAAGAATCAGAGCAATACAATGTCCGATAAAGGATGGCTTCTCGTCAAAAATCAAAGCTTCGATGCAGTTTTACAACTTAGATATTAATTTTTGAGATTGAGGTTGACCATGAGGTATCGCGCTTTAATTGTTGCATTCTTGGCTTTGTGCCTGGGGCTAATAACAGCTTGTAGTGATGCTCCTGCCGTTAGTAGTGGTAGAGATGTACTCACTTACGATCAAATTCGCGGCACTGGCTTGGCTAACAAATGCCCCCAACTAGCAGAAACAAGCCGTGGCTCCATTCCCATTGATTCTAGCCAGTCATACACCATCAAAGAACTTTGCTTAGAACCAACTAGCTTCTTTATCAAAGAAGAACCTGCTAATAAACGCCAACAAGCAGAATTTGTTGCTGGCAAATTGTTGACCAGATACACTTCCACCATTGACCAGGTACAAGGCGACCTAAAAATCAACTCAGATAATAGCCTCACCTTTGTGGAAACAGATGGTCTTGACTTCCAAGCCATCACTGTGCAACTTCCTGGTGGTGAACGAGTACCTTTCCTCTTTACTATCAAAAACTTGGTTGCTCAAACCCAACCCAGTTTGAGCAGTATTAACACCTCTACAGACTTTGAAGGCACCTTCAAAGTTCCTTCCTACCGTGGTGCTGCCTTCCTAGATCCAAAGGGTCGTGGTGTCGTTAGTGGCTACGATAATGCTGTGGCTCTCCCCGCCCAAGCGGATGATGAAGAACTTACCCGCACTAACGTCAAGCGTGCTGAAAATCTTAATGGCAAGATTTCATTGCAAATCGCTAAAGTTGATAGCTCTAGTGGTGAAATTGCTGGTACTTTCGAGAGCGAACAGCCATCTGATACAGATTTAGGTGCTGGCGAACCTAAAGAAGTTAAGATTCGCGGTCTATTTTTTGCACGGGTTGAACCGGCTCGTGCCTAAACTCTCTGGAGTTAGGTAACTGACTGGCACTCAGAACTACAATTCTGTAAGCATCAGGTTTCATAACAAAAGTTAACTTTTTTGCCCCCATTCTCAGGGCTGTTTCATTTCTATAAAAGCATTACAGCGACGAAAAGAGACAAAGGTTCAAGGGGAGACAAGAGAAAAATTCTTCCTTCCCTTGTTCCCAGCTTTTCAAGAGGCTTTTAAAGAATGAAACAGCCCTGCCTTTTTTTTAGCGTTTTTTACAAATAAAGGATAATACACTTGGGTTAAGCATTTTCTTTTCTCTGTTTTGCGCCAGTTGCTAAAGAGCGGGAACGCCAAAGACGAACAAGTCGCGAAACCGCAAGGGCGCACTGGCTTCTCTGCGCCTCTGCGGTAGACTGCGGCAAGCCCTCCGGGTAACGCTCCTAACGTCGCTCTAAGCGTAGTCCTACGGGGAAGCAAGCTACGCACAGCGTCTCCAAAATTTGCCATGCCGTAAAGCCTGCGGCATAGCTACGCTTAGGGCGCAGCCTCTCGTAGAGAAGGCTTTACGTTGCGCTAACAGCAGTCGCTCATGGGGAAACCCCCTACAGCCCTTCGGGCATCCTACGGCAGGCGTTAGCCTCTCCCTTTGGGAGAAAACCACACCGCTTCACCGCTTTGCGTCTACGTTAAAAAATTTGACTTTGATAAAAAGTTTTAGCCTTAACTGAACCGTATTGAATATAGAGAAAACTTTAAATACAACAAAGGGTGAAATACCTTTTGTTATCTCTTTTTGCGTAAATTTACGTATTATTTTCGGCAAATTATTAGTAATTTTTAATTATTGGATGAATTTAGTTTAATGAACACGTAATTTTACTGTAAATCAAACTTTTGCTTATCCAACAAAATTACGGCTACTGTTGTTTTTTTTATAGAAATTAGCTTCAGCATTAATTAATTAAAGTTAAGTACAATCTCGGTTTTATATTTGGTAACTAATTTTATATTTTATTTCTATGTAGTCCTAAAAACAGCTACAGAATATACCGATTTTGCTTATTTAAACTTTGCTCGATTGTCAAGTAAGTCTGTGGAATTTTCTTGAGAAAAACGTTGTTATCTACCAGAGAACTTGCTAAAGCATATAGCACGACATTAGCTTTGATATCGTGCGATCGCCACCGAAAAAGGCGGGTACGCCATCGCAGCAGAGTTTAAAACAGAGAAATTAATTGTTGATTTACTTAATAAACATGGTGCTATGCCTACCACAACAACCAATGAACTGAAACATGAAATTTGGCAGTTGTTGCGAGAATATCAGCAATCTCCGTCAGAAAGTATTCGCAATAAGCTGGTAAAACTCAATATTGGACTTGTGAGAAAAGAAGCTCACTACTGGACGAATCAATGTCATGAAACCTACGATGATTTGCTCCAAGTTGGATCTTTGGGTTTAATCAGGGCTATTGAAAAATTTGAACTTTCTAAGGGACATGCCTTTAGTTCTTATGCTCTTCCCTATATTCGGGGTGAAATTCAACACTATCTGCGAGATAAAGGTGTCACCGTGCGAATTCCTCGCAAGTGGTTAGCACTGCAACAGCAAGCAATAGGAGTGTCACGTTCTTGGCGTGAAAAGCATAATCGCCAACCAACAGACTCGGAATTAGCAACAGCACTGGAAATTTCTCCAAACGAATGGCAAGAAATTAAATTAGCGTGGATAAATCGCGCTCCCTTGAGTCTTGATGTGCCAATCCAAGATGGAGAAGAAGGCTCTACTTGTTTGGGAGAATTAGTTCCAGATCCTAACTATCGCAGCTTTCAACTAGTACAAGAAGACCAACTTCGCTTGCAACAAGCATTGGTTCAGCTAGAACAACGCACCCGCGATGTGTTGGAATGTGTATTTTTACAAGATTTAACACAAAAACAAGTTGCAGAACATCTGGGAATTAGTGTGGTAACAGTTTCCCGTAGAGTTAAGAAAGGTCTGGATTTGATGAAACAGCTTATGGGTGTGGCAGAAGATTGATTGCATAAACACCAAGCCGCAGTTATACCCAGTAGGTAGTGCTAAAAATAACCCTCAAAATTTAAAAAATTAAGTTATAAAGGTAACATACTTTGCCTTTGATACAAGTTTTAGGCATGTTGATTTCCACGTTCCAATTTTTCAATGGCTTTTGAGAACAGCTCATGGGCAGAAATTTAAAAATTACAATTGCAGCTATTTTAACTTTGGCGATCGCTGGATGTGCTTCTGAAGATACACCACAAGCCATCAATCCTGCGCCGATTCCTAAAATAGCAGCAAAGTCGCCACCAACCACTCAATCCTTTAAAAATCCAGTGATACCTGCCAAAGAGGTTTCACAAGTTACTCCTGCATCTGCTAACTTGATTCAATCCACTAATGCTACAGAGCGGGTACAGTTAGTTCAACTATCAAAAGATCGAAGTGATCCGTTTGCACAACTTTTCGGGCAAACGGTTACCGGAATGCCTAAAACATCTGGAAGACCGGTTCCTGTGGTGCCTAAGCTACCTACTCCATCAATAACAGTCCGAAAACTTCCAACACCCAAAATAGCTTTAAATCAGAAAAAAAATAAGATTGCTTCTGTACCAAAAAAAGTCAATCCTAGTTTGATCTCAGTCTTACCTAAGGTTTTGCCTCAAGTTGTCCCTAACCCAGCTTTAATATCTGTATTGCCACCGCCAGCACAACCTGAGTTAGCAAAGGCAGTTGTTGTGACTGGTGTAGTTTTAATTAGTAAGGAACCACAGGCAATTATCAAAGTACCGGATGAGCCGACGAGTCGCTATGTGCAGGCGGGACAGCGATTAGCAAATGGCGTACTGGTTAAACGTATTGAAATGAATCAGGGCTACAATCCGATCGTGATTCTTGAACAATATGGTATTGAAGTTGCCAAAATGGTAGGAGAAGGGGCTGTCAATTCAACGCCGTCAGCTGCATCTGCTAGCGGCAATCCTGTGTCAGTGACAACGCCTCCCTCAAATCCTGTCAATGTTGGAGCTTCATAAAGATGGAGACTAAGGAAAAAATTGAATTCGCTGGTTTACCTTTAGCTGTCTATAGAGAGATAGCAGCTCATTTACATCAAGTCAAAGGGGTAGAAGTGGAGTTAATTCCCCAGTCATCCCAAGAGTTTGATTACAATCAAAGTCAAATTGATGGCTTGTGTATCTCGTGGACAGCAAACTCTGGTTCAGAAAGTCGGCAAAGAGTTAACCAGATTTTGGCTTACTATCAAAATCGCTATATGAATTCTATTTGATTTGTGAAAATTGAAATTTTAGATTCCCGATTTCTCAAATAAGTCGGGAATTTTGTTGTTCAAAAATGACTAGCCCTTTTAAGGTGGCGTTGATTCGAGAAGCTCGGCAGCTACTGTAACTGTCTTAAGAAGTTAAGTTTGCCAGTAAAGTTGGGTGTCATTTCAGAGTGTCAATCGATGGGAGAATGGACGAAGCAGACTAATTCCCCTAGCACTCTAACAGATTGAAAAATTGTTACATAATAATATAGGAAAACCAGGTGAAAACCTGTTAACCAAATACTTTAGCAATCAGAACTAGCAGCGATGGCACCTGAAGAAGAAGGTATAGCTGTTAACAATGTTTTTATTGAAGGTGGCGAAATTGGAAGCCTGATGCGATCACTCGATTGGTCGCAGACTGCTTTAGGTTATGTGGCTGATTGGCCCCAGAGCTTACGGAGTGCTATTAGCATCTTACTAGCTTCTAAAGCTCAGATTTGCCTCTTTTGGGGTTCGGAATTAATCACGATTTATAACGATGCCTATCGCCCTGCCCTTGCCTCAAAACATCCTTGGGCGCTCGGTCGCCCTGCTCATGAAGCGTGGAGCGAAGCCTGGAATGTTGTAGAACCTTTACTTAAGGGAGTTGTTGCCACAGGAATTGCATTTTGGGCGCAAGATCATTTATTTTTCTTAAATCGACACGGTTACATTGAGGAAACTTACTTCGATGTCTCCTATGACCCCGTGCGAGACGAGAGCGGGAAAGTTGGCGGAGTCTTTTGTATTGTTAGTGAAACAACAGGACGAGTGCTGGGCGATCGCCGTTTACAAACTCTGAGCTTACTAAGTAGAGAAACGGCTCAAGCAAAGACCACAGAAGCGGCTTGCCTGTCTGCAATTCAAGCTTTAGCAACTAATTCTCATGACATCCCGTTTGCTATGCTGTATCAGGTTGAGCCAGATGGCAGAAGTGCAAAGCTAGTTGGAACTACTCTAAGCGAGGAAACAGGAACAATTCTATCGAGAGTAAATTTAACTCAACAGAGCGATGCATGGAAACTCGCACAAGTTTATCATACCGGGGAAGCAGCAATCGTAGATGATTTGACAAATCAGTTTGAAGCTCTGCCCACAGGAGCTTGCGACAAACCCCCCTCAGTTGCTTGGGTCGTGCCGCTCATCCCACCTGGACAAAAACAAATTTTTGGATTACTAGTATTGGGCATCAATCCTTACCGGGCTTTTGAGGAGGATTACCGAAAGTTTTTCGATTTGCTGGTAGGCAACATGACGATCGCGATCGCTAATGCCCGTGCTTATGAAGAAGAACACAAGCGACTGGAGGCACTAGCAGAACTAGATCGAGCTAAAACGACCTTCTTCAACAACATCAGCCACGAATTTCGCACTCCCCTAACGCTGATGCTGTCGCCACTGAAAGAGACGTTAACTGAATTAGAATTAGACGGAATTCTTCCAGCCAAAGCCCAAGCGCAATTAGAGATGGTACAGCGCAATGGTACACGGCTGCTCAAACTAGTCAATACGCTGTTAGATTTCTCGCGCATTGAAGCCGGACGCACCATAGCTAATTATGAGCCAATTGATTTAGCCACCTATACCGCAGAACTGGCAAGTATTTTCCGGTCTGCTGCTGATTCGGCGGGATTGCAATTAATTGTGGATTGTCCTCCCCTAGCAGAACCCGTTTACGTAGACCGCGAAATGTGGGAGAAGATTGTGTTAAATCTGCTCTCCAATGCATTGAAGTTTACCTTCGTTGGAGAGATTGCGGTTTCTTTGCGCCCGGTTGACATGATGGTATCACTGATAGTGCGCGATACTGGTACTGGAATTCCGGCAGATGAGGTTCCTCGATTATTTGAGCGGTTTTATCGAGTTAAAGGTGTCAAAGGTCGCACCTTTGAGGGTACGGGCATTGGGCTGTCGCTAGTGCAAGAATTAGTCCAGATGCATAGTGGGACAATCACCGTTGACAGCACCTTCGGTCAAGGCAGTACATTTACTGTTCAATTGCCAACTGGAACGGCTCACTTACCCCTAAATTGCCTTAATACTAGTCAAAGCAATGTTTCTACTGCTTCTGGAGCAATGTCTTATGTTGAGGAAGCTTTAGGGTGGCTGCCGAAAGAAACTCTTGAAGAGGAAGAATTCTCCCCTGTTTCTTCTGCCCGGATTTTATTGGTGGATGACAACACCGATATGCGGAATTATTTGCGACGGATTCTTAGCGAATATTATAAAGTGGACGTGGCAATTGATGGTGAAAGCGCTCTAGCTGCCGCGTATAACGATCCGCCTGATTTAATCCTCAGCGATGTCATGATGCCAGGAATGGATGGCATTGAGTTGCTGCGGCAGTTGCGGGCTAATTTAAGAACGCGCGAAATTCCCATTCTGCTACTGTCTGCCCGGGCTGGAGAAGAATCGGCAGTGGAAGGATTGGAGTTTGGGGCAGATGATTACTTGGTGAAGCCATTCAGCCGACGGGAATTACTGGCACGGGTTGCTGCCAATTTAGAGTTGGGACGAGTGCGCCTTGCTTCCAGTCAGGAACGTTTTCGTTTTCTGGCTGAATCCATTCCCCAAATGGTGTGGACAGCCGATGCAATTGGTCGGGTAGATTATTACAGCCCTCGCTGCCTTGACTACACTGGGATGACGCTAGAGCAAATCCAGGGGTTCGGTTGGCAGAACCTTATCCACCCAGAGGAACGAGAACACACCATCTCGACGTGGACTCAAGCCGTTCAAATGGGCACAAGCTACGAAGTTGAACATCGCTTGAGACAGGCAGATGGAACCTATCGTTGGCATCTCTCCTGTGCTTTACCAATGCTGAATGAAAACAGTCAAATTATTCGCTGGTATGGCACTTGCACAGATATCAGTGAGCAAAAACTTGCAGAATCAGCCTTACGCCGATCTGAAGAACGCTATCGAACGCTGTTTGAGTCCATTGACGAAGGATTTTGCGTGATCGAAATGCTGTTTGATGAAAACGACACGCCAAACGATTACCGCTTTTTAGAAATCAATGCGTCCTTTGAGAAACAAACAGGACTCAAAGACGTAGAAGGCAAAAAAATACGCGATCTAATTCCGAATCATGACAAGCATTGGTTTGAAATTTACGGCAAAGTCGCCATAACGGGCGAACCCGTTCGCTTTGAGAATAGGGCTGTTGCCCTACAACGTTGGTTCGACGTTTATGCATTCCGCATTGGGCAACCGCAGCAGCGACAAGTCGCCGTCCTTTTCAAGGATATCAGCAATGCCTATGAGCAAGCTACGCAACGCCAAATGGCCGAAGCCGCCCTGCGAGAAAGTGAAGAGTTAAAGCAACGAATTTTGGACAGCAGTCATGATTGCATCAAAGTTTTAACGTTAAATGGGCAGGTACTCTACTTGAATAAAGGCGGGCTGCATCTTCTAGAAATTGATGAGCCTGCGTCCTTTCTTAACGCCGAGTGGATTAGTTTTTGGGAAGGCGAAGACCGAGAAAAGGCCAAAGCGGCGATCGCTACAGCCAAAATAGGTAATGTTGGTCAATTTCAAGGCTACTGTCCCACAGCAAAGGGCAAGCCGAAGTGGTGGGATGTAATTATTACTTCCGTCCGAAATGCATCAGGAATTATTGCACAACTTTTAGTCATCTCACGCGATATTACAAAGCAAAAACAAGCAGAAGCAGAACGCGAACAACTTTTTTTGCGTGAGCAAGCTGCACGTGAACAAGCTCAGACAGCGAATCGAATTAAAGATGAGTTTTTGGCAGTGTTGTCACATGAATTGCGATCGCCCCTCAATCCTATTTTGGGTTGGACTAGGTTGCTTCGCAATGGAACATTAAATGCCGCAAGAACGGCTATTGCTTTGGAAACAATCGAGCGCAATGCCAAACTCCAGGCACAATTAATTGAAGATTTGTTAGATATCTCTCGCATTTTGTCTGGCAAACTCAATTTAGAAATGGCTCCTGTTAACTTGGTATCGACAATTGAAGCGGCTATTGAAACTGTGCGTTTAGCAGCAGAAGCTAAGTCAATTCAAATTGAAAGAGTATTCGACCCAAATATTGGGCAGATTTTGGGAGATTCTGCTCGTTTACAGCAAGTATTTTGGAATTTGCTTACTAACGCTGTAAAATTTAGTTCCACTGGTGGACGGGTTGAAATTCGCTTAGAGTGCCAAGACTCGCAGGCTCAAATTACTGTTAGCGACATGGGTAAAGGTATTAATCCTGACTTTTTACCCTACGTGTTTGAATCCTTTCGTCAGGCGGATGCGACAACAACTAGGAAGTTTGGCGGATTAGGGTTGGGGCTAGCGATCGTCCGTCATCTAGTTGAACTGCATGGAGGTACTGTTCAAGTAGACAGTCCTGGAGAAGGACAGGGAGCCACCTTTAATGTCAGGTTTCCTTTGATGAAAACACTAGGTTCTAGCCAGAAAGCAGAAGAAGACTATTCATTATTGACTTTTAACACCTCACCTCTGACAGGAATACGGTTACTAATTGTTGATGATGATGAAGATATCCGTGATTTTTTGGGCTTTGTTCTTGAGCAGGCGGGAGGAGAGGTTTGTATTGTGACATCGGCAATAGAAGCACTGCAAGCGGTAGAGCAATCACCACCAGATATTTTGTTGAGTGACATTGGAATGCCAGAGATGGATGGCTATATGCTGATTCGACAAATTCGAGCCATGCCACCCGAACAAGGTGGGCGAATTTTGGCTTTAGCTTTGTCGGCTTACGCTGGAGAAGTTAATCGCCAACAAGCTCTAGCCGCCGGATTTCAGGAGCACGTTCCTAAGCCAATAGACCCAGACACATTAATTACAGTCATTCTAGATATAATCGCCAAGAGAAATTAAACCAATTCGCAATTCGCAATTGCATTTTGTAACAGGGATTTAGACCCCGACACTTTCACGCGCTGCTTGATAG
Source organism: Nostoc sp. ChiVER01 (assembly GCF_034531155.1). Lineage (NCBI taxonomy): Bacteria > Bacillati > Cyanobacteriota > Cyanophyceae > Nostocales > Nostocaceae > Nostoc > Nostoc sp. ChiVER01. The sequence goes on along the minus strand of NZ_JAVRBS010000007.1, from coordinate 173,231 downwards.
AAGTAGGGGACTTAAACCCCTGAACCTCGTTAAATTTTTATTGGAGCAAAGTGACTATGACTGCTGCTGTCTTTCTAGAAAATGTCTACAAGTTTTACAACAATATACCTGTAGTAAATGATCTGTCATTCCAAATTGAAGCGGGGGAAATATTTGCTTTACTTGGCCCAAACGGTGCGGGTAAATCCACCACAATTCGGATGCTAACTACACTAACTAAACCCTCCAAAGGACGGATAGAAGTAGGCGGATATGATGTGATGAGCCAAGCAATGCTGGCAAAACAGAGTATTGGCGTAGTCTTGCAGCAAGTAAGTGTGGATAACGATTTAAGCGTTTGGGAAAATATGGAACTGCATGGGAGGCTACATCACATTAGCAACCCACAGCGACAAAAACTAATTAATCAATGGCTAGAGTATGTTGAGTTAGCAGAAAAACGTAATGATTTGGTAAAAACTCTGTCTGGGGGTATGAAACGAAGGTTGCAGATTGCCAGAGCTTTATTGCATCAACCGCAAATTCTGTTTTTGGATGAACCGACGGTAGGACTAGACCCCCAAACTAGGCGACGGCTTTGGGAAATTATTCGAGATTTGAATAAGCAGGGAATGACGATGTTACTAACGACCCATTATATGGATGAGGTCGAATTTTTGTGCGATGCTTTTGGTTCTACCAAGCCAGGACGCATCGGTATTATGGATAGTGGTAAGCTAATTTCTTTAGGAACTTTACAACAACTGCGTTCTGCTCACGGTGAAGGTTTGGTGATGAAACAATTAGGTGTATCTGAAGTGGGAAGTGATGGTGCTCGTAGTTGGGAATATTTGTTTTTCCCATCTTTGTCAGCAGCAAATATCTACTTGAATGAACAGCCTGATAAAACCGGAATGATGGTGCGTCCCTCTAACCTGGAAGATATTTTTGTGGAATTAACGGGACGCCAGTTAGATTAATCTCATCCTCCTAACTGTCGCAGCATGGCTTCTACTCTGTTGACGCCATCTGAGTCATTACGCCGCTTGTATAAATCACGGGCTTTCTGAAGCAAGCTGTTTGCTTGTTTGGTTTGTCGGCGCTGTTTATACATTGAACCCATTAACTCATAAGTCTGAGCGTTGTTCTTATCCAATTCGATCGCTTGTTGGTATGCCCAGCTAGCAGCATTATAGTCTCCCATTCGAGATTGCGTCACAGCCAATCCTAAATAGGCGTTAACGTTATTACGGTTCAGCTGTATGGCCCGACGGTAGCCTTCTTTTGCCCCACGGGTGTCGCCCAAATTCGCTTTGATGTAACCCACCGCGTAGTAAAAATCACTATTGTTAGGATTGATGGCGATCGCACGACGATAAGCTGTTAATGCTGCCTGGTAATTTCCCTGTTGTGCGTATAAATAACCAATACCTGAATGAATTTTAGCGTTTTTGGCATCTAGCCTAGCTGCTTGCTGATAAACTGCGATCGCACCACCATAATCGCCCGTATCCACTAACCTCCGTCCTTCTTCTAGTAGTTGCTTTAACTCTGGGTTTTTGCCTTGCGCCACTAATACCTGAGCCTGAGCTACTGAAGGTATAGTTAAAGAAAAACATCCTAATAACAACACACTCAGCACAATTGATGTTGGCTTGTACACAGTAAATTTCCTGAAATTTTTGAGGACTTTTTTCTTGTACATTAAAACAAAAATATGGACTTTTGAAAACTGTATTTCTTCGTATTGATTAAGATGTTAATAATTCATTGATTCTTTCCTTTACATTAGTCGCCACCTACATTACAGGGTTTTTACTGAATGAGGAAGTGTAAGATATCAAGTTTAGATGAAGTTACTTACATATAAATTCGTAGACTAGCAAAATAACACTTTTTTCTCAGTAGTTATACGTGCCACTTATAAAAATTTAACAGGCATCTGGCTTAATTTTAGAAAGCGAGCTACCAATTTTAGAAAATTTAAGATTTATTTCTGTTTATTGTTTTCTGGAACAAATGGCTGACTCTGTATCCAATTATTCACATTTTTATACTACCCTGTAGGAAGTCGCAATTTAGGCATTTATATCCTTTTCTAGACATTACACGGTAAGATAAATTTAACAAGCTAAATATTTTTTTAAATGCTAGTTTTTAGCCAGAGAGTAAGAGTACAAATATGTTCACAATCTAAAATTATGTGAGAGCATATTTATTAAGCTTGTATGAATACAAACTAGTTTTGTATATAAATTTTAATAATAAGTATCAACCTATATACAATCTGGGAGGCTAATTTATGATTATAACTACCACTGATGTAATTCAAGGAGCCGTTATTGAGTCCTATTTAGGCGTTGTGACAGCAGAAGTAGTCTACGGTAGCAATTTCTTGCGGGATTTTCTGGCGGGTATTCGAGATATTATTGGTGGACGCACTGGTAGCTATGAGCGTCTATTTGAGCAGGGTCAACGCAAGGCATTAGAAGAATTAGAACAACGAGCACAACGTTTAGGAGCAAATGCTGTGATTGGTATTGAAATTGATACTGGCACAATCAATCTTGACCAGTCAGGAGTTCTTTTATTGATTACTGCCACAGGTACTGCTGTGAGGATGCGTTAATTTTTGATTCTTCTTAACTTTTGACGATTGTTACAAAGTTTTGTCTTAAGTCTAATTGCTTACAAAATTAAAGCTAGTTTCTCATAATAGTTAATAATTAATTGTGTTTTAATATAAAAATTTAATGAAAATTTCTTTTCTAAAAAATTATTTAGATATTAAAATTTTTATATTAAAGTTTATTATGATCTGCTTTTTCTGACTAAAGATATACTTATAAAATCTTTCTATTGATAGATATAAAAGTAGATGATTTAGCTATTTAATTTTAAGCATAAACATGAATATACCTGAGAGTAAGCTTTGCTGAAACAGCACTGGAGAACATAAGTTATGTCATACGTAAATCGGACAGGTAATGACGTTATTCCTACTGAGTCTGTGGTAGCAGGCCGAGTAAGTGAGTATCATGATCTTGTTCGCTGGGGGCCGATTATTTCTGGTTTGTTGGTTGCTTTAGCTACTCAATTAATTTTGAGCGCTATAATTGGTGCTTTTGCAGCAGGCGCAGTTGAAGGTTCAGGCGCACCCAGAACAATCGCCCCTAACGCTGCGGGTAATGCGGGGCTTTGGTCAACTATCGCTTTACTAATTTCCCTATTTACTGGTGGTTGGGTTACAGCTCGTGCTTGTGGGCCAATGAACCGCAATACAGCTCTTCTTAACGGTGCAATTCTTTGGGCAACGACTTTAGCAGTTAGTTCATGGCTATTAGCAAGCGGAGTATCTGGTGCTTTTGGTGTTGCTGCTTCTAACGCTGGGGAAGTTATAAATCAGGTACAACAACAAGGTGGTGTTAATGTACCACAAGCAAATATCAGTGCCCAACAAGCTCGTGATGCAGCAGCTAATTTACGTTCGGGATTGTGGTGGTTTGTGTTTGGTTCTTTGTTGGGTTTAATAGCTTCAATGATTGGAGCCGCAACTGGTGCTCGTAGTCCTCGGGCTAACAATTACAATGCTTAAATAATTGTTTGATAAACAAAATAGTATCAACTGTAAAAGCACCTTAAAAAAGGTGCTTTTTGTTTTTATAGTGGTTCCTACATACTGGAGTTTAGACTAAAAGCGATATGAGAGAACGCAAACCAAATGGAATTAGAGGTTAAAAATATTATCTTGTCAGCCTCAAAGCATCCGCGACCTTGAACAATTATTGTGTAGTATGCTTGCAGAGAGAATAATACAATAATGATAATCATGAAAAAAGGGGTGTCTGATTGAATACAGCCCCCTTTTGGCAGAAAGTGAGAAAAGAACTACCATTACTCACCTGCCAACATGAAAAATGCCAGACTTGAAGAGTTTCGTCAAGTAGCTTACAAATATTTAGGTAGAGCTAAAGATGCGACGTTTGAATTAACAGATGCCATATTGCTGACTCGCAATGTTTATTCCTTAGCAGATTTATCCTTATCACCAGTATTTAGACGCAAGTGGTCAAGTATTTATGAAGCGCTACAAGATAGTAGACCACAGCGACAGAAATTGATGCAGCTATATATCAAACAGATACCCCTCAAGGGACGACCCTTGTTAGCAGGAGATCACACAAACTGGTCACGCCCGGATGCAGTAACGCTACAAGAGAGGACTTATGAATATAGTGGCACGTCCATAGCCGGAAATAAACCAATTACCGTTGGTCAAGGATACAGTACAATTGCTTGGATACCAGAAGATTCAGGTAGTTGGGCATTACCCTTGAGGCACGAGCGGATCACCAGTTGGGAAAATCCGATTGAAAAAGCAGTTTGGCAACTAAAACAGGTGTGTGAGCATTTACCGACCAGACCGATTTCAGCTTGGGACAGTGAATATGGCTGCGCTCCTTTCATTTTGAAGACGGTCAACATTCCATGTGACATTCTTGTACGGTTGCGTTCAAATCTTTGCTTATGGGGCGAACCAGGAGCTTATACAGGCATTGGCTGTCCGAGAAAACATGGCAATCAATTCAAGTTGAATGAACCAACAACATGGGGTGAACCAGCATCTGTTTTCGAGGTAGATGATCCGAAACTAAAACGGGTACGGGTTAGCCTGTGGAAAAAACTGCATTTCCGTAAAGCGGCGACACGTTCGATGTCAATGATTAGAGTTGAACGTCTCGATGCACAAGGTAATGACCGAGTGTCGAAACCCTTGTGGTTGGCTTGGGTAGGAGAAGAAATGCCTCCAATAGAAGAAGTTTGGCGACTTTACCTGCGTCGCTTTACCATTGACCACTGGTATCGCTTTTTAAAGCAACGTCTGCACTGGACTGTTCCCAAGCTAGGTACCCCCAAACAATGTGAAAGGTGGAGTGACTTAATGCCCCTGATGACTTGGGAGTTGTGGTTAGCCCGTGATATTGTGACTGACAATCCTTTACCTTGGCAGAAGTCTTTTGACAAATTGACCCCTGGACGAGTCGCTCAAAATTCCCATGTAGAGCCGCGTTAGGCAGTGGTGTGACCTACCCTTATAAGCCCTACGACGCGCTATTTTTGGTTTGCTGCTAATTTGTACGTTCTTAGGTGCTATTGCCCTGTGTGGCGGCGTGGCGTGGCTATTGTGTGTCGTGGTGTATCTGTGTTCTCGTGTGGCGATCATATCTAACCACGTAAAATACCCCGCAGCCACAAGAGATGCTACGGGGTGAGAATTGGGGGTGTAAGATATTGCCGTTGTTAATCGACTTCGTATAATCCAGCTTCTTTTAGCGTCTCCTGTAGCTTCTGATATGTGGTTAGGGACGAATGTGACAGTGAGAGAGGTTTAGGCTGTTCTTTACTTTCTACAGGATTTTTAGAACACTTCTCAGTTCGTTGTCTGTGGTGGTTGTAGTCTATAACGACATTGGGGTTAAACAATCGCCCTCCGTACCCAATTCTTACAAGAAAATAAAGTGCGATCACTCCCCACCCAATTCTTAGAGTAAACAAAGTGGATGCCTATACCTGGTATTCTGGTATTAAAGTGCTAAAAAAATAGAATTTCGCCTATAGTTTCAATCTATATTTAAAGCACAAACTTGAAAGGGTTTATTAGCACCCTTCGGATTTCCAATATACAAACTCCTTTGATTTGGATTTTGCTTTGTAGTATCGTTAGACACATTATACCAACCACGATCTCTTCCACCGGAGACATCTTGTATAATATCAACATTAATACCGTCTGGAAGTTCCCATTTTAGACTAGTTGTACAACCTTGAGTCGAAAAATTTCCGCTTGACCGAGTACTTTGACCAATTTGGGGTTGTGCTTCACTTGTTACGCAAGCACAATTAGAAAGTGCTAATGCAGAATTAGAGGGTAGTATAACTACTCCCATGACTATTAGTGTAATTAAACCCATCAAGCTAAGTACTAATACGATTTTTTGATTAAACTTCAAAAACATAGTTGATTCTCCTTCTAATTAAATGTACATAGAATTAGCCTACCTTTTATACTGATTTCGGCAAAATTTAGTAGACCAAAATTTTTTGCGAGTACTCTGTAATGAATAGCTATTTCAGTTGAATTTTACTTAATTATCTTTAAATTCTATTTACTATTATTTCGCCATTTTCTATGACTGCTTGGTATGTACCGTCCTCTCCATCTGTAGTATCAGAGGGTTGTAGTGCATTTTTTAATTCATTGTAAGCGACTGGTAAGTTCTCTTCCCATAAGTAATTATGCCCTACGAAAACCACTTTACGAGGGTCACTTCTTACTAAAGAGGTAACAAGTGGTACAACAGTAGGAGAAAAAGCATCACCATTTTCATCAACAACACTAAGATGGATACCAATTAGCTTACCCTCATTATTTATAGCCACTATTCCAAGGCATGAAGTAAACTTTGTGAACTTAATCATTTGATCGGCAATACCGTATTCCCGTTCTTTGATCTCTTGTGCATTTTTAGCTTTATGTATGCTATAAGCCATACTATTTACTCCATTGTTGAATCAAAAAAAGTTATTAATGTGAGCTACGTCATGATAAGTCCGATGAGCAGTAAGTAGGTGAGTCTAGTTTGCTTTAATTGTGCTTATCTACTTACTCTCTTGAACCCCTATGTGGTTCTTTGGATGTGCTGACAAGACTGCTATTCATGTGAATGTGCGATTGTTTGGCAGCGGTAATTTGACTGAGTTTAATCCAGTTTTCATAATCCAGATAAGGTTTCTATAGTTTAAGTTTATAAAAACGAACAAACTTAACTACAAAATACTTTATAGCTGTTTCGGAAAAAAAATTTAGCAGTTTCCGTTTAAACGATTGTCACAATTTGTCAAAAATAGTAATATATTTGACATCTAATAGCTAGATATTACATGGATAATTGGAGTTTATATGTAATACTATAAGTAAGGAGCTAGTATAATTTTATTAATTATTAACTGAAAAAATCAGTATATTTTTTTAAATATTTTCTTTAGATAATCATTGGACAGTGTTCCTGATTCTTGACATCCGGTGAAAAGCATCCGTAAGAGGTTAGAATAAAGCGCCTTTTGTCAATCAGCTAAAATACTCAAAATAGTCTTAATAAGAATGATAATCGTGTATGGGGAGAGGGGGAGGAGGCAAGCTACGCTTGCCTCCTCCCCCTCTATTTGATTATCATTATTTTGAAGGTAATTGATAACTTACTGGAGTTTAGACTAAATGGCAGGCAGTCAAAGAAAAAATAGGGGGTGTGCTTGAACACAGGCCCCCTATTAGCAGAATCTGAGAAAAGAACCACCAATTCTCATCTGCCAATATGAAACGTGCCTTACTAGAAGAATTTCGTCAAGCAGCGTATAACTATTTAGGTAGAGCGCATGATGCAACTTTTGAACTGATGGATGCAATATTGCTGACGCGAAACGCTTACAGTTTGGCAGATTTATCGCTATCACCAGCATTTAGACGTAAGTGGTCAAGCATCTACGAAGCACTACAAGATAGCAGACCACAGCGACAAAAATTGATGCAGTTATACATCAAACAGATGCCAGCAGAGGGTCGTCCGTTATTGGCTGGCGACCACACAGCTTGGTCGCGCCCAAATGCAGTAACTTTGCAGGAAAGGACGATTGAACACAGTAGTGTCTCAATGGGGGGAGACAAACCAATTACTGTTGGTCAGGGGTATAGTACGATTGCATGGATACCGGAAGATTCGGGTAGTTGGGCATTACCCTTGCGACATGAAAGAATTACTAGTTGGGAAAACCCAATACAAAAAGCTGCTTGGCAACTACAACAAGTCTGTGAACATTTACCTACAAGACCAATTTCAGTTTGGGATAGTGAGTATGGCTGCGCCCCTTTCGTGTTGAAGACGACTAATATCAAAGCAGATATTTTTGTGCGTTTACGTTCAAACTTATGTTTATGGGGCGCACCGCCACCATATTCCGGGAAGGGAAGACCCAGAAAACATGGTGATAAATTTAAATTGAATGATGCTTCTACATGGAGTGAAGTTGCTCAAAGTATAGAAGTAAATCATGCCAAACTAGGCCGAGTCAAGGTGAGCCTGTGGTTAAATTTACACTTTCGTAAAGCCGCTATACGCCCGATGTCTCTGATTCGGGTTGAGCGTCTTGATGCGGAAGGCAACTTGCGGGTGTCAAAACCTTTGTGGTTGGCTTGGTTTGGAGAACAAATGCCAACCTTAGAAGAAGTTTGGCAACTTTATTTGCGGCGCTTTACTGTTGACCACTGGTATCGATTTTTGAAACAACGTCTACACTGGACTCTTCCGAAACTAAGTACCCCGAAGCAATGTGAGCGTTGGAGTGAGTTGATGCCAATCATGACTTGGGAATTATGGTTAGCGCGTGATATCGTTGCAGATAACCCTCTACCTTGGCAAAAGTTATTGGTTAGTTTGACCCCTGAAAGAGTTGCCCAAGCAATGGAGAGCATTTTAACGACGATTGGTACTCCTGCCCGTCCGCCTAAACCTCGCGGAAAGTCTCCAAGTTGGAAATTAGGACAACCACGACAACGTAGAATACGTTATCCTGTTGTCAGAAAAACTACAACTAAGCCACGTAAACAACAACCAGAATCTGCTTAATATTGCCGATTTTCATGCCTGAAGCCTGCTTGTTTTAAACTCAGCGTTCCTGGGTCGTTTTTTGCTGCTTAGTCTAAACTCCAGTACATAGGTAAGGTACAGAAATAAATTAACCACAGATAAAGATAGAAGAGGAGGTGATTACTGTTGGCGTTATGTAAAGTTACTTTTAGGCTATACCCGAAATGCAAACTTTAGTACCACAGTTCACCATTTCAGGTATGAATCCTCAATGCCTTGTTCACGTCGAATTTTGCCATCTTTTTCAAACCAGGCAATTACCTGCTGTGCTGTCAAATCTTCAATAGCAACGCCGTACTCTTGGGCGATATGCTTCAAAAGCTTAAGTGATGAAATTGTTAATCTTGTTAAAAATTTTTCTGGGGAAGACAACAAAGCCGCATCTACTTTTGCTGACTCTTCCAGGGTTAAAAATTGTGTTGATGGTTGCTGTGGTGGTACATCCATAAATGAAATGCTATCTCAAATTTAGTTGATTATTAAGTATTGGGTATAGGGGATTAGTTATTAAAAAAACTAAGAACTAATGACGAATTTGCACCAAATAGCCACAACGGTGTTCGCCATCAATAATCCAGTGGGTGCGTTCTACGGTACAATCTGGTAAGACAGCTGCAAACATTTCTAATTCGTGACCACAGATGCTGGGGAAAGACTCGGCAACGTTAGAAATAGCGCAGTTATGCTCCATTAAGATAAAGCGATCGCTCTCAAAAGAGTCATTCACATCAACAGGGTGATACTCCGCCATGAAGCCTTCCGCTTTTCTCAACTCTACTAAGTTGGCTACACGTTCTCGCAACGAACCATTACCCACGCGATCGCGGTATTCTTTAGCTTTGCGCTGCCACTGTTTCTCTAAAATCGATTTAAATTGGTCGTGTCCTACTGTTTCGGCTAAGGTGTCTAGCAGCGAAACCGCAAAATTCCCGTGGCCATCACCAAAGCGATCGCTCATTGTTCGATGCAAGCGATCGCGTCCTTGACGACTCAGTTGATAAAGATGCTGCGGCCGCCCCATCCCCGCCGCCTGCACTGATGTAGAATACAAAACTAGCTCCTCCGTCTCCAAATCTTTGAGATGGCGACGAATAGCTTGAGGGGTAACGTCTAAAACTTCAGCTAGCTCCAAAGCCGTTGCTTTTTCGTGTTTGTGCAGATACTCTAGGATATCTTGCTTGGTTGAGGACTGGTGGGTAGTCGCCATCTTCATGTGGTGCGAGACGTTCAGCGAACGCCCCAAAAATTAATTTCTTTGAAAATTTGACCGTGCCGATTTTGGATTTTGGATTTTGGACTTCGACTTCGCTCAGTCGAACGATTTTGGATTAAAAAAGTTTTCTGGTATGTAGCCTGCTACGCGATCGTCAATCTAAAATCCTTGAGCCAAGCACCTTTGTGGTCTCTTTCAATCCCAAATTGCAAATCTAAAATCCAAAATTGTTTGACTTTGACAACATTGTTGTTGTTAATTTAGCGTAAAATGAAGATAGATTAAACAACATAACTGTTGTTTTACTCTCCACCACTATTCTAGCAGCCGTGTAACCATTCCGTAACGGTAGATGGGAATCGGCTAAAGAAACCCCGTCTCCCATCCTTATAGAGAGATTCAAGTTCCGAACACGAGAGATTATTACTGATGAGTGCCACTGTCAAAACCTTAGTCAACCAACCCTACAAGTACGGCTTTGTCACGGACATTGAGGCCGACACTATTCCGCGTGGACTAGACGAGGACGTTATCCGCTTGATCTCCTCTAAGAAGAACGAGCCGCAATTCATGCTGGACTTTCGCCTCAGAGCTTATCGCCAGTGGCAAAAAATGACGGAACCAACTTGGCCGAATGTCAAGTATCCGCCAATAAATTATCAGGATATCATTTATTACTCAGCGCCAAAACGTAAGAAAGAAAAACTAAACAGCTTGGATGAAGTTGATCCAACCCTTTTAGAAACTTTCGAGAAGTTAGGCATTTCCCTATCTGAACAGAAGCGGCTGGCAAATGTCGCCGTTGATGCAATTTTCGATAGCGTTTCTGTCGCCACTACATTTAAAGAAAAGCTAGCGGAAGATGGCGTTATTTTCTGCTCAATTTCGGAAGCGTTGCAAGAACACCCAGAATTGATCCAAAAATACTTGGGTAGCGTTGTTCCTGTAGCTGACAATTATTTTGCTGCCTTGAACGCCGCCGTATTTAGCGATGGTTCTTTTGTCTATATTCCTAAAGGCGTAAAATGCCCAATGGAACTATCTACCTACTTCCGCATCAACTCTGGTGATACGGGACAATTTGAGCGGACTTTGATTGTCGCCGAAGAAGGTAGTTATGTTTCTTACCTCGAAGGTTGCACCGCACCGATGTATGATAGCAACCAATTACACGCCGCCGTTGTGGAACTCGTTGCTCTGGATAACGCCGAAATTAAATATTCCACCGTGCAAAATTGGTACGCTGGCGATGCTAACGGTAAAGGCGGTATTTACAACTTTGTCACCAAACGCGGTTTGTGTCAGGGCGTTAATTCCAAGATTTCCTGGACTCAAGTAGAAACAGGTTCGGCAATTACTTGGAAATATCCTAGCTGTGTTTTGGTGGGTGATAACTCTGTGGGTGAGTTTTACTCGGTGGCGCTGACAAATAATATGCAGCAAGCTGATACGGGTACAAAGATGATTCACGTTGGTAAGAATACCCGCAGCACAATTATTTCTAAAGGAATCTCCGCAGGTAATTCTAGTAATAGTTACCGGGGTTTGGTGAAAGTAAATCCGACGGCTAAAGGCGCGAGAAATTATTCTCAGTGCGACTCGATGCTGATTGGGGATAATGCTCATGCGAATACTTTCCCTTATATCCAGGTACAAAATAATACTGGGAAGGTGGAGCATGAAGCTTCTACTTCTAAGATTGGGGAAGATCAATTATTTTACTTTGCTCAACGAGGCATTTCAGCAGAAGATGCGATTTCGATGATGGTTAGCGGCTTCTGTAAGGATGTTTTTAATCAGCTACCGATGGAGTTTGCTGTGGAAGCTGATAAGTTGTTGAGTTTGAAGTTGGAAAGCAGTGTTGGATAAATGGAAGGAAGGATAAACACAGGGACATCGGCGTTCTGTGTTTATCTTTTGGAAGAATGACGAACCGCAGAGGCGCAGAGAGCGTAGAGAGAGAAGGGAGAGAAGATGATTATTGAAAATAGTGAAGTTGTGCTGTCAGTACGGAATCTGACGGCTAATGTTGATGGGACACCGATTTTGAAGGGTGTGAATCTTGAGGTGCGATCGGGTGAAATTCATGCGATTATGGGGCCGAATGGTTCTGGTAAGAGTACTTTTTCTAAGGTGTTGGCTGGACATCCGGCGTATGAGGTGACTGGCGGTGAAGTGATTTTCCAGGGGCAAAATCTGCTGGAATTGGAACCGGAAGAACGCGCAAGAAGTGGTGTATTTTTGGCGTTTCAGTATCCGTTAGAAATTCCGGGTGTGAGCAATTTGGATTTCTTGCGGGTGGCGTACAATTCCCGTCGGAAGGCGCAAGGTTTAGAGGAAATAGACGCTTTTGATTTTGACGATTTGATTGAGGAAAAGCTGGATGTGGTAAAGATGAATGCCAGTTTTCTCAGTCGCAGTTTGAATGAAGGGTTTTCTGGTGGTGAAAAGAAGCGAAATGAAATTCTGCAAATGGCGCTGTTGGAACCAAAGTTAGGAATTTTGGATGAAACTGATTCGGGTTTGGATATTGACGCGCTCCGAATTGTGGCGAATGGGGTAAATCAACTGGCAAGTCCAGACAATTCGACAATTTTGATTACTCACTATCAGCGATTACTTGATTACATTGTGCCTGATTTTGTGCATGTGATGGCGCAGGGGCAGATTATTACGAGTGGTGGTAAGGAACTGGCGTTGGAATTAGAGTCTCGCGGTTATGACTGGGTGCTGGCAGAATTTGCAGCTGCTGAGGTGGGTGTGTAATGACTATTCAAGTATCTCCTAGTCCAATTCCTAATTCCAATGTAGTTAGTTTGACATCAATGTTAGATAGAGATGATTATCTGACTGGGTTGTTAAATCAAGTAACTGCAACGAAAACAGAAGGTTGGTTGCAGGAATTACGCCAAAGTGCTGCGAATTGGGTACGTCATGCGACTATCCCGACTACCCGCGAGGAAGAATGGCGGTTTACTGATTTATCGTCTTTGCGAAAGGTGCAATTTAATGTAGAGACGGGAAATTTCGCGTCTGTCGCGTCTGTAGAATTTGATATTTTGCCAGAGACGGCTAATAGTCGTTTGGTATTTGTTAATGGCGTTTTTGCGCCGGAGTTATCAGCAGTTTCAGATTTGCCATCTGGAATTGTGGTAAGTAATTTGGCTGGTTTGTCTGCGGTTGAGCAGGAAGGTGTACAACAGTATTTAGCTCAAGCTGAGGGAGCGCAGGAGGTTTTTACTGCTCTCAATACGGCTGGAATAACTGATGCTGCTGTGGTGTGGGTGAAGAAGAATGTGGTAGTTGAAACGCCAATTCATTTGGTGTTTATTTCAGTTGCGGGTGAGACGGCGACGATTTCACAGCCGCGTTGTTTGGTGGTGGCGGAAAGTGGTTCGCAGGTGACGTTGGTTGAGGAGTATGTGGCAGGCAAGATGCCTACCCCACAAGAGGGAGGAGTATATTTCACCAATGCGGTTACGGAAGTTTGGGTTGGTGACAATGCCCAAGTGAGTCACACTAGGGTTGAATGGGAAGGTGCAGAGGCTTTTCATATTGGGAAAACTGCGATCGCACAGTCCCGTGATAGTCGATATACTTGTCATGCCATAACTCTAGGTGCAAAGTTGTCACGGCACAATTTAGAAATTTTGCAAACTGGTGAGCAGACAGAAACTACTCTCAATGGTTTGACGATAATTTCTGGTAAGCAATTGTCTGATACTCACAGTGCGATCGCACTCAATTATCCCCACGGTACAAGTGACCAATTGCATAAATGTATTGTAGGCGATCGCGCTCATGCGGTATTCAATGGTAAAGTTTTTGTACCCAAACCAGCGCAGTTGACAAATGCATCCCAGTTGAATCGCAATTTGCTGCTATCGTCTAAAGCCAGAGTTGATACTAAACCCCAATTGGAAATTACTGCGGATAATGTCAAATGCGCTCACGGTGCTACCGTTAGCCAATTAGAAGATGACGAAATATTCTATCTGCAAAGTCGGGGAATTGATGAAAACGATGCTCGAAAGTTGTTAATTAACGCCTTCGCTGCTGAAGTTATCAACAAAATACCAGTCCCCTCTCTGCGAGAAATCCTTTTAAACACAGTGAATAATCTCAAGTCCCTGACTAATGAGTAATAACTAATCTACCAATGACTTTTACTCCTACCAAAACCCTTGCTGATAAAGTTCGCGCTGACTTCCCGATATTGCATCAGGAAGTCAATGAGAAACCCTTGGTTTATCTCGATAATGCTGCGACATCGCAGAAGCCTTTGTTCGTATTAAATACCCTACGGGATTATTACGAGCAATATAATGCTAATGTGCATCGAGGTGCCCATTCTCTGAGTGCTAAAGCTACTGATGCTTATGAAGGCGCTAGAGATAAAGTTGCCAAATTCATCAATGCTGCATCGCGTCAGGAAATTGTCTATACCCGCAACGCAAGTGAGGCGATTAACCTAGTAGCTTATAGCTGGGGAATGAACAATTTGCAGGCGGGAGATGAAATTATTCTGTCGGTGATGGAACACCACAGTAATATTGTACCTTGGCAATTGGTGGCACAAAAAACGGGTGCAGTATTAAAGTTTGTAGAATTAACATCAGAAGAAACTTTTGATTTGGAACAGTTTAAAAAACTGATTTCTGAAAAAACAAAGTTAGTGTCGGTGTTGCATATTTCTAATGCTTTGGGTTGTATTAACCCGGTGGAAGAAATTGGTGCGATCGCACACAAATACAGTGCTAAATTTTTAGTTGATGCTTGCCAAAGTGTTCCTCATTACCCTGTCAATGTGCAAAAAATAGATTGTGATTGGTTGGTAGCATCCGGTCATAAAATGTGCGCTCCAACTGGGATAGGATTTTTGTATGGCAAGTTAGAATTACTAGAATCAATGCCCCCATTTTTTGGTGGTGGTGAGATGATTGCAGAGGTGTATTTAGACCATTTCACCTATGCAGAATTACCACATAAATTTGAAGCTGGTACACCTGCAATTGGGGAAGCGATCGCACTTGGTGCTGCGATCGATTATCTTAGCAGTATCGGCATGGATAAAATTCACGCCTACGAAGCAGAATTAACGGCTTATTTGTTCCAACAATTAGAGCAAATTCCCCAAATTAGAATTTATGGTCCCAAACCAAATGCGAAAGGTGAAGGAAGAGCCGCTCTTGCGTCCTTCACAGCCGGAGAAGTCCACGCCAACGACTTATCTACATTATTAGATCAAGAAGGCGTTGCCATCCGTTCTGGACACCACTGCACACAACCATTACATCGTTACTTAGGTCTTGCTGCAACCGCACGAGCAAGTCTATCTTTCTACAATACCCGCGAAGAAATTGATATTTTCATCAAAGCACTAAAAGAAACTCTCGACTTTTTCGCAGGTTTACTTGCTTAAAGTTACAAAATATTCAGACAGTAATTGTGCCAAATATCAGTAACATATCTATGCTAATAGTTGGCACAATTTAATTATCTGGATTATTTACAGGAGCAACTAAAGTGTCATACAGCGACTTTACTTTAGACAGAGTTAGAAAAACCTTTGACCTAACTATTTCTGATAAAGTTGATATATTTGCATCTGTACATGAAGTAGAGTGTCCACCATTACTTGTAGAAGTCTTGCGGGAAAATGTACCTTTAGCTCTTGCTAGTAATACTGAGAAATCCCGTTCAGAAATGATTATTGCGCCTATTTTAATTGCTGTAAGAAAATATTTAAATAATCAAATAAGTCTATTTTCTGGTATCGATTTTACAGTTGATTCCGCACAAGGTTTAAACGGAAATTGCGATTTTATTATTAGCCGTTCACCAGAGTTACTAATTCTGAATGCACCAGTTGTCACAATTGTAGAAGCTAAGAAAGAAAATATTAATGCAGGATTAGGTCAGTGTGTAGCAGAAATGTTAGCAGCTAAATTGTTTAATGAACGTGAGGGTAATAACATTCAGGCAATTTATGGAACTGTCACCACTGGAACTAACTGGAAGTTTTTAAAACTTATTGGGCAAGTGATTGAAATTGACTTGAGCGAATATTATATTAATGACATAGGTAAAATTATCGGGATTTTATCTAATATCCTGACAGAAGAAGTATTGTAATATGCTTGTAAAGTCAACGCCTGCTGAACAAAGAACAGTGCTACACAACGTTAGCTGGGAAACCTTTGAAGCCTTGCTGAGAGATACAGGTGAGCATAGAGGTTCTCGGTTTGCTTATGACTGCGGTGTTTTAGAAATCATGACTCCACTTTTTGAACACGAAAATCCTAAAATTCAGTTTGACCGATTGATATTTGCTTTAGCAGTAGAATTAAAAACTAAAATTAGAAGTGCTGGTTCTACAACATTAAAACGTCAACCAATAACAAAGGGAATAGAACCCGATAGTTGCTATTATATTCAAAATGAGCCACTAATTAGAGGTAAACAAGAATTAGATTTAAGAACAGACCCGGCGCCGGATTTAGCAGTTGAAATTGATATTACTAGCAGTTCTGTTAATAAATTTAATATTTATGCGGCTTTAGATGTAGGAGAACTATGGAGATATGACGGTGAAGTTTTAAAATTTTATCAACTAACAGAAAGCAACTATATTGATATTAAATTGAGCATAGCTTTTCCTTTAATTTCTGTTAGTGATATGAATAGATTTATCCAGCAAAGTAAAACTATGGATGAAATTGATCTGGTGCAATCCTTCCGTACTTGGGTGCAGGGAAAGATAGGGTAAAGCGTACCTCATTGATAAATATAATTACTGGCTTATTTTTGATATATGCTTGTCAAGTCAACGGTTAGTGAACAAAGAACAGTGCTACATAACATTAGCTGGGAAACCTTTGAAGCCTTGTTGAGAGATACAGGTGAAGATAGAGGTTCTCGGTTTGCTTATGATTGCGGTGTTTTAGAAATTATGACTCCACTTTTTGAACACGAAAACCCCAAAAGTAATTTTCATCAATCTACTCTCTTAGTCAAATTTATAGAAAAATTGAGGTGGCAGACATAGTATTTCCAAGCAAATTAAAAACTAATTAAAAAACAAGAATACATTTTATGGCTGAAAATTCAATCAAATCTGTCATAACATATAAAGTTGATTGTGCAAATGCTAATGCTACGCAAAAAAGATTCGTATAACCAAGCTAGGATGACTTTGAGCAAACAGGGACTAGCTACTAAAATAATGATTCAGTAATAAAAAACGAGTAAGCTTATATACAAGCAATTATATTAACAACAACTATGCACCCTATATTAAAAGTCGATATTTGCAAACGAAGTGTATCTGAACGTATACAACTTGCCGAGGACTTATGGGACAGCATTCTTACCACACCAGATAAAGTTCCTCTCAACGATGAGCAAAAACAAGAATTAGATAGACGCTTGGAGATACATGGCCAAAACCCAAACCAAGGTTCAACCTGGCAGTCCGTGAAGCAAAGACTAGGTTTATTTGAATGAACTATTAGTTAATAAAAACGATCGCACCACGCAAAATTAACTCAAAGAATCTGGATCTATCCCTAACTTTCGCAATTATTCTGCCAACCTTTGAGCGCGTTGTTCAGCAGCGATCGCTCGTTCTTCTGTTATTAGATATCTGACTCCTTGTTTGTCATACCAATACAACCAATCCCGCGTAATTCCCTGATAGGTTCCCCGTTCATAACCAATTGCTAAACCTATCTCTGATAACCAAACTAAATTTCCTGGCTGCAATACATATTCACCATTTACAAAGCGATAAACTTCTAAAGGTGGTTTTCTCCGACGTTGGGGATTGTAAACAACATAATATAAAATCTCCATCTCAGCATAAAGTTTCTTTTTGCTGGTGTATTCCCCACGCCGTCTGTGAGAAACAACTTCTAATGCCATAATTGGTATCACCTTTTCTTCCCACAACACATAACTTAAACGCAAGTTCTCATCAAAAACTCGCTCGACTCCTAAACTTAAAAACCCATCAGGGACAATCGGCGGTAATTCGGGATCGTAATATATCCCCATATCAACGCCAAAAAACCAGTCCATCCGACTTGTCCACAGCCAAGCTAAGATGGCTTCTAGCAAGCCAGGAATCAAATGTTGTAGTTGATTATCCACAGGTTCATCGTCAGAATCTGGCAGATCCTCGGCGGAGGGTAAGCAGTGCAATGGGTTGTAATTTAACATGGTGGGTGCGATTGCAAACTTATAATATTGATGATATCTATCCACCTCTGACTTTTTCTTGCGATAATTCCCAAGGGGGACGCGCTCTCCATTGGCTACTAAAAGAGGGATAGATGACACTCAAGCGATTAGTTTTAATTTTTATACTGACGCCGATAGCAGTTCTCTTGGCAGTTTCGGCTTTATTCAGTAGTTGGCAAGAACCTCAGTTTCAAAGTCGCCTGGAACTATACCAAACTAATATTGCTCTACAAGCCCAGGCTTGGCAATCAGAAAATAACAGCGATAACAATCTCAAAGCAGTTCAAGAAGCAATACTTGGTGAGCAACCCCTGGAGGGCGCTACAAAGCAATATGAAGAGGCGCGTCAATCAGTTGCAGCTAATTTAGACAAAGTTAACAATAAACTTACACAATTACGCTCTCAACCTGAAATAACTCCCATACCTCCGAAACCTCTACCGGACGTTCCTCCCACTACTAAAACTTCTAAACAGGGACAGCAACAGTTACAGGAGTCCCTCAAGCAATTACAAAAATTACTGGCTGAATTAGACTTGCGTCTGGGAATTTTACAAGCACAGCAAGGACAGACGGATACAGCTCTCAAAACTTGGAGTGAATTACAACAACGCTCAGATATCAATCCAGAATTTGGAGAAACCGCAGCTGTATTAAGTGGACTGTGGAGCAATCCTCCTCGTCTGCTCCAAAATTCTCAAGAACGGATTCAAAAGAATTTAGAAGGTTGGTTTCGCTCTACTGCTTTGGTTCAGCTATACCAACTCCAGCAACGACAAGACGCTTTATCAGCAGTTAAAGCTGCACAACAAGAAGCTGCTGCTCAAGCAGTGATCAAATTAGCAGTTATTGGCACTATCCCCACTTTGGCAGCTTTAACTGGTCTAATACTGCTGATTTTCTTAGTTGCTCAACGCTTGTTGAAAGGAAAAACCTCGTTACTCGCTCAAAATGCTGATGTCCCTTGGTCAACACCCTGGGATGGTGAAACGATTTTGCAGGTTTTTATCGTCGGCTTTTTCTTCATGGGGCAAATTTTTGTCCCTTTATTGCTATCGCTGCTCCCCATCCCTCGTCCTGTGGGTGATGTGCGACTTCAGGCTTTTTATGTTTTAGTTAGTTACTTACTGGTAGCATCGGGGGCGCTGTTAGTGCTGTATTTTTCTCTCAAGCGCTTTTTTCCATTACCAGAATTTTGGTTTCGCTTCCGTTTTCAAGATAATTGGTTCTTGTGGGGATTAGGAGGCTATTGCGCGGCTTTACCTATAGTTGTGATAGTATCTTTAATCAATCAACAGCTATGGCAAGGACAGGGTGGTAGTAACCCTTTGTTGCAATTAGCCCTAGAAAGCCAAGATGGTGTAGCACTTGGCATATTTTTCTTTACAGCAGCGATCGCTGCTCCATTTTTTGAAGAAATTCTGTTTCGCGGCTTTTTGCTACCCTCTCTGACTCGCTACTTACCCGTGTGGGGAGCGATTATTACAAGTGCTTTGTTGTTTGCGATCGCTCACCTCAGCTTGTCGGAAATTCTTCCTCTGACTGCATTGGGCATTGTCTTAGGAGTAGTTTACACGCGATCGCGCAACCTCCTTGCTCCTATGCTCCTCCACAGCCTCTGGAATAGCGGTACATTATTAAGTCTATTTGTTTTAGGTAGCAATTAATACTAATATATTACAGTTGCCAAAAAGATAGATATCTGATTCTATCTGCATAGGTAAGAACAATTTACTAGTCATATCTCGTTATTAGTGCGATCGCGTTTCACGCCTAATGAAAGCGATGTCTACGACGGGCTATTTGGTGTCACAAAAAAATCCGGAAATAATACTGAGGGCTATGTAAAAAGTGGTGTAGCAGTTTTCGCTAACTATGAAGGTTTATTCTTTTCAAGATAAAGCGAAATTGCCGCACCAGAGTTTGCAATTGTCAAATCTACCAAAAGTTATTAAGGAGCGTCAGATTTCCCGGCTATGCTGGAAAATACTTTAGCGTCCCATCTGGAATAGAAGTACGCTGATTTTGCTTATTTCTGTTGAGTTTTACTTGTACTTAAAAAATTAAAAATATATGTATTAAGCAAGTAAATGTATTTGTTTTGATTAAAATAAAGATTTTATTTTTATACCTCACTTATCAAGGAGCAGCACTATGTCAAATTTCAACCCCACTCACCCTACAAAACAACTTCTAGCTGGTTACTGTGCCATCATCCTTGGAGGATTTGGGGTTCATAAATTTATTTTAGGATACGCTCCACAAGGCTTTATCATGTTGGTGATTTCTGTAGTCGGAGGTTCTTTCACCTACGGAATTGCCTTGTTAATTATGGTACTTGTAGGTTTAATTGAAGGCATGATTTACTTGAATAAGTCTCCTGAAGAATTTGTAAATACCTACTTTGTGAATAAACAGGGCTGGTTCTAAAAACTTATAAGTAAGTGGATTAAATTAAATATAAAATTTCAGCCATTGCCCAATTGCGGTATGAATCCAGATGTAGAGACGTTGCATTGCACACGTCTCTACAAAAATTTTGATATCATACAGAATTATTTTCATTAACTCCCCTTTGGGTAAACTTCTTTTTGAATAACTATTAATCGAAATTATTGCGTATTCTGTAGAGATTTATAGGTATAAATAGAGATTTTGGCTAAAAATTTTTGAATTATATTGCTATGCTAACCATCAAACGTAAACAGTTAATCTGGATACTTTTCTTGTTATTGGGCTTTGGTTATTTCAGCGCCATGTCTAATTTGGAAATTCACAATTTTTGGAAAAGCCTGATTGTCCTCATGCCAATGCAGGTTGGAGCTATCATTTATATGACTTATTTACGCTGGAGCCGGCATTGACCCTCAGCGAGATACGATAAATTAAGAAATTTAATAGGGTTGACATACAGTCGTAGTTCCATATTTCGCCTACGCTCAAATTAGAGACGCTTTTACTCAGGCGTTGAATTTCTGTAGCGAATCTAAACACTTGCCATGCAACTTGTCCCGAAAACTAAGCTAGCCCCAGAACTTGACCCAATCCTAGAGAAAATTATTCTTGATGTTGGGGGTATGAAGTGTGCGGGGTGTGTGAACGCAGTAGAACGACAGCTAACCCAACATCCAGGAGTCAAGAGTGCCTGTGTGAACCTGGCCACTGAGGTAGCAGTTGTAGAGTCAGAAACTGGTGCGGTAGATGCAGATGCACTAGCACAGCGATTAACAGCTGTTGGATTCCCAGCTCAACCCCGAAAACCTAATGGCACGGTAGCAGGCGAGATATCTACCTTACCAGACCCAGCAGAACGACAACGCCGAGAAATGCGCTCTTCTTTTAGGCAGTTAGCGATCGCTGCAATCTTACTATTATTGTCGGGAAGTGGACATTTTGGTAATCTTGGTAGCTCAATGCTACCAGTGCTAAATAACATCTGGTTTCACTGTGGACTGGCGACAGTAGCCCTATTAATTCCCGGTCGCCAGATTATAGTAGATGGCTGGCTGGGCTGGCGGCGAAATGCACCTAACATGAACACGCTGGTAGGATTAGGAACGCTGACTGCCTACATTGCTAGTTTAGTAGCGTTGCTCTTTCCGAAAATGGGTTGGGAGTGTTTCTTTGACGAACCAGTGATGATGCTGGGCTTTATTCTTTTAGGAAGGACATTAGAGCAACAAGCTAGAGGTCGTGCTGCTGCTGCATTTAGGAAATTGCTTGCACTCCAGCCACAGGTAGCGCGATTGATTGCCAACCCAGAGAAAGGAGGAATGGGATCTTCTAGCGTAGAGATTCCTGCTGAACAAGTACGTGTTGGTGAATGGGTACAAGTGCTGCCAGGTGATAAAATCCCTGTCGATGGTGAAGTGGTGGTTGGTAAAACAACGGTGGATGAATCCATGTTGACTGGGGAATCTGTACCAGTGATTAAGCAACCAGGCGATATGGTGACAGGAGGGACGCTAAACCAGTCAGGAGCGATCGCTATTCAGACAACCCGGACTGGAAGTGATACAACTTTAGCTCGAATTGTCGCCCTAGTAGAAGCCGCCCAAACTAGAAAAGCCCCAGTACAGAAATTAGCAGATACAGTAGCTGGTTACTTTACTTATGGAGTGCTGACAGCATCTGTATTAACATTTGTCTTTTGGTACTTTTTCGGTACTCACATCTGGGCTGATGTCAGCATGTCTGGTGGCATGGAAATGATGGGCCACGCTACACATGAAGCTCCCCACTCTCCCCTATTAATTAGTTTAAAACTAGCGATCGCAGTTATGGTAGTTGCCTGTCCCTGTGCTTTGGGACTTGCCACACCAACAGCCATTCTTGTCGGGACTGCTATGGGCGCAGAACGGGGTCTGTTAATCAAAGGCGGCGACGTTTTAGAAAAAGCACACAAGTTAAACACCGTGGTTTTTGATAAAACTGGCACTTTGACCACGGGTAATCCCATCGTTACAGATTGTCTATTAATTGGAGAAATGGGAAGTGGGGAAGGTGGGGCCCCCTCTGGGGATAAGGGGGAATGGGGAGTAGGGAGTAAGGAACCGCACTCCCCACTCTCCAGTACAGACGCGATTAATCGCGTCTGTACCTACTCCCTAATTCAACTAGCAGCAGCCGTAGAAAGCGGTACTTACCACCCCCTAGCAAAAGCGATTCAGCAAGAAGCACAGCAGCAACAGTTATCTATTCCAGAGGCTGTGGACTTTCACACAGAACCAGGGCTAGGAGTGTCTGCTGTCGTAGAAGGCAAAATTGTACTATTGGGTAACTGGGACTGGTTGAGTTGGCACGGCATTGCTATTAACGAAACTGCACAACAGGTAGCACAGGATTTGGCAACAGATGGTAAAACAGTCGTTTGCGTAGCTGTTGGGGGAGCTTTAGCTGGGTTAATTGCTGTTTCTGATACGCTCAGACCAGATGCCCAATCTACCGTAGACAAATTGCGTCAGATGGGCTTACGGGTAATGTTGCTCAGTGGCGATCGCCAAGAAGCAGCTAACGCCATAGCCAAACAACTAGGATTAGATAGTGCTGATGTTATAGCAGGTGTTCCCCCAGCCAAAAAAGCGGCTGCAATACAAGCACTCCAGTTAGAAGGGACAGGGAGACAAGGAGACAAGGGGACAAAGAAAACTCCTAACTCCTCACCTCCCACTCCCCACTCCCCATTACCCCTTATCCCCAGAGGGGGCCCCACCTTCCCCACTCCCCACTCAGTAGTCGCAATGGTAGGAGATGGAATCAACGATGCTCCAGCTTTATCCCAAGCAGATGTAGGCATTGCTTTACACTCCGGGACAGATGTGGCAATGGAAACTGCTGAAATTGTCCTAATGCGCGATCGCTTAAACGATGTCGTCGAATCTATTCAGCTTAGTCGCGCCACTTTCAACAAAATCCGCCAAAATTTATTCTGGGCTTTTGCATATAATACACTTGGGATTCCTTTAGCAGCAGGTGTTTTGTTCCCTAGTCTGGGTTTTGTTCTTAACCCCTCTGGTGCTGCTGCATTAATGGCTTTTAGCTCTGTTAGTGTCGTCACAAACTCAATATTATTACGGCGATTAGCTCATCACCTGTAGAATTTGCATCTCAACCATCTCAAGTTAAGCTGAGTAGCCCCGCCAGCTTTTACGCAGCCCATAAAGCCTCTTGAAACACTTAGCAAAGCTATCATAGCTAGTGGAGTAGAACGAATATGTTCTACTCTTTCAAGGTATTATGCAACTTTAAAGCTTATTTAGATCAGCACCACAGACTGATGGTGCCCGAAAATGGCAAGATACGATACTAAACAAATATTGATTCATCACAGTTCCACCAATTTGTCAATGGCAGCAGAAACCAATGAAAACCATCTACTGATTATTGAAGACGATCAAGGTCGCAAAGAATTTTCTCTAGAGCACCCCGTCTACTCTATCGGTAGAGATCGTGAGTGTAATATCCGCTTGATGTCGCAGTTTGTCTCCCGCCGCCATGCTACATTAGTGAGATTGCCACGAGATCAAAATAGTCATAGCTATTATTACCGGATTGTAGATGGCGATGCCAAAGGCAAGCCTAGTTCCAACGGTTTGATGATTAATGGACGTAAGATCCCAGCTCACGATCTCAGAAATGAAGACGAGATCGTTTTTGGCCCTCAAGTACGTGCTATTTATTACCTTTTAAGAAACACTCAGCGTTTGGGACAAACGGATTCGAGTGAGTACGATATTACACTAATAAACCCCGGTATGGCCGAGGATTTAGAGGATGTGGAAGAGTGAATTATAACTACCAATAACACTTTGATAATCCCACGTCTTGAAGTCGTGGGAATGTCAATTTAATCACCAAACCTATCCTGCAATACTTTCAATCAAATGCCAATGGCGGCTACTTTCAATAGCCTGCTTGATAACTTCAAACATTTGCCGACAGTAATTATCTAGGTGAAGTGGTAGTTCTTCATTTTTAATCACAATGCTCATCCGGGTTTCTGTTTCAGTAGATTTTGATTTATCAATCAATACTTCTACTGTGATCAATTTAGGAAAAGGAACATGGCCCGGAACCTCACGAGCGATAATATAATCGCCAGTGTAGTATTGAATATCCAACTGACAGTCTTGTAGAAGTTCTACAAGTAACGGTAACAGATGGTCACTCTTGACAGAAACAGTAAATGAACAGGTATAGCGAGCCATAATAGCCCCAAGCCTTGCAACACTCTGTCCATCCTATAATACCGAAGCATCTAAACGAAAAGTGATTCAAAAAGCAAAGTTTTTTAGATTAGGCATTACGAGATATACAGTCACATCTGTTCTATCCTCAACAAAAGTGCCGTAAGCTGAAGTTTGATTAAAAACTTTACAATAAAGTTTTGGCTGAGGTAGTAAATGAAAGTAGCAATTACTGGAGCAACAGGATTTGTCGGTAGTGGTTTGGTACAACGACTCCATGCAAAAGGTCATAAAATAGTAGTATTAACTCGGAATACCACCTTTGCTCAAAAGGTTTTTCCATCTGAGACGTTCCCAAATGTAGAAATTGTTGCCTATACACCAAATACATCTGGTTCTTGGCAAAGTGTCATCGCTAGTTGTGATGGCGTAGTTAATCTGGCAGGAGAACCCATTGGTGAAGGACGTTGGACACCAGAACGCAAACAAGAAATCCTCAATAGCCGGAAGCTAGGTACACAAAAAATAGTTGAAGCAATAACCAACGCTAACCCCAAGCCAACAGTGTTAATTAACGCTTCGGCTATTGGCTACTACGGCACCAGTGAAACGGCAACCTTTGATGAAACAAGCCAATCTGGTAGCGATTTTCTTGCCCAAGTCTGCCAAATCTGGGAAGCAGAAGCTAGAAAGGTAAAAGACGCTGGTGTAAGGCTAGTAATTCTGCGTTTTGGGATTGTTTTAGGTAATGGTGGTGCTTTGGATAAAATGATTACGCCTTTCAAACTCTTTGCTGGTGGGCCTATTGGCAGTGGTAGGCAGTGGTTCTCATGGATTCACGTAGACGATTTAGTTAGCCTGATTCTGGAAGCTTTAACTAAACCGGAAATAGAAGGTGTATATAATGGCACTGCCCCTAACCCAGTCACGATGGCAGATTTAAGCCAAACCTTGGGAAAAGTAATGAATCGCCCTTCTTGGTTGCCTGTTCCTAGTTTTGCGATCGAAGCTCTTTTAGGAGACGGGGCTATGGTAGTCTTAGAAGGTCAGCAAGTCCTTCCCAAACGCACCCTAGAAACAGGTTTTGAGTACAAATATCCTAATTTGCAATCAGCGTTAACACAAATTATTGCATAAATCAAAAGGGAGTGGGGAGTGGGGAATAGGGAAAGATGTGATTAAACCAATGCCCCATGCCCAATGCCCTATGCACAATCTATTGACTAGATAGAAATTTTTTGGAAACCCAACTGATAATACCACTGAGAATGGCACCACCCATAAGGATACCGATCGCTGGGTTAAATACAGGTTGCCACAGTTTATGCCACAAATCCAAACCCAAGTTTACTCCTACAGAATCACCGATCGCTGCGATCGCTAACCAGATAAAGCCAAACAAAACCAAAAAAACATCAGCGACTAAAATCGTGTTTAGCCAATTTAACAATTTATCTTTCATGATTGGAATGGGGAATGGGGAATGGGGAATGGGAAATGAGGAATAGGGAGTTGGTATTAATAAGAGACTAGGTAGACAAGGGAGAAAATTTATTCAATAAATTATCCTTGTTTTCTGACTCCGTACAGACGCGATTTATCGTGTCTCTCCCGGCTCCCCATCCTCATTCTTCAAACAGCCACTTTTTGACTTTTGTCAAACTCTGCCAATCTGGTTTTCTACTGAAACCGTCTTCAATACTGGTTTTTATTTCATCGCGCCATTCTTCATTGACAAACATTAGCTGCTGTGCTATGTCAATATGTTCTCGTAAACCTTTTTGACCTGTTTCCAGCATTGCTAAGGCCAGATTGACTCTAGCCTGTGGATCTTGGGGATTTAACTTGACTGCTTTCTGTGCAGCTTTGTAAGCCAAGTTGGGTTTGTTATCGAGTAGATATAACCAGGCTAAACAAATCCAAGCAGCACTAGTTTTAGGAGCGCGATCGCACACTTCTTTAAACACAGGGATTAAAGAATCTACTGGTTCTCCTGCTTTATAGCGTTCTAAACCTGTATCAAATAGGGATTCAACTGTATTAGTCATTGGTCATTAGTCATTAGTCATTGGTGAGCCAGTGCGGTCTTGGGGGTTTCCCCCATGAGCAACTAGTGAACCCGAAGGGTTATTAGTCATTTGTCTTTCGTCCAATGACAAGGGACAAATGACAAATGACAATATTACACCCCAAACGACTTACCGCAACCACAAGTTTGGTTGGCATTGGGGTTAGTGAATTGAAAGCCACCGCCAATCATGGCATCGCTGTAATCGAGCATTAAACCGTAGAGATATAATAAACTCTTGCGATCGCTGACAATTTTGAAGCCATCATAGTCAAAAACTTCATCCTGTGGGGTGATCTTGCTAGTGTCTTCAAAGTCCATCATGTAAGACATCCCTGAACAGCCACCCTGGCGGACTCCTACCCGTAAGCAGAAATCTGTGCCTTGCTTGTCCCGGAGGGATTTTACCTGGTGCAATGCGGCTTCGCTCAACAGAATTCCGCGTTGTTGAGGCTGAATTGCTTGTGTCATCTGCTTTTTTAACTCCTTAATTAGTCTAAGCTTTACCCTATATTCAGCTTGTTAATGCCTTTGGGTTGCCGTTAGTGTTTTTGTATTCATTCTAGCGGCTTAGATGTCGTTAGATGCCAAATTGTAAACACTCCGTTAAAAGCAGCCAAACATTTTTATTCTAGAATTAGAGACTCAGTGTGTTTAGAGATTCGGTATTTTTGGAGTTCAAACCTGGCGGCAGTCACCAGAAGCAACTATCTTTCAGGTGCAGCCATAAAAACCTAATCCGAGGCTAGCTATCCCCCAAAGTCTACTTCCAAATTGCTTCTTTTGATTAACTTACTCTATGACAAGTTTTAATCGCTCTACCAGTCGTCGGTTGAAGAAATTAACTCAAATTCCTTCTGTATGGGAGGGCGATCGCCGTCCGTTGTCATCACCAAACCAGCATTCAGACTCAGAAGGAAAGGGAGAATGCATCCTTTGGGTAGATTACTCCCAAGGCGTGGTTCGAGGAATGGACGTGGTAGCTTCAGATATCGGCCCAGAAGCAATAGTTCGGACTTTAATGCAAGCAATGGAGCATCCCCACAGTCCGGCAAGACCTGCCAGACCCCAAAGAATTATAGTCAAAGACCGGGAGATCCAATTTTACCTACGGGGGGTGCTGCAAGATTTGGATATTGCCATTGACTACGCACCAGAACTGCCTTTAATTGACGAACTGTTTCGCGGGTTTGCTGACATTCTCGATAGTCAAACCCCCGACTTACCCCCACAGTATGCACAAATCTTGCGAGAAAAAGCATTTGCAATTTGGCAAGCAGCACCTTGGGAATTTTTGGAAGAACAGCAAATTTTGTCAATCGAGATTAATAAGTGGGATGTTGGCACACTCTACGCCTCAGTCATGGGAATGCTGGGAATGGAGTATGGGATTTTGTTTTATCGCTCAGAAGAGTCTTTAAAACAGTTTCGCGCCGCCGTTTTAACAGATCAAGAATCAACGGAGCATCTAGAAGAAGCGTTCCTCAAGCAAGATTGCCTGTTTCTCACCTTTGAGAGTAGTGATGAAACCGATGAAGATGAGGATGAAGAAAGTGATTTGGCGGATCTGCCATTATCAGAAATTGACCCCACCTTCGGTAATATCCACCCCTTAGAAGGACTACGTTCTGTTTTGTATGACGAAGAAGCACTGGTAATCTTGGTTGCGATCGAAAGCTTGATCCGCTTTATTCGCGATCACCGTCGCCAGCTTCATGAGGACATCTTCCCTCCCCTTAGCCGCCGCTATCGCATTTCTCTGCCGCAGTCGGAAGAATCAACTAAATCTCTGCCTGTTACAGTCTCTACCATGCCGCAGTTAGCAGCAGAATTAGAGGAAATGGCAGGCTTTGATGTCGATGACGAGGAGAGCGAAAACCTTAACTCTCTAAATTTCCAATCATTGCAAGATGACTTGATACCAGAAGATTCCTTCCTCAGCTTAGGTGTAGTGTCTTGGGAAATGTTGGAGTCCCTGCGTAAAGGGGTTAGCTACCATCCGGCTGGTGAAATCAAACAAGTGGGTGACGGTTTGCCGGTGATTTTAATTCAAACTTCCCGGCCCAAGGCTAAGACTGTAATTGAAAGAATTGAAGCAACAGGCGGACTGAGAGCTATTTGTTTTAATCCAGGTGCTGATCCCTTCGATGGCGATCGCTACGACCTGGGTTTATTACAAACTCAAAATGGCGAATTGTTCCTATTTGGTGAATTCTTAGATGAAGATCCGATTCATGTAGAAGCCCGGAAAAAATGGAATCAGCGCTGTAAAAATACTAAGGGCTATTGTGGCTTAATCATTGCCAAAGGGCTAACCGGAGCCTCTCGTGGCAATCCTCAGTTACGAGATATGATGGCTTTGTTTGAAGCGCGATCGCTTTCACCTAAAGATTTAGGTATTGGCACTCTTCAACTGATGCCCCAACTTAAATTTGAATAGTTGCACGAATTTCCCCAATCCTCAATCTCAAATTGTAGTTATAACAAATTACAAGCAGTTTTCTTTTGCATGAAGTATGAAGCTAAGGGTTTTGAGGCAAGAGGTACAAACTCTTTATTTCTGATGCGTGAATCTTGCATTTTGTACCTCACTTCCTTGCAAAGTGCTGTAAGTTGATAGATATTTGATTCACATATTGACAAAACTGTATTCGGCATAAGAAAAAGGAAAGCTTGATCTTTTTCCAAGCGTATGGCTTTCTAACTCTTCAAAATTCTGATTTTAAGAAAGCCAAAGATTGGAAAATCCAGAGAGGAGAAAATATCCGCTCTGGATTTTCCTTTAGCTCAGAGTTCTCTCTGAATTCTGCTATATATCAACAGCAGTAGGTAACCAATGATTAGAACCTAACTTTACCTCAATTTCATGAAGGAGCTGTATTTTGAAATTTTTCCAGCCTTTCTATATGAAGATTTACTAGTATAAATCAGTACAAACAACTAAAAAAAGTTCCGCAAAGTTCTGTTTCATAAAATCTAGGTGACGTACCTATATATAGAAATATTTTTTAACTATTTACTGAGTTTTCTATATTGTTATATATCAATATAATTAAGCAAAATCTGAGAATATATCTTTTTCTTTGTAATTTTTTTATAAAGAATGAAAATGAGTTTATTTAGTCTCTAAATGAAGATTATTTAAAGCGTATAAACAATAGCTATAATGAATACATAATTGAAAAAAAC
This sequence comes from Nostoc sp. ChiVER01, assembly GCF_034531155.1. Taxonomy (NCBI): domain Bacteria; kingdom Bacillati; phylum Cyanobacteriota; class Cyanophyceae; order Nostocales; family Nostocaceae; genus Nostoc; species Nostoc sp. ChiVER01. The sequence continues at coordinate 143,153 of NZ_JAVRBS010000007.1, read as the reverse complement.
GGAATGTATAATTATTTCTATGAGTATACTTACTAAATAATAAATGTTTGCAAATTAAAAGTATATTAGCAGTAATTTATTTTTGAAAAAATTTACTGCCTAATTTATGGTACAAAAATTTGCAAAAAAAATAATTTGTCTAATCTTTCAATGGATACATACTATGAATGGGAAAAAAAGCACTGAGTCTAAGACAAACTATATCACTAGAGAGAAGATAAAACACATCTTAGATTGCATCGTATTTTTACGGCGAGTTAGTGTAAAAGAATGAAGCAAAAATAAAATATTGTTTTCGGCAACAGTCAAGTAACACCATCTCTGTTTTGCAAGCATTTATCTGTGTAAAATTACAGATAATGCTGTTAAAATTTACCAAAATTTTAGCGATTTACACCCAGGAAACCGAGTTTTATAAGTTTTTTGGTGGTTACTATATTGACGCAAAGAAGCAATCAGCTTGATAGAAGATAGCCAAAATTCATAAACGTTCAAGTAGCTTTTAACTTCATGGTTAAAGTAATGGGTTTAGATGGGTGTTTGTTTTAGAGCGAACGCTTATTTGCCTACTTTTAAGTGATTATTCACAACCTCTATAGGCGATGGTAACTCGCCTGTCATAAAGCATTTCGGCATGATAATGATTCTGAAGCTTTATTTTATGGTGTTATCTGAGATGTTCTCTTCAAGTGGGTTTGGCGAACTTGGTTAAGAGATAAGGTCAAATACTTCCGATGGAGAATAACTTTGGAAATCTTGATTGAATCAACAGTACGTGTCTCAAATTCATTTATAAAATTTCATTGTCAGGCTTTACTCATGATGTTAGTAGCGTTATTATCTTCAAAAGCAACTATGTGGTCTTTATCCTGTCACCAGAGTAACAAATAAAGCGTAGTTTTTTATTTTTTTTAGGAAATGATGAATACTTTGACAAAACGAACATTTTTAATATTAATAATATTACTTGTTTCGTGAGACAAATTCTGATAACCTTATCGGTTCCCTCTTTAATTTAGAATCTTCCGACGATCTAAATATCCAGCAGATAGCATGATAATGACAAATAAAAAATGGGCTGTTAAACGTATAACTGTCAATCTCGCAACACAGGAAGCGGAAAAGCTAGAAAAATATTGTCAACAAACAGGTAGACCCGCAACCGATGTGATTCGCGAACTGATTAGAAGTTTGCCTGTCTCCGATGACGACAAAGATGTAAACAAGTAAGAAGTTGCTTTTACGATTTACCAGATAACTGCTTTGTTACCAAAAAATAGCTATGATATTTTTTTGAGTACGTCGCTATGGACAAGAGTTTGTGTAGCTGATACAGACGCGTTTTTCTCGCGTCTGGTCAATTGCCAGGATTAAAACGAGCGATGAAAAAGATTTTAGTATCGCAATTGCGATGCTTTAATATGTGGTGGAGTTGATATTAAGTAGCAAATTCCGACACCAACGCAGTTACAATCTGTAAAGAAACTGAAAAGGAACGACGGAATGCGTGTTGCAATCGTAGGTGCGGGACTGGCTGGGCTAGCAACCGCAGTAGATTTAACTGATGCTGGTTGTGAAGTAGAGATTTTTGAGTCTCGTCCGTTTGTGGGTGGTAAAGTTGGCAGTTGGGTTGATGGCGATGGCAACCATCTAGAAATGGGTTTGCATGTATTTTTCGGCTGCTACTACCAACTATTTGACTTGATGAAGAAAGTGGGGGTGTTAGAAAACTTACGCCTCAAAGAACATACCCACACTTTTATTAATAAAGGAGGCCGCACCGGTGCTTTGGATTTTCGGTTCCTAACAGGTGCGCCTTTCAATGGCTTAAAGGCATTTTTCACGACCTCTCAACTATCGTTGCAGGATAAACTGCAAAATGCGATCGCTCTGGGTACTAGTCCCATAGTTCGCGGGTTGGTAGACTTTAACGGGGCGATGAAAACCATCCGCAACTTAGATAAAGTTAGCTTTGCCGACTGGTTCCGCAGCCACGGTGGGAGCAATGGCAGCATCAAACGTATGTGGAACCCCATTGCCTACGCATTGGGATTTATTGATTGCGAAAATATGTCTGCCCGTTGTATGTTAACGATATTTCAGTTATTTGCAGTCAGAACTGAAGCCTCTGTTTTGCGAATGCTGGAAGGTTCTCCATCTGAGTATTTGCACAAGCCCATTCTGGAATATTTAGAAGTTAGAGGCACGAAAGTTTATACGCGTCGGCAAGTTCGAGAAATTCAATTTACTGAGTTAGACGAACAAACGCGCGTCACTGGTATAGTAGTTGCCCAAGGTGATACATTAGAAACTATCACTGCTGATGCTTATGTCTTTGCCTGTGATGTTCCAGGAATTCAACGCATCCTACCCCACGAGTGGCGTAAGTGGTCAGAATTTGACAATATTTACAAACTAGATGCAGTGCCAGTGGCTACAGTACAGTTACGTTTCGATGGCTGGGTAACTGAACTCAACGATGGAGAGCAACGTAAACAGCTAAATCATGCGGCTGGAATTGATAATTTGCTATACACAGCAGATGCTGACTTTTCTTGTTTTGCCGATTTGGCGTTGACTAGCCCTGCTGATTATTATCGCCCAGGACAGGGTTCACTGTTACAGTTAGTGCTGACACCGGGAGATCCGTTTATTGCACAAAGCAATGAAGCGATCGCCCAGCATGTCCTCAAGCAAGTGCATGAACTGTTTCCCTCGTCGCGGCAGCTAAATATGACTTGGTATAGTGTGGTAAAACTTGCTCAGTCTCTCTACCGAGAAGCGCCAGGGATGGATGCATACCGTCCTAACCAAAAGACACCAGTAGATAATTTCTTCCTTGCAGGGAGTTATACTCAGCAAGATTACATCGACAGCATGGAAGGTGCTACTATTTCTGGACGGCGGGCGGCAAAAGTGATTTTGGAGAATTTGAAGAAATAACTAACCGCGTACTCCTGCAAAAAACAAGCTATGCAAATCATCTCAAAGAGAAGGAAAAAGAGAGAATGTCAGATTGGTTAGAGCATACTGTGCAGGTAGAAGTAGACGCTCCCATAGATTTAGTATGGAGCCTCTGGTCAGATTTGGAGCAAATGCCCCGGTGGATGAAGTGGATTGATTCGGTGAAAATTCCGCCAGATAATCCAGATATATCTCTTTGGAAATTAAAGACGGGCAGTCTAGAATTTACTTGGAAATCCCGAATTCTCAAAGTTATTCCCAACCAAATTATCCAATGGGAATCGATTGATGGTTTGCCGAATCAGGGAGCAATTCGCTTTTACGATCGCCACAATAGTAGCATTGTTAAAATGACCATTTCCTACGCTATCCCCGGCATTCTTGGCAAAATTATGGATAACTTGTTTCTGGGGCGTGTAGTTGAATCGACAATTCAAGCTGACTTGGAAAGGTTTAAAGAATACGCGCTGAATGTTAAAGCTAATTAATTCATATATATAGCAAAAACAGACAGTAGGAAACAATCTGTAAAAGTTTCTTGCTGTCTAATAGGGAAAATATGGATTTTTTAAATACAAAATAACTACAAAAATATTATTTCAAGCAAAATAAGCCGCATTGCACAAATTGTGCAGCATTAATTACCACCTACTCAATCGCGTTAACGCACTCTACTTACTGTTGGTTCTGGAAGTGGATCACCGACAGCTTCGTAAGCAATAATTAGAGACTCTAAAGCTTCAATTCCATTTGCCACAGCTAACTTGTAAGTATCCCCATGAGTCCGCCAGCGTTGTCCTGGAAAATCAGGGAATCCTACCAAGAAGCAATCATCTTCATCAGACCACTGAATAATCATTTGGTACTTAAGCTTACTCATCTTTTTCTTTTCCTTCTACTTCCTCAATTGCCTGTTTCACTTCTTTCTCTTGGTAGCGTTTAGCATCTGCTCCGTCTTTGCCTGAAATCGTGATTTTCCCACTATAGAAGGGATGCACCCAGTTAGTATGACTTCCTTTTCCTGAGACTTCTGTAAAACCTACTTGGGAAAGCATTTGCTTCAGTTCCCGGATTTTCTTTGGCATTAATTTAGTAAAAAATGCGATCGCCACAGTAAGAAACAATAGGTTAAAGTTTCTTGATGTCTATCCAAAAAATCTAATCAATGATTAGGTTTTTTTATGCATTGACTTGTTTTACTATACTAGTCCTTGTCAATAACAAGGGCAATATTACCAAGTTGGGTCACTAAACAAATTAATTGTCAATTCCTGGCGTGGTGGTACTGCGGTGATACAAGCGCGGATGATTTCTCCATCCTCTAATTCGACAGTGCAAGCGTGACAAGACCCCATTAGACAACCGGTGGGAATAAATACCCCAGCCCGGTCTGCTACATCTAACAGGGCTTCTCCCACTTCGGCATCTACTGTGACATCATCTGGTAAAAAGCGGACACGAACAATCATTGGTCATTGGTCATTAGCGACTAATGACACTCTAATCTAAAAAATGTGCGATTTTTATGCACTTACGTTTAAGACAAAAATGGAGTTAAGTCTAAATGGCTTTCTACTTCAGTGGCTAAAGAGTCCAAAATCTGCTCTCGCTGTTCCCGGTAGTTAGCAACTCCGGTGGGCAAAGATTTTAAACCGCGCTGTTGACGGAGGCGATTTAACCAAGCGCGTCGCCAAGGGCCGTTGTCAAAAAGCCCGTGGAGATAACTTCCCCAGACTGATTGACAACTATCCACTAACCCTAAATTAATATCATCAAATAGGGCATGGTACGATTGAGGGTCTATACCTTGCTGTTCGATGCGCGATCGCCCTTGGTGAATTTCAAAGCCATTTACTGGTAAGCCCTGTTGCGGATAATTCGAGCTAACTTGACGCTGGCGAGCGATTTTTTGCCCAGTAATTACGGTTCTGATTGGTAAAAGATTTAACCCCTGATACCTGCCTGCTTGTCCCTCTATCCCTTCCGGATCAGCGATGATTTGACCGAGCATTTGATACCCACCGCAGACACCTAAAACCGTTCCCCCAGAAGCCGCATAGTGTTGGATAGCCTCTGCCATACCGCTTTTTTGCAACAGTAGCAAATCAGCAATTGTGGTTTTTGTACCTGGGATAATCACGGCATCAGGATGTCCCAAATCTTGCTTAGGACTTAAATATTTTACTGAAACAGTGCTTTCTGATTCGAGTGGGTCAAAGTCAGTAAAATTGGCAATTCTGGGTAAGCGGATGACGGCAATGTTGAGGTCAGCTTGGGCTTTATAGGATTGACGTTCTAGCAAATCAAGAGAGTCTTCTGCTGAAAATACTTGTTGTAAGTAGGGTATAACACCAATAACAGGAATACCTGTGCGTTCTTCTAACCATTTTATCCCCGGATCTAGGAGCGATCGCTGCCCTCGAAACTTGTTAATTACTATACCCTTAATTAAGGCGCGTTCATCTGGTTCTAATAACTCTAAGGTTCCCACAACATGGGCAAAAGCACCACCCCGATCAATATCAACTACTAACATCGTTGGCGCATTTAAATGTTTTGCCACTCGCATATTAGTTAAGTCGCGGTGCTTGAGGTTAATCTCTGCTGGACTACCGGCACCTTCACAAACCACCATGTCAAATTCTGTTCCTAAATGCTGTAGCGATTCTTCAATTGTCCGCCACCCCAGGTCAAAATATTGCTCGTAGTAATCTGAGGCACTTACTTTACCAACAGACCTGCCTTTAATAATTACTTGGGAAGTCATATCCCCTTGAGGTTTGAGTAAAATTGGGTTCATTTCTACCCAAGGCACGACTCCCGCCGCCCAAGCTTGCACTGCTTGGGCATAGCCAATTTCTCCACCATTGGCAGTGACATAAGCATTTAAAGCCATATTTTGACCTTTAAAGGGAGCCACTCGCCAGCCACGCCGCGACAGAATGCGACAAATAGCTGTAGTTAAAAGTGATTTCCCTGCATGGGATGTTGTCCCCACCACCATAATTGATTTCATAGTTGCTATTAGTTAGTTTTCAGGATACAGGGTGAATTTTTAGGAGCGAACAATAGCCGAGCAGGGGGAGATCAGAGAGATGAGGGGGATGAGGGAGCAGAGGGAGAAGAACTAATACATCATGCCCAATGCCCAATGACGCCAGTTGCTTCAAGTCGGCAGAGCCGCCCAACGCACTGGCTCCCCAATGCCCAATGCCCCATGCTCACCACAAGCATCACAAATTTTAATTATTAGATGATTATGGTAAAGACTTCATGAATAGATGTGACGTTTCCGTATATATTGTTCCCTTTGATTCCCTAATCCTAACTTTTTAGTTTTTTATTCTAAAAAGGTATCCGTAACCAACGAATCACAATATCGGATAAACGATCGCGCCATGAAGGTGTCCGCCAATTTTTTCCCTGATATTGTTCTACCAACTGACGACCCAAGGGAGTGAGGCGAAAACTATCTGTAATCCCCTGACCATCGACTTCTCGCCGTAATACACCCACTTGAATCAGCCAGCCCAAGGCGTTGTCACAGGCTAATTCTGATAAAGGGCGTTTAGTATAGCCCTGCTTGAGACCATTTTCTAAGGCGATCGCAGCTAATGACACACTTCTTTGTCCCATGACTTCAAATAAAGATAAATTGAAGGGCGAACACACTAGCGATCGCTCGGCTCTGTCTACTGTGCTTTGAGGATAGACAAAAATATTTGGGTTTTGGGAATCAACAGCAGGCATTGTGTATAGGTAGTAATTTTTCTTCTGATAAAAATTAATATAAGAATATATTTTTCCTTGTAGCAACTACCTTATTTAAGCAAAAACTGCTTACCTAAAGTATAGTTATGCTATTTTTTAGTAATTATATTTAATGATTATAAATTAATGTAAAATTTCAAGTGCATCAACAATCTGAAACAGGAAAGGTTTATTATGCCTCTAGCAGTTGGTACGGATGCACCTGCATTTACCGCCAAAGATACAAACGGCAACACAGTCTCGCTATCTGATTTGAGGGGAAAGACAGTTGTTTTGTATTTTTACCCCAAAGATGACACGCCAGGCTGCACCAAACAAGCCTGTAGTTTTCGGGATGCCCAGGCTCAATATCAAGGTAAAGATATTGTCATATTGGGAGTCAGTGCAGATGATGAAGTCTCTCATCAGGCATTCACCCAAAAATATGATTTGAATTTTCCTCTACTGGCTGACACCGACAAATCCCTCATCAAAGCTTTCGATGTGGATGGCGGTGGTTATGCCAAGCGCGTCACCTACGTAATTGACCCCAACGGCAAAATTACCCATGTTGACACTAGTGTAAATACCACCACCCATGCTAGCGATGTTTTAGCTGCACTTGGGCTGTAGTTTTTTACCTGATAACTAAGGATTTTTTAATAGTTTCAGCCCCAAGCCCTGCTTGACAAAGCACTACAAGCTTGGGGTTCTTTATTTGAATTCAGTTACCTGATTGTGGTGTAACTGATGGCGGTGTAGCTGATGGTAGTGTAAACGATGGCAAACTGGGGGTTGCTTGCTGTTGTTGACCCTGAATTAGTTTTTGTTGTCTTGCTTTAAAAGCTGCTGCGGCTGAGTCTAGTTGTTCGTTCTGTTGGTTAGAATTCCAGTTGAGAGTCCCGAAATTTGCCCGATGAATCAGGTCAAACATGTTGAAGTTGTCTGAGTTTGAACGGGAGAAGGGATCGGTATTTTGGTCAGTTGTACTATTACTGGGAAAAGCATCGGCTGGGCTGCTGACTTGAGCCGAACTTGGTTGAGCCATCAGCAAGGAAGCAAAACTAATTCCTGCCAGGGTAGCTACAAAGAGTCTAGGAATTTGTAAAAATGATTTTTTCATGGGATTTTGACCCTAAAATTGCTCTATTTTATCTCTTTAAGCAAGAGTTCGTCGCAGTTGGGGTTGGATACTCAGTAAGGCAACAACGGCAAAGCTAAACAATACCAGCAATGCTCCCCCGAAGGTAACATCACCCCAAGGAGCTTGCATGACTACGCTACTTAGTTCCCAACTACTATGGAGATATAGATAGCGAATAGGTTCGATCGCATAGCTGAGGGGATTTAGGGTAGCTACAACCTGCAACCACCCAGGCATGAAGGATAGAGGAGCCAAAGCAGTACTAGCAAACAATAATGGTAGGTTAGTGACAAAAATCACTGCAATCAATTCGATGTGTCCGGGTAGAGCGAAAGCTAAACCAAGGGAGATTGCTGTTACGCCTAAAGCTAAGAGAAAGACAATTAGAGCGATCGCAAATAAACCCGTTGCATCTGGTAGTCCAGCCCCAATAAACGCTGCTGCTGCAACAATCACGGCTGCTTGCAGCAAACTTTGGCTGATGATAAAGATTGCTGAAGCAAAGACAATGGAAAAGCGTGATGCTAAGGGTGCTACCAGCAAACGATTCAAAAAGCCGAACTCGCGGTCAAACATTACGGGCAAACCAGCATTCAACGCCCCAGCAAAGGCTGTAAACACAATCACTCCAGCAGCCAAAAATTGCCCGTAATTTGTTGTACTTCCGAACAATCCCTTGGGTGCATTTTGAAATAAAGCACCAAATAGCACCAACCACATCATCGGCTGAATAATTCCGGCAACCAATGTGGAGGGACGCCGTTGTAACTGAATAAACAAGCGACGAGTTAAAGCCAACGTCTCTTGTACCAATTCACCGAAAAAGTTAGGTGCAGGATTAACATCTGCTTGTGGCGATGCTAACGGCTGCCAATTGATATCAGATTTAGGAGTAACACTCATAGCAATTTTGGATTTTGGATTTTGGATTTTGAATTTTAGATTGGAGGCTGGGGATTGGTTAATAGTTCGTTCTTCTTCCCCTGCCTCCCCTGCCTCCCCTGCCTCCTCTGCTTCCCCTGCTTTATCTCATATTCTGCTTTTTCTCAGCTTTAGGATCGCGAGTGGCAACGGCTGCTAGTTCTGCATCCATCAGTGTGCGTCCTGTAGCGGCGAGGTAAACATCATCGAGGCTGGGGCGAGATTGGGCTATGCCAAATATGGGCAAGTTAGCGGTATTCAGCGCTTGCTGTATGTTAATCAGAGCATCGTTCTGAGGTGTCACTACTAAGTTGAGGGAATTACCTTGAGCGCTGTTGATGATCACTTCTTGCACAAACGGCAAAGGTTGCAAGAGGTTTTTGGCAATTTCTGCTTCCTCAGTGGGGGAAAACTCGCGGATTCGCAAAGTGATGCGATCGCCCCCTACTTGATCTTTCAATTGTGAAGGTGTGCCAGCCGCAATTACAACGCCGCGATCTATAATTGCCACGCGATCCGCTAAAGCGTCAACCTCTTCTAAGTAATGGCTGGTAATTACTACTGTCGTCCCAGAGGCACGTAATTTTCTCAGGAAATCCCATACCACGAACCGGGTTTCTATGTCAAGCCCTACTGTTGGCTCATCTAAGACTAAAACATCCGGTGAATGGAGTAACCCAGCAGCCAAGTCTAGGCGCTTACGTAAACCGCCGGAATAGGTTCCTGTCTTTTTATTGGCGTATTCTTGCAAACCGAGTAAATCTAATACAGTCTCAATGCGCTGTTTGGCTACTGCGCCTGGGAGGTGATAAAGTGCGGCTTGCAGTTGCAGCAGTTCTCTTCCAGTCAGCACCTTATCTATAGCGACTTCTTGAGCTACGTAGCCTAATCGTTGTCTTGCCACTCTCGGATTATCTAACACAGAGATGCCAGATACTTCGATTTTACCAGCATCCGGTGTGGTAAGTGTACATAAGGCACGCAAGGTTGTAGTTTTCCCAGCACCGTTGGGGCCTAGTAAACCAAAGATTTCTCCTGATTCTACCTGAAAGGAAACATCTTGGACGGCGACCACTGTGCCGTAGCGCTTTTGCAAATTTTGAATGAAAACGGCGGGAGCCATGACAGCTTTTCCCCAACTATACAAATCTCAATAAAGTCTATCTTTATTGTAGAAGGTGAAGAGCAAAGTTGATCTGAGTTTAAAGTTGCTTTATCAAGCAAGTCACAATAGGCACAGAGGGAGCTTTGTATTTCAAAGGACAGCTGACCAATTGACTTAGGACGGTCTGAATGCAAAAATGTACAATTCTTTTCGCGCATCAGTTTAGTGATTGAGTAGAACCTAAAAATTACCCATTCCTAAATTTCAATTAAAATCATACACTGCTTTATTTACTAGGGCGAATATATCCTTCTTCTTCCAATTTTTTTAATGCTCTTTGGGCTGCTGCTATTCCATATTTTCTTCCAACATCATAAGATTCCTGAGAAATTTGGGGAATAACGGTAATTGTTTTTTGTCCTAAAGGTGTCTGATAAAATGTAATAAGTTGTTTTATTTCTTCATTAGTAAAATATTTATTATAAATAGGAATAATCTCATCTACAAGATCATCTGAGTTGAATTCAGTAGCAAACTTATCCCAAAAATTTTGAGGGACTTGAGGGTAATCGGACTTAACATTATTTAATAATTGATTGAGGATCTGTCGAGAAAGATTTTTCACACCAGTTAACTCAAACAATTTCTTGATATTATTAGTTTTTTCTATTTGTTGAGCGTTACTACTTGGTGCAATAAGATTAGGTGGACTTTGAGCAAAAGCGGCTCTATTATAGGTTGTTACCAGAGAAAGTAGAACTGCTACTAACCAAAAATTTCTCTTCATTGATTTAAATTTATTCTTAATAAAGTATTATTTACTAAATTTGAAAAATGAGCAATCATTGTGAGAAATATGTTTAAGCTATTATGCTTAAATTTACCATATAAGTTATTAGTTTACTACCTTTAAGGTTTGTAAACTCCTATCAGCACAACCACTGATCAATCCTCCCATTGCCTGGATTTGTTGCAGATAGTCAAGGACGGGTTTGGTGATGACTTCTCCTGGCATTAATACAGGAATTCCTGGGGGATAGGGACAGACGATTTCGGCACAGATGCGTTGATTGGTCTGTATTAAAGGTAGTATCTCACTGACAGCAAAAAAGGCTTCACGGGGAGAATAACATAAAGCATGACACTGTGTAGTGAAAAGCTCTTGCCAAAGATGGCTTTTAACATTCAAGTTGGTTCGGCGATATTCTTTGGCAAGAGTGGTAAAACTTTGTAGCAGTTGCTCAATATCGGCTAGGGTGTTGCCCAAACTAATGATAAATGTGAGATGTTGCAATGAAGCGAATTCGGCAGTGACAGCAAATTTTTCATCTAGAATTTCATCTGCTTCAAATCCGGTTAAGCCTAAATTAGAAACAGTGACAGTTAGTCGTGTTTTGTCTAAAGCTACAAAACCCGGAGATCCCCCCAACCCCCCTTTTAAAGGCGAGCTTAAAACTGATAATCCAGGAATTTGATTGATTTTTGTTCTAGCTTCATCAGCAAGTTGTAAAGTGCGAGACATCAGCATTTTTCCGTGGAGTGCCATTTGCTGACGCGCCGCATCTAAAGAAGCTAAAAGTAAATAACTAGGGCTGGTAGATTGTAAGAGTTGCAAAGCTTTACTGATGCGATCGCCATCTATCCGATTACCTTGGATGTGCAGCATTGATGCTTGTGTCATTGCACCAAGTACTTTGTGGATGGATTGTACAGTTAAATCAGCACCTGCCGCTAAAGCTGGAGTGGGTAATTCTGGATGAAAGGCAAAGTGGGCGCCGTGTGCCTCATCTACAAGTAGAGGAAGATTATATTGATGTGTGATGTTGGCGATCGCACTCAAATTTCCGCAAACGCCGTAATATGTTGGGTAAACTGTCAACACTGCTTTAGCGTCGGGATGCTGTTGCAGTGCAGATTGTACAGCATTAGGCGTGATGCTGTGGGCAATATCTAAAACTGGATCGTATTCAGGATTGAGAAAAATTGGTATTGCACCAGAGAGAATTAAACCAGCGATCGCAGATGAATGAACATTGCGAGGCAGAATGATTTTATCGCCTGTGCCACAGGTAGCGAGAATTGCTGCTTCAATGCCACAAGTAGAACCATTGACAAGGAACCATGTTTGTAATGCGCCAAATGCCTCAGATGCTAGTTGTTGTGCTTCTTGAATAACGCCTTGGGGCGCAAAAAGATTATCTAAATCTGCTAATTCGGTTAAATCAGCGCGAAAGACAGCTTTACCAAATAAGTCAGCTAAGGGTTGAGAAATTCCCTCACCTTGTTTATGTCCTGGGGTGTAAAAAGGTGCATGGAATCTTGCTGCATTGGCTTTTAAGGCATCTAATAAGGGTATTTGATTTTGATTGAGCATTAAAATAATTCGTAATTCGTAATTCGTAATTCGTAATAAAAAAACCGGAAATTTGACCAACAGTTTAAGGTAGATTGGATAGTACCTAATACAGATAGAATCAGGCTGCGGACAATCTGGGAAACTACCGCTAATAAACCCTATCCATGTTTGATTATTGCATTTTTGAAGTTAAATGAAAAAAGTTAAACTTTTGGATAGTATTGCTACACTAAAGCCTATTCCAATTGAGAGATTACAACTAATAGAAGAAGATTATACTTCTATCGCAAGCTTACCTAGTGGGCAAGTTGGAACAATTGTAGAAGTGTATGAGCAAGAAGAATATCATTATTTAGTCGAGTTTGCTGATACCCAGGGCTGCGAATATGCAATAGCGACTTTGAGAGCAGATGAAATCTTAGTTTTACATTATGATTTGGCAATTGCCTAATGTACAGCATGAGGTAATAATTACGAATTACGAATTACGAATTACAAATTATTTACATGAGACCTTATCATCAAATCCCGATTTTCGAGTGTGGTGAACCGATAATAGCGATTCCTTTAGAATTGTTTGCGGTGGAATCTCCTCATCCTTATGAAAAATTAGGTGCGCCTTATGGCGATCGCTCCCCTTATTATCTCCGTCAAAGCGTCATTGAAAAATTGCTCCAAGCACAAAATTATCTTGAACTGCTGCATCCAAACTGGTGTATACAAATTTTTGACGCTTATCGCCCAGTAGCAGTCCAGCAGTTTATGGTAGATTACAGCTTCGCTCAAGCAGTGCAGGATAGGGGATTAACTGATGTGGAATTATCCCCAAACCAACGCCAAAAGATTTGGGAAGCGGTTTATGAAATTTGGGCTGTACCAAGTTTGGATGAAAAAACTCCTCCTCCTCACAGTACAGGTGCGGCGGTAGATGTGACGCTAGTAGATGATGCAGGGCAAATAGCAAATATGGGTTCGCCGATTGATGAAATGTCAGAGCGATCGCATCCTGATTATTATGCCAATAGCGATCGCCCAGAAGCCCAAAAGTATCATGCTCACCGTCAGCTATTGCAAGATGTAATGTTAAAAGCTGGTTTTCAACGCAATCCTAGAGAATGGTGGCATTTTTCTATTGGCGATCAAATGTGGGCTTGGCTGAATAATCAATCCAATCCAGCCAAGCCTGTCACAGCACGTTATGGGCGACTTGTATAGGTGCGTTATGCATCTAGAGGATTCAACTCTTTTAACTCGTCGGTAGTGTAAGTACCAATAGGAGTCCAAATTAGATACGGAAGGAGTAACAGCGCCGCCATTAGAGAAATCGGCAAAACGCAGATTGCGAGGACAACGCCTGAAATCAAACCGATTAGCCCAAGAACTTCCCCAATTTTCAAGCTGCGAAACCTCAACATTGTAGGTATATAGGCAACGGTGATAATTTCCACCAAGAGGTACAAAGCCATTAGTAGCCAAGTAATTGGGCTTCCGGGATTTTTTTCCCAGACAACATAAGCTGAAGCTGCACCGCAAATAAAAATTACAGTCCAGATGATCGGAATCAACGGCTCAAAAACTAGCCAACGCGGGCGACTTAAATTTGCAAACCATTTAACATCACGCGGTGTGATGAAGAAACTACCAAGGGCGACGAAGAAAGTTACAGCCCCAATTATTATCCAAGATGGAATCATAATGCACTCAAGTTTTGTGTATTTTGTCAAGTCATACACTGCAAGTTTGACAATTTAGGCTATATGTTTAATCATTCCCTGGTGCGAATCTTAGGCATCTTGAGGATTGAGACGGATCATCTGCCAAGTGGTATAAGTACCAATGGGACTCCACAGCAAATAAGGAACTAGTAATAGTGCTGCCCAACCAGAAAAACCTAAAACTGCAAGTATCAATAAAGCATTAATGATAAAACCTGTGCCACCAAGAATTGTACCGACCTTCAGGCTGCGAAGCTTAAACATTACAGGTGTATAGGCAATGGTTACAATTTCTAAAAGCAAGTATAAACCCATGATTAACCAGGTTGAGGTGCTTCCTGGATCTTTTTCCCAGACAATATAAGCTGACCAAGCACCGCAAATAAATATTACAGTCCAGATAATAGGAATCGCACCCTCAAAAGTTAGCCATCTCGGTCGTTGTAAGCGCTTGAACCATTGGCGATCGCTAGGTGTAATTACGTTAGCTGCTAAAGCAACTAAGAAAGCGACACCCCCAATCACCATCCAAGATTTAATCATGGCCATTATTCCTTTACAAGCGCTATCTATCGCTTAATATCACTCTTTATAGTGTGATTTTGTCAATTTAGTTGCTAATTACTCATCATCCCTGAGTTTGAAACCTTCACATCGTTCGGCAGGATTTTAAATTATAGGCATTGGGAAAGAGGCAGGGGGGCAGGGAGCAGAGGAGAAAGAGATAATTTTTTATTCTTTTCCTTCCCCCACCTCGGGAGCAACGCGAAAATGTGAGATCATCGCTTTTTGAAGCAGGGGGAGCAGGGGGAGCAGGGAGAGTAAAGAGAGAATTTAGTAACATGCGCTACTATAAATACTTCAAAATACACTTAATTTATTTTTCCTCCCCTGCCTCCCCTGCTTGCCCACCTCACAAAATCGCATTGCTCCCCCCACCTCCTTCAGCATTCCCCACTCTCTAGTAAATTATGTCTGGGGGTGGGGGTATAGGGTGAAGCGTGGAAATATTCTTAGTAATAAAGGGATAAGGCAATTAAAGTAATTTATATGCAAACTAAATCAGAAACGCGTTCGCCAGCACCAGAAACTCGAGGAATTGGTAACACTATACGGCTTACAGGCTGGATTTCTTTCTGGATACAATTGGGACTTGCAGTGGTTTCTGGTTTAGCTTTGTTATTTGCCGCTACTGGTCGTGGCTTTGTGGAACAACCGAATGCCGGTCTTGGGGTAGCTGTGTTTTGGGCTGCGTGCGGTATTGTAGTGTTGTTGTTCTCTGTGTATTGGGATTTTCGTTACACTCGCATAGGCAGAAGTCTAGAAAATCCTAATCCGGCGTTGCATCTGAGTAAGGCAGATACAACTAAAATCATCCGATTGGGAATAATTGCAGGTTTGGTGGGAATATTATTAACTCTCTTGGGTGCTGGATCAACTGTGTTAGTGCTAGTGGCAAAATCTATATCCCAACCTCCAGGAGTGGCAATCACCGATCCCTACAGAATTATTCGAGCGCTGGATGTTTTTGTGGCTGTAGCAAACATCAACGGGATTGCTGCTCACTTTGTGGGTACTATCGCTTCATTATGGTTGCTGGAGCGAGTGCATCAACACTAGTACCGCTACGCAAAATTTAAAAAAGCTGTTGAGTAGTGAATTGTGACTCATGAGTAAATCCAAATTGGATCAAAATTTTGCTGATGAGTCTTTGATTAGGGCTATTTCGTTCTAGACATAAACCGCTCATAACTAAAGTTCACAGGCTTTTAGCCCAAGTCCACTCAAGTGGACTAAAAGCCTTTATTAGTCGTCTTTAGACGAATGAGTGCTATTAGCCTCAGAATAAATTCTGAGACGGGCTAGATGACAATACAGTTCAGTTAAGCTTTTATTCTCTCCCCCTGCCTCCCCTGCGTCCCCTGCTTCTCCTGCCTGCCTTAACAGATAAATTTCCTTAACTGAACCGTATTGGGCTAGATGAGAATGAAATAGCCCTGAGTCTTTGATACTCGTGAACGAGTCTTTGAACTCCGTTCATCCACCTCAGATAAGTAAGTCGGTAAGAATAAATGAAACTAAATCAAGTAATGTAAAAAAAGCTTGAGATTAGTTTGTATTGAGGATTTTAGTCCTCAAATGATGGCTGGAGCCGCTTACTACAAACCTTGAATTATTCACGCCGCTCTACTTACTCGTTGGTCTTTAAACTCCGTGAGCCTTTAAAAATGAGAAGTTTAGACTGGCTTCTGCCATGTCTTTAGGTTATTTCTAATTTTTACCTAAAGATTCAGTTTAAAGGCACTTTCTTATTACTTATGACAGTTACTTTAAATCATTCTGATGAGTGAAAGTATATATACTTAATAATTGAGGTTCAAAGCATGGACTCAACAGGTAAGGTTCAAACTGGGGACTCCTCCTGGTCTCTTCCACTGCCGTTGAAAGAGTATGCAATGAGCCGAGTAACTGTCTACTTTTATAGCGACAGATGGGTTCCAATTAAATATTGTTCTTTGGGAAAAGCAATTTTGCTTCACCAGAAGGCAAACTCAGAAGGCAAGGAAATTTTCTTATTTCCTACTAATCTAGACCCTAATCAACCCTCAAACTCTTTTAACTAAAATGGACTGAGTAGACTATTTTTCAAACATCTTGGCAACAAATGAATCGGCTATAGAGGCGTACTTATATAGGTACGCCTTTATTTTTAAATGAGAGTGAACTAAGTAATACCGTTTCTTTGTGAGGCTGCGCCGTAGCCTGTGGTAAGTCTATGCAGCGTCTACATTAAAAAAATTGCCTTTGATAAAGAGTTTTAGCCTGAACTGAAGCGTATTTACTTATAGACGAACATAGTTGCAATTCATCGGCAATAGCCAAGAGAACTCTTTTTCAAGAATCGCAAATCTTGTGGTTCAATGCAGTATTATGGCATAATTCGATTTTATAATTTTAAACAATAAAATTGTAAATTACTTATGCATTGTACTGCAACCCTAAACCAACTGGTTGAAATTCTTTTGGCCAGTTCTGTAAACTTATCTGAAAATGTTTTAAAACAAGTAAGTTACGGTATACAAACAGATAGCCGTACCCTGAAGCCGGGTGAAGTATTTCTAGCTTTAAGAGGCGATAAGTTTGATGGACATGAATTTGTGCAAACTGCGATCGCAAAGGGTGCTTTAGCTGCAATTGTAGATTTTGAGTACGAAAATCCAGGGCTTCCTGTATTACAAGTAAAAGACACCCTCAAAGCATATCAGAAAGTTGCCAGATGGTGGCGCGATCGCTTTAACATCCCTGTAATTGGTGTCACAGGTTCAGTAGGTAAAACTACAACTAAAGAACTAATTGCGGCAGTTTTAGGAACAAAAGGAATAGTTCATAAAACTTTTGGAAATTACAATAACGAAATCGGTGTCCCGAAAACTCTCCTAGAACTTGGCCCAGAAAATGACTACGCCGTAATTGAAATGGCAATGCGGGGTAGGGGACAAATTGCCGAACTGACACAAATAGCACGTCCAACAATTGGAGTGATTACCAATGTGGGGACAGCACATATTGAATTACTAGGTTCGGAAGAAGCGATCGCTGAGGCGAAATGTGAGTTATTAGCCGAAATGTCTGCTGATAGCGTGGCAATTCTCAACCACGACAATCCTTTATTAATGACCACAGCAGCAAAATTTTGGCACGGAGAAGTTTTAACTTATGGCTTTTCTGGTGGAGATATCCAAGGGCAATTAATTGATAACGACACTGTAGAAGTTGCTGGAATCCAACTACCTCTACCTTTACCTGGTCGTCACAATGCAACAAATTTCTTAGCAGCTTTAGCGGTGGCAAAGGTGTTGGGGATCGATTGGGCAACCCTTAAAGCAGGTGTAATGGTGGATATGCCCACAGGGCGATCGCAGCGATTTACCTTAGCCAACGATGTGGTAATCTTAGATGAAACTTATAATGCTGCACCAGAAGCTATGATTGCAGCCTTGGAGTTATTGGCAGAGACACCCGGAAAGCGGAAGATTGCTGTGTTGGGTGCAATGAAAGAATTGGGAGAGCGATCACAGCAGTTGCACCAACGAGTGGGAGAAACAGTGAAAAAGTTGAATTTAGATGGCTTATTGGTTTTGGTAGATGGACAAGATGCCGAAGCGATCGCTATTAGTGCCGAAGGTATCCCATCGGAGTGCTTTGCAACTCATGCTGATTTGGTGGCTAGGTTAAAGACATTTGTGCAAACAGGCGATCGTTTATTATTCAAAGCTGCCCATTCTGTGGGACTAGATCGGGTAGTCAATCAGTTACGTGCAGAATTTTCCAGATGATACGACTAGAAACCCAACGTCTTATACTGCGAGACTTTGTAGAATCAGATTGGCAAGCGGTTTATCAATACGCTAGCGATCGCAAGGTTGTAATTATTGGCAGACACACCCAAAAAGGGCAAAATTGCCCTCTTGGGTGCTATGAAAGAATTCTAAAGAGTTATGTCTAACAACAAACCGAAGAAGCATCTATGCACTAGTGAGTTGAAGAAATAGTGCGATCGCTACTATGTGTAGATTTTAGGCGTTGTTGGAAAGACTAGGGTTATTGCTGTAGCGTCTTTGAAAAAGAATTGCTGCCGAATTAGTCACTAAACAGGTGATTGCTAGCCACATCAAGATGTAAGTAGGAGCCATCACCACGCCAATGTGGAACCAAGTATATACATGCAGTATCATTACAGAAGCGAAAAAGCTAGCAATTCCAGCAGATTGCCACACTTGATACGATGGACGACGTAAAGCTACTAGGCTCATCGTTAAAATTGTGACAAGTAAGTTTGCTGGGACGAGAAATGCACAAATACTAACGCAGTTGCCACGAGAGAACTCAGCTAAGGTGTTTAAATCGAGCATTAATTTGTTGGGATAGGTGTTAGCTTTTTAAGAATTTAATTTATTGTATTTTAAAATAACTAAATCAACATTAATATATGAGTGAGTAATCACATTGCAAATATAACATAAATTAAACTATTGAGTTACCTTTTGATACTCCCAATAGTTAGTTAATTATAAAGATTTTGGATCAGTAGGGTGGAAAATACCCACCCTAGCTAAATTAACCCGGTAAAATCACCGTATCGATAACGTGTACCACACCATTATCTGCTTCGATATCTGCTGCTAAAACTGTGGCATTTTTAACTTCAAAACCATCAGAAGAACTAATTTTAATCGGTGAACCTTCCACAGAATTAACCGTACCAAGTTTTGCCAAATCAGCCTTTAGAAGCTTTCCTGGAACGACATGATACTTTAATATCCGCGTTAACTGGGGAATATTCTGTAACAAAGTTTGGATAGTTCCCGGTGGTAACTTGGCAAAAGCATCGTCATTTGGTGCAAAGACAGTGAACGGGCCAGGACTTTTTAATGTTTCTACTAAACCAGCAGCTTGTACAGCTGCCACCAGTGTTTTAAAGGACTCAGCCGTAACTGCAATATCAACAATATCAGCCATATATCTTACCTAGAATCTCTGCAAAAGATTTTAAAGGATAATAAACCTATTTGAAGTTTTATTAAAAAAATAAATTTAAAATCAGATGTTAAACAAGAGGTAGGGGAGGCAGGGGAAGATAAGGGAGAAGAATTAATAACCCATGCCCAATACTTCGACTTCGCTCAGTACAAGTGCCCCATGCCCAATGCCCATTAATTATGATTAACTTTCCAGTTTGCTAAATCAGTTAAAGAGCGATCGCGGTAACGTCCATAACGTTCCTGCTTACTTTTGATTTTCGCACCCAGTTCGGGAAAAATCCCAAAGTTGGGCGGCATTGGTTGGAAATGCTTCGGCGAAGCGGAACTAATAAATTCAAATAACGCACCCATCATTGTTGTTGGGGGTAAAACCAAAGCTTCTTTACCCAAAGCTAGCCGCGCTGCATTAATTCCCGCCAAGCAGCCACCCGCAGCCGCCGCAGTGTAGCCTTCAGTACCTATCAACTGTCCAGCAGCTAGCAATGTTGGACGCTCTTTAAATTGCAAAGTCGGATGCATTAGCCCAGGAGCATTAATAAAAGTGTTGCGGTGCATCACTCCCAAGCGCACAAACTCTGCCTTTTCCAAACTTGGGATTAACTGAAATATTCGCTTTTGCTCACCCCAACGCAGATTAGTTTGGAATCCTACCATATTCCACAGTTGACCGGCTTTATCTTCTTGTCGTAACTGCACCACAGCATAAGGACGTTCCCCGGTGCGAGTATCTGACAATCCCACTGGCTTTAGGGGGCCGTAGCGCATGGTATCTTCCCCACGCTGTGCTAGTTCTTCAATGGGTAAACAAGCTTCAAAAAATTTTGCCGTTTCCCGTTCAAAACCTTTAAGTTCTGTTTGTTCTGCTTTACAAAGTTCTTCTCGAAACCGCAAGTACTGCTCTTTATTCATTGGGCAGTTGAGATAAGCAGCTTCACCTTTGTCATAACGTGATGCCATAAAAGCAACGTCACGGTTAATCGATTCTCCCACAATAATCGGACTAGCGGCATCGAAAAAGCTCAGGTATTCCATCCCGGTAAAGCGCTGCAAATCTTCGGCTAAGTCGGGACTCGTTAAAGGCCCAGTTGCCAAAACCACAATTCCTTCAGGAATCGCAGACACTTCACCCCGGCGAAATTCAATTAAAGGATGGCTGGCTAAAGTTTGAGTCAAGTCTTGGCCAAATTGTCCCCTGTCTACCGCTAACGCCCCACCCGCAGGTACGGCGTGTTCATCAGCTTTCGAGATGACAATAGAACCCAGTTGGCGTAACTCTTCGTGCAATAATCCAGCTGCGCGATCGCTTGCCATTGCCCCAAAGGAATTACTACACACTAGTTCTGCTAAATGTTCTGTATGATGAGCAGGGCTGAAGCGTTTTGGACGCATTTCATGGAGAATTACCGGCACTCCAGCTTGGGCTATTTGCCACGCTGCTTCTGTCCCAGCTAGTCCACCTCCAATTACTTGTATCGGTTGTTGTTCCATAGTTAAATTTTTAATTCCTGTATTATAAGTATCTATCAGCATCACAGAAGTAAATTAAATAAAAAGTCATGCTGACTATACAATTAGCGTAAAACAAGGTGGAGCAACAACACTAGATAATTTCTGCTATGCCTGTATTCTATGTAACCTTTAAAAAATTAGAAATTATCTGTATCAATTCCCTTTTCTTTGAGTTTAGCTAACAATTCTTGATAGCGATCGCGCTCTTTTTCTAATTCTTGTAAAGCCGCTTCCTTTGCTTGACGTTCTTGTTCCCGTAACTGGTCAATTTCTACAGGTGACAAAAACTTTTGTCCGGTGGGAGAAACAATTTCCAAAGTATCCGGTGTCAGTGTAAAACGGATTCCCAAACGCGGACTTACCCAGCCATTCATCTCTTCGATGACTTCAAAACTATCTCCAGAACCGAGCAAGCCATTTAAATCGTTCTTGGCTGGATCATAAATATAATATTCTTCCACGCCATAACGCTGGTAAAACTGCAATTTTTTGGTCATTTCTTTAAGGGTGTTACCTGGCGATAGAATTTCAAATACTACCTGTGGCGGGATATTATCTTCATCCCATTGTAAATAAGAACCCCGTTTTCCTTTTGGTCTGCCAAAGACTACCATTGTATCCGGCGCTTGTTTAATATTTGGGCTTCCTTTAACTGGATACCAAAATAAATCTCCGGCGATAAATACATCAGCTTGCGATGCAAATAAAATTTCTAAATTTTCTTTAATTTTGACAATCCATGTAAATTGTTCTGTATTATCCGCCATTGGCTGTCCGTCGCTTTCTGGGTAGATGACTTCGATGGTGGTTTCTGGTGTAACTTGTTGTACCATTGCTGCACCTCTAAGTATGGGGTTTTTAGCTGATATTTCTATTTGAGATGGCGATCGCATTAATCTAAAATTCTTAAAAGCAAAAAGGCTTGGCGCCAAACATCACTTATCTGAATTTATTCATTTAGAGGCGTTTGCTGTATTGCTTGCTGGACTTGTGCAACATCCAAATCTAACGCCTGTGATATCTGTTCTACACTTAAACCTAGTGCTAGCAGTTTAGGTACAGCTTCTAACTTTGCCTCAAAACGACCTTCTTGTTTACCTTCTTGTTTAGCTTCTTGATAAACCCGTGTTTGCTTCAACTCACTTAACCCAAACATTGCTTCTATCTCCTCTCGACTTATGTTAGGCAGTTTATAAACTAAGATTGTCTCTATTAATTCTAGTAATTGTTTTTGTGGTAGTTGCAAATTTACCGCTTGTTTAGTACGGTTAATTAGAACTCTTGCGCTAGTAATAGTTGTATCTTCATCTTCAATTACTAATTTTAGGGTAGCAATACCTATTGGTAGTGATGCAGCTTCGCCTAATTCATCTAAGTAAATTATACTAATACGATTGCTGTTGAAGAATTCGTGGCAATCTTGTCGTTCACCAGTATCTATATTCCTTCTAGGATAAATCACCACTCCTCGCCAAGAATTTTTAGATTTCTTTTGCCGCAAATAGAGAAATACTTCTGAAACTAGGCGCAAATAAATATCTGAGTCTGGTTGAAATTGAACTTCAACGAAATAAATCGGATTTTCTTCGTTTTGAGTCGGAAGAAATACACCATTTATTCTAAAAGCAGTTTGTTTGATTTCAACTGAAGAGAATTGATAGGTATTGGCAGTCTCAGGAGGATTGCCAATCAGTTCAAAGAATATACTGGGGAATTCTTGAAATAAACGATAAAAGATGCTGTCAGTTTTCACTCTGGATGTTAAGGCACAATTTTGAACTTTAGCAATTTTATAATGTGCTTCTCTCTAATTGCATAAATTATCACAGATGGAAAACTAGCTATTTGGCAGCTTTTTGTATTTTTTGATCGTAAAATCCATGCCTATGGAAATTTCCGATCGCGTACTTCCACAGCATAATCTTGCACGGCTTTGGTAATAGTTTCTCGCAAGTTTGTGTAAACTTTGGCAAATGGTGGATGCTTTTCGGTAAGTCCGAGGACATCAGAGGTAACTAAAACTTGTCCATCGCAGTGAGTTCCCGCACCGATACCGATTGTGGGAATGCTTAATTTTTGTGTAATGTGCATTGCCAAATCTACGGGTATATGCTCTAAAACTAGAGAAAATACACCTGCTTGTTCCAGAGCGATCGCTTCTTGTAAAATCCTCTCACTCGCCTCTTGCGTTTTCCCTTGTTGTCGCAAACCGAGTTGATGTACTGATTGCGGTGTCAAACCGACATGACCCATTACCGGAATTCCAGCTTGTACCAAACGAGCAATAGTTTCTGCGATCGCTGGATAGCCACCTTCCAATTTTACTGCTTGAGCGCCCGTTTCCTTGAGTACCCGCCCAGCAGAGTGCATTGCTTGCTGGAGACTTTCTTGATACGTCAAAAAGGGTAAATCTACCACCACTAATGCGCGTTTAACCCCACGACGCACGGATTTGGCGTGGTAGATCATCTCATCCAAAGTTATCGGCAGTGTTGTTTCATACCCTAAAACTACTGCCATAGAGTCGCCCACAAGGATTAAATCTACACCAGCTGCATCGATGAGTTGAGCGATCGCATAATCCCAGGCTGTCAACGCCACAATTGAACGTCCCTGTTGTTTCCATTGAATTAATTGCTGGGTAGTGATTGCCATTTTTCTAGGTGGGGAGTAGGGAGTAGGGAGTGGGGAATAGAGATTAGGGATTAGGGAATTTCACCACTTTGTACAGACGCGATTAATCGCGTCTTTCCCCACTCCCCATTCCCTCATTTAACAGCGCGACTGAAAGCAATATGGGTTTTTGCACTGTCAGTTTTGGGCATTAACCAAGCTAGACCTTCACTAGTGCCGATCCATAATTTATTGGCAATGTCAGGTGCAAGAGCAAGAACCCGACTAGAAGGAAGTCCAGCAACTTCTGCATCTAACACAGCCCCTGTATTTGGATTTAATCGTAACAAACCATTGTTAGTCCCGACCCAGACACTACCATCTTTAGCAAAACGTACCGCCGTCACGTCACGCCCACGCAGGCGAGTTACAGAACGCAACACTGCACCAGTTTTTGGATTAATAACTAGTAAATTATTTGGCATTCCTGCCCAAATTAATCCTTCTGGACTGATAGCTAAAGCTTGGACAGTCGTCCCTGGTAAATCGGCTATCCGCTTCATAATTGCAGCACTAGCAGTATTTATCCGCACCAATCCATCAAGAGTGCCAACCCACAGTTGACCTTCAGCATCTAAAGTCAGGGTATTGGCGCTGACACCAGGCAGATTTTTTAATGTTGTCATAATTAGACCTTGGTCAGGACTAATTAGAGCTAAACCGCTATCGGTTCCAGTCCACAAATAACCCCGTTTGTCAACTAACAATGACAACACCCGTTTGGAAGGCAAAAATAAATTCTGCGCGGTGATTTCACTAGTACGGGGGTCTACTCGGAACAGTCCATCATAACTTCCTACCCACAAACGTCCTACTTTGTCTTGGGCTAAAGCACCAATGGCAACATTTGGTAAATTAACACGAGAAATAATCTTGCCAGTTTTAGGATCAATCCGCGATAGTCCCCGCCAAGAACCTACCCAAAGATTGCCAGTAATATCTCCTAGTAAGTTACCCACACGATAATCGGTTTTTGGTGAATTTTCTTGCACTCTACGCTCATCGGGCAAAGGTTCTACTCGCGGTGGCGGTGCAGAAGGTGGGTAAGCAGGAGTTAGATCAGATGAATTAATATCAGGGGTTTTTTGTGCCCATCCTATACTTGGCAAAGCTATCAACCCCAGCAAGATAGAAGTAATCAATAAACTAGTACGCTTGCAAAACAATACCACGGTGACATTTCCTTTGGAGACAGTACCCATAGCCGTTACCTAAACTGCCTTTGGGTTACTTCCAGTGTTCCCCTAGTCGGAATTTTTTAAACGTCATCTAGAATTTTTCTCAAATTTTATAGAGATTGGGCATTGGGAAAATAATTTTTATAACTCTTAACTCCTAACTCCCCACTCGCTTCTTTACAGTTATTGATGACACTTTGTAAAGCATATGTAACAAAATGTTAAATTTTTATATAATAACAAAATTAAATATATAAGTTAAAAACTTTCAAAGAATAACTTATCCAATTATTGATATATTGTGGAATAAGTTACAAATTACGTGGTGTGCAATTTTTTATCTTTACGCTCACGACTCTGCTAAATCTCTGTCAAGTAAATTCTTTTCTGGTATCTTTTCCATCAACGGAAAAGATATAAGGAGTGTAGAGGCGGGAATGTGTGCCAGCTAGCCCAATCCCCTGAATACCCCGATTTGTAGGGAAATTATTTAAATCAAGCCGCAAAAGCGGAAGTTTTGGTGAAATTGAGAAGGTTTAGTTAGGTGCGAAGAAGAGGTAAAAAAGAATTTTGATTCGTAAGAAGAGGGTACAGTAGAAGCGCTAGGTCGTTTTCCCCTAGAAGGGGATAACACTGGTGAGGAGGGCTACCACCGCTACCAAAGTGTCAGCCGGAAAAAAACTGCTACCCTTTGCCAAAAACAACCCTTAACAAAAATTTTTACCGTTCTTTTCCCCGATGAAGGGGGAAAAAATCGGGTGAGGGGAAGTTGCACAAAACGTGATTTGATAATTAACAAGAGTGATTTCAGGGAAGGATAAAATATGTCTTACGCTCAAACGAAGACTCAGAGCAAGTCTGGGTATCAAGCCGGGGTTAAGGATTACAGACTAACTTATTACACACCCGATTACACACCAAAAGATACCGATCTTCTAGCTGCGTTCCGCATGACACCCCAGCCTGGTGTTCCTCCCGAAGAAGCAGGTGCGGCTGTAGCGGCTGAGTCTTCCACAGGTACTTGGACAACTGTGTGGACAGACTTGCTCACCGACCTCGATCGCTACAAAGGTCGTTGCTACGATATCGAACCAGTTCCCGGTGAAGACAACCAGTACATCTGCTACGTTGCCTATCCTTTGGACTTGTTTGAAGAAGGTTCTGTAACCAACGTTTTGACCTCAATTGTAGGTAACGTATTTGGTTTCAAAGCTCTGCGGGCACTGCGTTTAGAAGATATTCGCTTTCCTGTTGCTTACATCAAGACCTTCCAAGGGCCTCCTCACGGTATCCAAGTTGAGCGCGACAAGTTGAACAAATACGGTCGTCCTTTACTGGGTTGTACCATTAAGCCCAAATTGGGTCTTTCTGCTAAGAACTACGGACGCGCTGTATACGAGTGCTTACGTGGTGGTTTGGACTTCACCAAAGACGACGAAAACATCAACTCTGCACCATTCCAAAGATGGCGCGATCGCTTCTTGTTCGTAGCTGAAGCTATCAACAAATCCCAAGCAGAAACCGGTGAAATCAAAGGTCACTACCTAAACGTTACCGCTCCTACCTGTGAAGAAATGCTGAAGCGGGCTGAGTACGCAAAAGAACTCAAAATGCCCATCATCATGCATGACTACCTAACCGCAGGTTTCACCGCCAACACCACATTGGCTCGTTGGTGTCGTGATAATGGTATTCTGCTACACATTCACCGTGCTATGCACGCTGTAATCGACCGTCAAAAAAATCACGGTATCCACTTCCGTGTATTGGCTAAAGCCCTACGTTTGTCTGGTGGTGACCACATCCACACCGGTACAGTAGTTGGTAAGTTGGAAGGTGAGCGCGGCATCACAATGGGCTTCGTTGACCTGTTGCGTGAAAACTACATTGAGCAAGACAAGTCTCGTGGTATTTACTTTACCCAAGACTGGGCTTCTTTACCTGGTGTAATGGCAGTTGCTTCTGGTGGTATCCACGTATGGCACATGCCCGCGCTGGTAGAAATCTTTGGTGATGACTCCGTACTACAATTCGGTGGTGGTACTCTGGGACATCCTTGGGGTAACGCTCCTGGTGCAACCGCTAACCGCGTCGCCTTGGAAGCCGTTGTTCAAGCTCGTAACGAAGGCCGCAACTTGGCTCGTGAAGGTAACGATATCATCCGCGAAGCTGCCAAGTGGTCTCCTGAACTAGCTGTTGCTTGCGAACTGTGGAAAGAAATCAAGTTCGAGTTTGAAGCAATGGATACCGTCTGATCTGGGTTAACAGTTAAGAGTTAAGAGTTAGAGAAGCGATTAATCGCATCTGTACAGTAGAGACGCGACGCCAGTCGCTACAACGGGGAGGCAGTCCGTTGGACGACTTCGCCGACTTGAAGGAACTGCCGTGGGCACCCCCCCAATACGCTGGCTGATGAATCGCTTCTGTACAAGAGTTAGGATTTGCATTAATTCATAACTCATAACTCATAACTCATAACTCTTCAGGGCTGGGGTCAAGCATGAATCTTAAGCAAATTGCGAAGGACACAGCCAAGACTCTCCAAAGCTACCTGACTTATCAGGCTCTAAGGACAGTATTGGCACAGCTAGGCGAAACGAATCCTCCATTAGAACTTTGGCTGCATAACTTTTCTGCCGACAAAATTCAGGATGGTGAATCGTATATTGAACAACTGTTGCGAGAAAAACCAGATTTGGCTTTGCGAATCATGACTGTTAGAGAACACATTGCGGAAGAAATCATCGAATTTTTACCAGAAATGGTTCACACTGGCATTCAGCAAGCCAATATGGAACAGCGTCGTCAGCATTTAGAACGCATCACACGAATAGACACATCTAACCCCAGTCTGCAACCAGAACAGCAAGCAACTTCAGATCCGAATTTGGATAACTTATCCAATTAGTTCGCTCAACCTAGTAGTCAAAAATCGCAACCCATTATCAAAAGCTATGCAAACTTTACCAAAAGAGCGTCGTTACGAAACCCTTTCTTATCTGCCACCTCTGTCTGACGCTCAAATTTCCAAGCAGATCCAGTACATTTTGAATCAAGGTTACATTCCAGCGATCGAGTTTAATGAAACTTCTGAGCCAACAGAATTATATTGGACAATGTGGAAGTTGCCTTTGTTCGGTGCTAGATCCACTCAAGAAGTATTGAGCGAAGTTCAAGGATGCCGTTCTCAATTCAATAGCAGCTATATCCGTGTTGTGGGTTTTGACAACATCAAGCAGTGCCAAGTTCTCAGCTTTCTTGTTCACAAACCTAACAAAGGCAACAGATACTAAAGCAAGCGTTGCTTTAAGTAATTAGTTTATCTTCATAGGAGAGGTGGAATTATCTGCCTCTCCTATTTTTTAAATTTGTTTTGAAACGCAGAGGGACGCAGAGAATAACTCCGCGCCCCTTTGTGTAAATCTCTGCTTTTTTAAAATATAATACATGGAATTACAGCATCTGCCGGAAGTAAGAATTTGCTTTGTTGGTGACTCCTTTGTTAATGGTACTGGCGATCAAGAATGTCTTGGTTGGACAGGGAGAGTATGTGCTAATGCTAATAAAAAAGGTTATGACATTACTTACTATAATTTAGGAATTAGGCGTGATACGAGTACTGATATATCAAAGCGTTGGTTACAGGAAGTATCACTGCGATTACCCAAAGAATATGATGGCAGAGTTGTGTTTTCTTTTGGATTGAATGACACAACATTAGAAAATGGTAAAACTCGTGTGGATTTGACAGATTCTATCAAAAATGCTTGTGAAATTTTAAGTAAAGCTCAAAAGTTATATCCTGTTTTGATGGTTGGCCCTGCACCCTACGCAGAACAAAAAGATAGTCAAAGAACGAACAGAAATACTGATTTATCTAAACAGTTTGCTTTAATTTGCAATAAATTGAATATACCTTATTTAGACGTTTTGACCATATTAGAAAAATCAAACATCTGGATTAATGAAGCAAGAGCTAATGATGGTGTTCATCCAAGAGCAGGCGGTTATACAGAGTTTGCCCAAATAGTAGAAAATTGGGACGCTTGGTTAAATTGGTTTCTTCTAACTTAATCAAACATTCAAAGTTAGTATAGTGGTAGCACCTAATTTTGATATCCGAAGGTGGTAACTATGCAACAAATTACTCTAGCTGAAGCATCTCAAAACTTACCCGACTTAATTGAAGCAGCACTAGGAGGTGAGGAAATTATTATTATCAAAGATAATCAACCTTTGGTGAAGTTAACTCCTGTATCATCACTTAAACACCGCCGTCAACCTGGAAGCGCAAAGGGTTTAATTACAATATCTGATGACTTTGATGCACCACTCGAAGAGTTTAAGGAATATATGGAATGAGATTACTGTTGGATACACATACTTTTATTTGGTATGTGACAGATAATTCAAGACTTAGTAATCAAGTAGTAGAATTAATCAATAATGAGAATAATGAAATTTTACTAAGTATTGCTAGTCTATGGGAAATAGCTATTAAGCAGAATTTAGGCAAGCTTAGTTTCAATCAGCCATTTGAGATATTCATCACACAGCAACTCAACCTGAACGATTTTAGGTTACTCGATATCAAAATTAGCCATGTTACTGTTGTTGCCACACTACCCTTACATCACCGTGATCCATTTGACCGAATTTTAATTGCACAATCGGTAGTGGAAAATATACCTTTGCTGAGTGCTGATAAAATTTTTGATGCATATCCAATAAGACGTGTATGGTAAATAGTGTTGCTTTTCTACCAAAAGATAAATAAACAGTTATCACCAAAAAAACTTAACATTATTGCAGTGCTAGGTAGATAATTTTATGGGTTACTATATCGCTCCCCGCTTTCTGGACAAACTGGCTGTCCACATCACCAAAAACTTTCTAAAGCTTCCTGGCGTGCGAGTTCCCGTGATTTTGGGTATTCACGGACGCAAGGGAGAAGGCAAAACATTTCAATGTCAATTAGTCTTCGAGAAAATGGGTATCGAAGTGACTAACATATCTGGCGGCGAATTGGAAAGTCCAGATGCAGGAGATCCAGCACGGTTGATTCGGCTGCGCTATCGGGAAACAGCAGAACTGATCAAAGTACGCGGCAAAATGTGTGTACTGATGATTAACGATTTAGATGCGGGGGCTGGACGCTTTGATGAAGGTACTCAATATACTGTAAATACGCAGTTAGTGAATGCCACATTGATGAATATTGCTGATAATCCCACAGATGTGCAGTTGCCTGGAAGCTATGATTCCACGCCTTTACATCGTGTGCCGATTATTGTCACAGGTAATGATTTTTCCACTCTCTATGCACCGTTAATTCGGGATGGACGGATGGAGAAATTTTACTGGGAACCAAACCGAGACGACAAGGTGGGGATTGTCAGGGGAATTTTTGAATCAGATGGACTGTCACAGAGGGAAGTTGAACAGCTAGTTGATACTTTTGTCAATCAGTCTATTGACTTCTTTAGTGCTTTGCGGTCGCGCATTTATGACGAACAAATCCGCAACTACATCCATAAAGTAGGTTTTGAGCGGGTATCCTTGAATGTGGTTAATAGCACTGAAGGGCCACCAGAATTTAGAAAACCAGATTTCAGCCTGTCTCATTTAATCGAGTCTGGTAACTTCCTCGTTGGTGAACAAAAACGAGTGGAAAATTCCCATTTGGTTGATGATTACAACCGACTCAATCGAGGTAGAAATTCTCAATCTGCACCACCAGCGGCTGTAACACCAATTAATCAGCCCTCAAGCAATGGTGCAACTCAAGAACTAAAAACTAATGGATTCCAAAAGCAGGAAGCATCAATTACCCATTTGAGTTTGGATACACAAGCTCAAATTAGGCAATTATTATCTCAAGGTTATAAAATTAGTGTTGAACACGTAGATGAACGCCGCTTCCGTACAGGTGCTTGGCAAACTTGTGTTCATAGCCACATTGATGCAGAGTCTGATGCAATCTCAAATTTGGAATCAACTCTGACAGAATATAGCGGTGAGTACGTGCGTTTGGTTGGTATTGATCCAAAAGCCAAGCGCCGGGTGGTAGAGACAATTATTCAACGTCCGAATGGAAAGAATTAGTCATTAGTCATTAGACCTGCCTTGAAAATAGGGACTGGGGATTGGGGAATGGGGAAGAAATATTTTCATTCCTTCATTAGACTTCTTGCATAAGTCGGGAAAAGGGGAAGGTGGGGCCCCCTCTGGGGATAAGGGGCGGGGGGAAGGGGAAAAAGTTCTGTATCGTCCTTTTCCCCTTTAACATGAACCCTTTTCCCCAAGAGTGCAAAAAGCACTTTTGCCAAGAGGTCTATTGTGAAACGTGTTTATCGCTAACGTAATTCGTAATTCCCAATAAAAGGCAGGCATTTACTGTAGACTATAGGACTAATGTTTGATTTCTGAAAAAGCTCGGTAGAACTTGAAAAGCCTAATTCCCTACTCCCCACTCCCCGCTCACGTAGATAATTTCAAAAATCAAATACCATTCCTATATTAATTACGAATTATTCGGTTACAGCAATTTTTTGGCATTAGTCTATTTTTTTAGGAATGAGACTGGCGCTTTTTGTTGCACTATCCCAAACAATCCAGCTAAGAGAATTATCTAAATCATCGGGGCTATTTGAAACTTTGAAATATAGCTTTTCTGTACCTTTTATTTCAATAGCAAAGTCGGCATTTTGAGCATAAACGACTATAAAACCTTTGTCTCGTAAACAATACATCGCCCAGGCTTTCAATGATTGCTTGTATGGTTCGTGTGGAATTGGGGGTTTTGTGATTGTGTCTTCAATTAGTTTAAATATTTGCGTGATTTTCGCGGTCATAGTAGATACTTTTGTTATTACCCTTAAGTTAACTAGCTTCTGGATCACAACGAATTTCAATCATAAAGCCATCTGGATCGTAAAAATACACTCCTTTACCAGTAGGACGCGTGACTGGGCCATGTGCGATCGCTATTTTATTTTCTCTGATCACTGTCACCGCGCGATCAAATAACTGCGGATCGATGTCAAAGGCGAGATGATAGGCTCTGGTAAAGGTCTTTTCTGGATTGGGATTTGGTGGTGTTAAATCGGGTTCTCCAAATAAATCTAGAATTGTACCATCCGGGGTGATGAAGTTGGCTACTTTCCCAGATGCGACAAGTTCTACCAGGGTTGCAGGTACCTCTTCGCCTGTGAGTTCATGTAAACCCAGGATAGTGCCATAAAAGTAGCGGGAAGCTTGCATATCTTGGACATTGAGGGCAATGTGATGCACTTTACGCAGATTTCCTGGCGCAAGGACACTGTTCGCGGATTGGGTGCTAGATAGCATAGTAAAACAAAATCTCAATACTTTGATAGAAGTTGAACTTTCTTTTAAAGTTTATTATTCCTAATAAAAATCTATCATGGCTTTTGATTATTCTTTAGACTTTAAAAATATTGATTTTCGCCAACATCCTGAACTCTATCGTGTTGGGAAGGGTGAGCAGGGCGTACTTTTGGTTGAACCATACAAATCAGAAATTCTTCCTTACTGGCGGTTTAAAACTCCTGATATTGCTAGAGAGTCAAGTGAAAAGATATACGAGATGTTTCTTGATTATTTAGAGAAAGATGATTTTATTGGTGCAGATATGGCACGAAAGTTTATCCAAATGGGCTATACTCGCTCTCGGCGTTATGCTAATCATAAAAGTGGTAGGAAGTATAAACAAAATTCTGAAACTTCAGATTCTAAAAAAGAAATTCTTCCCTATGAAGTTGACCCAGTTAAAGCGGAATCAGCAGCAATATTTAAAGCCAAGTGGGTAGAAGCAAAGACAAATGAGAAATATCAAAAGCTTTTAGCCAAACATAAGCAGATGTATGAGCTAGAGTAAAACACTATTAACTTTCAATTGAGTGGTTTTCGGAGAGTGCGTTAGGTGACTGAACT
The DNA here is from genome assembly GCF_034531155.1 of Nostoc sp. ChiVER01. Taxonomy (NCBI): domain Bacteria; kingdom Bacillati; phylum Cyanobacteriota; class Cyanophyceae; order Nostocales; family Nostocaceae; genus Nostoc; species Nostoc sp. ChiVER01. The sequence goes on along the minus strand of NZ_JAVRBS010000007.1, from coordinate 110,339 downwards.
TCTGAGCTTTGTAAATAAACCTCGTTAGACTTGGAGGCTAAAGCAATCAAAAATCTGAAAATCCTCTGAGTTCTTAACAAAATGTAGGGGTTTAAGTCCCCGGCTTTTATCAAGCCGCAAGTGTTGGGCTGCTTGTCTTTATCGCCGTTACAACACGTAATTGCTCTCTTCTCTACGAGACGCTTTGCGAACGTAGCGGGGCGTTCGCTTTTAGCGTCTCCAAGAGTTGCCCATTGCGTACAGCCCTGCGGGCATGAAAACAGCAAAGCGGGGCATTAGCAAGAGTGCAAATTGGTTTAACTGTTGCTAACTCCTTTGTCTTCAGGCGATCTTATTGGGTTTGTTTGCTGCGGAATGGATAGAACAACAAGTGTTAGAGAACTATCCTACTCTTAACTCAGAAGCACTAACAGCAATATTCGCTTTTACCTGAGGTCAGACTAAATATTAAAGAAAAAGGGGTATCTGATTGAACACAGACCCCCAATTGGCTAAAGCTAAAAAAAGAACAACCAAAATCAACAGGTTAAGGGTTGCAAGTAGGCGGGTTTTTTGAGGTGTTAGGGTTAATGCACAGCGGCCCAAGGTTAGTTAGAGAATTAGGTCGGCTAATAAATGCTAACGGGCCAGCCTTGTGTTCACCATTAAAGGGGGTAGGTTTGCGAACATCAAATCCACACGCAGCAGCATCTTTAGGGTTGTTAAACCAAAACCCTACATGGAAAGTATTAGTAGGTAGTAAGTTCACTTCCGGATCAAAACCGAAAATCTGATCTAGCAGAATAGTTTTAATTGTCACAAGTCTAGGCTCAACGTCAGATTGATACCAAGCCAGACCAAAGTTCTTGAAATTTGGATTTGGGGTACCGAATGCCTGCTGAGGACTATTCTCTACAGTAAACAGATCAAACTTCAAACCAGACTTGAAACCTGTCAGCCTCAAAGTCAGCTGGTCATTAAGATTGCCACGCTTTACGGTGGCTTGAACCCGAGGCGTCACTCCAGGAGTAGCTGCCATACAATTAATGAACTGCTTGTTAGGAAATAACTCAAAAGTAGTTTCATCAGAACTTGATGAAAACTGTGCTGAAGCAAGCTGTCCAAACCCAAATACTAATAGCAACCCTCCGGCAAATATGCGAGGAGCTAGTAAGGATGGAAATTTGCGAAGCATAAATTTAAATTGTTTTGTTAAAGTATTTTGCAAGAAGCAACCTACAGATTTACACTACTATAAATCTGTATATATTCAAAACAATTTAAGATAATGTTACATATTGAACTAATAAGAAAAAGCTAAGTATTCAGGTACTTCTAAAGAATAAGTTAATCAAAAAAATAATAGTTTACCCCTCACAATTATAATCATTGTGAGGGGCAAGTAGACGGTTGCCAACATCGTTCTATTTTAATGGCATGGTTTGTAGAGGTAGATTCCACAATAACCTTCACCGTATTATCAACCTTTTTAGGAAGTTATCGCCGATATTCATCGCCACAATCGCCGATTAGCTGGTACAAATCGTGTGACTGGCGAGATACTGCATTGATGCGATCGCGATCGTCAGCATCTAAACTAAAACTAAATACTTTGGCGTTATCTTCTATATGTTCAGAGACACCAAGTCTTGCACCAACTATCACACCTCCCACGGTTGGCTGATCTAAAATGTAACGCACTGCCACGTTAGAAATACTTACCCCATGCTTATTAGCAATTTCCTTCAGGATAGCCAGCAACTCTTGAAATAATCGCCAACCACCCCAAGCATCGATCATATTTTTATATTTTTTCAAACTAGCAGTGGATAAATCAAATCCTCGCGGTTCCGGTTTTCCCAAATAGTTTTCTGATAACAAACCGCCGCATAGTGTACCGTAAGTAAAAAGCTTTATGTCATACTGTTGACAAAACTCCACCATATTAATTTCGGGACGGCGGTCAACAAGGGAAAATTGCACTTGGTTAGAAACAATTTTGATACCTGCTTCAGTAATAATTTTCAAGTTTTCTGTGTCAAAATTAGTTAAACCTAGATGCTTAATTTTACCCTCAGTCTGAAGTTCTGCCATATATTTGAGGGCATCCAAGTAATTTTTATCTTGATATTCCCACCAGTGGAATTGCATCAAATCTAACGATTCCACATTCATCCTTCTTAGGGAAATATCAATATTTTCCTCAACGAGTTTTTTTGTCATTTTGCCAGGACGAGGTACCCATTTTGTAAAAGCTTGTACCTGAGATAAAGCATCTTTACCACGAGTGTCAATTAGTTGACAGCGAAACTCACCAATAAAGTCTTCTGCGGGGCCATAGTGGTCTGCTAAATCCCAAGTAGTGAAGCCTGCATCTACATATTTGAACATAGTCTCAATAGCGGCTTGGGGATTGATCCGTCCGTGTGCGCCGGAGACTTGCCACATCCCATTTAAGATCCGGCAAATGTTCAAATCAGGAGTGAATTGGAGACGACTAGCTGCGGGTAAGTTCATTTTCAAGTTTAGGAGGAATTAGGAGTGAGGAGTTAGGAGTAAGGTAATGAAGAATTAGTTAGTTCGTAAGCATCTTATTACAAGATTATTAGCCTTTACACCTTCTTAAGAACCATTTATAACAGCGATAATCAATAACTCTTAAATTTTAACTCTTAACTCCTAACTTTTGTACAGAGGCGATTAATCACGTTTCTCTTAACGCCAGTCTTTTTCAGCTTGTTGGAGAACATAAGCAGCAACATCTTGAATTTGCTGTTCAGTGAGGCGTTCTTTGTAGGCTGACATATTATTTTTACCATTGGTAACTATAGATGTAACTGCCTCTATTGAATCCATACCATACTTTTTCAGCGCTTGCTTTTTGAGATTTTTACCTCGTCTGATGATGTTGCTGCCGTTGATATGACAACCAGCACAATGAACACTAAATATTTGTTCACCTTTAACTGTATCTGCTGCATTAGCAGGTAAAGTAAATGTGTTGATTAATAACAAAAATGTTACTAACACTAACGTAAGTAGTCTTCTCACTTAACTTCTCCTGATTTGAATATACTGATTACATAGATTAGTATCAAAAGCAATACTACAAGGATTCAAAGTCAGTTTTAAATCCAGCAAAATTTACACAATCATCTTGAAAGGCTTCGGCATCGCTAACTTCTTCAATTTTGTAAGACATGATGCGCGTCCCATCTGGCATTTTTTTAGAACTAATCAATTCACCTTGATACTTTTCTGCGATCGCTTTAAATTCAGTACCATATAGCTTCCAGGCATCGGTTGAACAAGTAATATTTACTCGCCACATATTTGCATCTCAATTACTACTAATAATTAATCATCTCACGAATGGGCAACATGCTCCACATCACCTCTTTCGGGTTAGTATTTTCTATCTAAAGGAAGTACCTAGCCTTTTTAGGCTACGCCATAATGTGGGTATGGGAACATGTCTAGAAAATATTATCCAAAATAGTTAAACCCTAAGAGTTGAAAATGCCTAACAATATCAAACAACAAATTCAAGCAGACTTGCAACAAGCTAAAGAAACCGGACAATTAAGAACTGAACGGATTCGAGAAATTGTAAAATCCGCAGTTTCTCAAGTAGCTTCTGAGTTTAGACAAGGTTCAAGTGAAGTTCGTAGTCTTGTTAAAGACGCTGTTTCTGCTGTAATTGAAAACTTTCAAGAAAAAGGTGGCGAACTCAAAGATGAAGTGACAGCTTCTATTGAAGGAGCGCTGGAAGGAATTAATAGCAAAAGACACGAAAGCATTGCTAAAACTCAGACAGATATAAAGCGCCTACAGGCTCAACTGGATGGTGAAGAAGAACAACTCCAGCAAGAGGTTGATGTAATTTTGGCAGAGATTGAAGAAACGGGTAAGGAAAAACCCGCTACTACTAAAACCGCAATTGATTCTGCTGTTAATGCTATTAAAGATAGTGAAGAAGTAGGATTGTTAAAGAAACGTTACGCCCAACTACAAGCGCAGCTAGCAATTGTCCGAGCTAACTTAGCTGCACGCTATGGCGGACGTAATATGGAAGTTCAGGATTATCTAGACGAAGCTAAACATTGGTATGATAAAGCTCGTCCTCAAGCAGAATCTATGGCTGTGCAGGTAGAACAGAAGCGATCGCAGCTTGAAGATAAACTAGGTGAAGCTGGTACATCTCTAGCAAGAAAAGAACACCAAATTAAACAGACGTTGAGAGAGTTACTCTTAACGGCAGCTGACTTATTCAAAGATAAGGAACCTGCAAATAAAGAGCGAGATACTATTCATAAATAGACTGGAGTGCTTTTTCACAAAACTCTGATACATATAGAATTTTAGTAGGGGAAACGGCATTGTCGTGCCCCTATTAAAGTATCTGTATAATTATTAAAGATTCACTTTTCATAGGATGCGTTAGCCAAAGACTAAAGCATTGCTTAATACAATTCGCAATTAAAATACTTAAATAAAGCAATGCTTTCAAGGTTTACATCTATATCAGATTTTTCGTGAAATGGTATTAAGGGGTTAGGTCTTATAACCTCTAATTCTAGTAGAAACTAAAATGGTGCGTTACGGCTTTAGCCATAACGCACCCTACTTACTTAAGATTCCTTAAAATTCATCTTGCGTATTAGTAAATATTTCCTTCTCTATTCAGTTGTTCATCATGCTTGGCAATAACCCAAATTGCATGAATACTACCGGGTAGCCAACCTAGAACTGTGAGCAAGATATTAATAAACAGAGTTGGGCCAATTCCAACAGTCAGAAAAACGCCTAAAGGAGGCACTAACAAACCTAGAAGAAAACGAACTAATTTCATGATTTTGCCGTATTTTTGTGATTTTCTTTAATTACATTCTGCTGAAGATACCGAATTAGGAAATCCACCTTCGGATATTTTATTTGGAGTAGAGATGTAACAAAACTAGTATTTCTACTCCTTATAAATAATACTTATCTAGAAGGTAATTCACCTTGGGTTTTTTCGCCACTGCTGGTTAACAAGTTTCTTTCAACAAAGTAGTTGTTAATAAAGGTGTTAGCAAAAGTTAGAATGACTGGCCCAAGAAGGAAACCAATAATTCCGCGAACTGCAAATCCAGGAACTAATACTGCTGCTAACCAGAAACACAAACCGTTGACGACAAGCGAAAATGCTCCAAATGATAGAAAGTTAAGTGGTAAAGAAAGAGTAGACAGAACTGGTTTAACTGAACCGTTAATTAGACCAATTACTAAAGCAGCAATCATAGCTGCGGGAAAATTAGCAATATTAACGCCTGGAACAACTAAATCAACAATTAACAGGCTTAAAGCTGTAGCTAGAGCGGTTAATAATGGTGTTAACATTTTTCTTACCTAATCACTAAAGATTTTTTGTAACTTCTTATCTCATCTTCAACTATGTGTTAGGTTTTAACCTCTCTTGCAAGATAGAATTTCGTTCTACCGTTAGGCCGATCATTAAGAAAAAGATAGCGGTTTGAATACTACGTAAGTTTTACTTAAAACATCACTCGTCGGTATGTTTGGTTAAGGAATGAAACCCAACATTTTCACCATCTTGTCGGGTTTCACTACCTACAACCCAACCTACAAATCTTCTTAACGGATTAATATATCAATCACTTAGATTTTCCAGACTCAGGCTGATAGTAAAGCGCTGATTTATACAAGATTTGTTCTTGATGGGTTTCTAAAGTGCAATTAGATAAAGGGTAAGTTACACAAGTAACAACATAACCAGCCTGTACTTCACTTGGGCGCAGAAATTTTTGCTCACTTTGATCAACTTCACCGCTAATGAGTTTGGCGACACAAGCAGAACATTCGCCTTGTTTGCACCCAGATGGTAGGCGAATACCTGCTTCTTCTGCGATATCCAGAATATATTGATCGTCTGGTACTGGAATAGTACGATCTAATCCAAGTGTAGGATTGATGAATTGAACTTGATAAACTGCCATCTGCTGTTTGTAATTCATTGTTTAACTGCTTTCATCGATAAACTAATCCGCTTGAGTTTCTCGTTGATTTCTAGCACCTGCACTTTGACTACTTGTCCGACTTTGACAACTTTTTTGGGATCGTCTACAAATCTATCAGCAAGTTGAGATATATGCACCAAGCCATCTTGATGTACGCCGATATCAACGAAAGCGCCGAAGTTGGCGACATTTGTAATCATTCCCTCTAGTTCCATTCCCACCTTTAAGTCCCTGATTTCTTTAATTCCTTCTTTGAAGGTGGCATACTTAAATTCTGCACGGGGATCTCTACCTGGTTTTTCTAGTTCACTAAGGATGTCGCGCAGTGTGGGTTCGCCAATAGTATCGGTAACATATTTTTTCAGGTTGGTCTTTTTAAGTTTTTCGGCAATTTCTGTGACCTGATTTAATGGCACATTTAGATCAGATGCGATCGCTTCTACTACGGAATAACTTTCTGGATGCACTGCTGTATTATCCAATGGGTTGTCACCGCCGCGAATCCGCAGAAAACCCGCCGCTTGTTCAAAGGCTTTTGGCCCCAACTTCGGAACTTTCAAAAGTTGTCGGCGATTTTTAAAAGCTCCATTCTGGTTACGATAGGCGACAATGTTATTGGCAACTGTTGCCGTAATCCCAGAGACGGAAGTCAGAAGTTCTTTAGAAGCCATGTTCAAGTCTACGCCGACGTAATTAACGCAGCTTTCTACAGTCTCATCCAATTTCTTTTTCAGCAACTTCTGATCGACATCGTGCTGATATTGTCCCACACCAATAGATTTGGGATCGATTTTCACCAGTTCCGCTAGAGGATCTTGCAAACGGCGGCCGATGCTAATTGCACCGCGCACGGTAATATCTAAATCGGGAAACTCTTCTAGCGCTACTTTACTCGCAGAATATATAGATGCGCCAGATTCATTCACCATCACCTTAACTGGTTTACGTTCTATGGTTTCCAATACTTGTGTGACAAACTCCTCTGTCTCGCGGGACGCTGTACCGTTACCAATGGCGATTAACTCAATCTTGTACTTTTCAATTAGCTTTTTGACAGTTTGTGCAGCTTTAGCGCGTTGTTCAGCCGCTTGGTGAGGAAAAACCGCTTGGTATTCCAAAAATTTCCCGGTTTGGTCGAGAACAGCAACTTTACACCCAGTTCTAAATCCAGGGTCTATCGCTAAGGTGGGTTTCATTCCGGCTGGTGCAGACAGTAGTAATTCTCGCAGATTAGTTTCAAATGTCTTGATTGATTCCATGTCTGCGTAAACTTTCATTTCAGAAATTACCTCTCCCATTAGAGATATTTTCATCAAACGGTTAAATGCATCCTTTAACATCGCCTGATAAAAATCCCGAATTGTCCGAACTTTGGTTTTAATTTCTTTTGACTCAAGATAGTAAAGTACCGTATCTTCATCAAAAGCAATTTCAAAGCTTAATACTTTCTCCGTTTCACCGCGACACAACGCTAGCATATTGTGGGGTGCAATATTTTTTACCTTAATTTGATAGTTACGGTACATCTCAAATTTGGTTGTACCTTCAGGATAATTATCTTTGATACGGGAGACAAATACCCCTTCTTCGAGAAGATAATCGCGGATATATGCGCGTAATTCAGCTTTTTCAGCCACTTCTTCCGCTAAAATATCAGCAGCACCTTTGAGCGCTTCTTCTGCTGTTTTTACTCCCTTGGCTTCAGAAATATACTTAGCCGCTTCTTCTTCCAGGGAAGCCGTTGCAGCATTTTTTACATTTAGCGACTTGATGAATTCCGCCAGTGGTTCGAGTCCTTTTTCTCTGGCAATAGTAGCGCGGGTGCGTCGTTTTGGGCGATAGGGTAGATATAAATCCTCAAGTTCGGTTTTTTGTAAACAGGATGAGATTTTGGCTTTGAGTTCATCTGTGAGTTTACCAAGTTCTGCGATCGCACTTAAAATCACAGATTTTCGTTCTTCCAGTTCTGTTAAATAAGTATATCGATCAGCCAGTTCACGTAGTTGCACCTCATTCATCTCATCAGTGCGCTCTTTACGATAACGTGCAATAAAAGGAATTGTTGCACCCTCCGCCAAAAGTTCCAGCGCGTTTTGCACCTGATGGGGTTTGAGATTTATTTCAGTTGCCAGTAATTGAGGAATGTTCAGCATTGAGTGTCTAAAAGGAAAAAATGAAAATGCTACTTCTAAAGGTAATATGCTAGTACCGCAACGCAAAAGTCACGCATTCAAAAGTTTTGTATATCAAAGCTTTTGCAAGTTTTCAAATGGTAGCTTGATTTACGCTGCGCTGTACTAGATCCTTATTTTGGCGCAAAGCCAAAGTTTTAAGCTAATTTACCAAAGTTTGATTTTCAAGCTAGAGGGCAGAATTTGAACGAGGCTTTAAAGAAAACTCAATTCTTAGCCACCCAACGGGAAAGCCAGTCCTTCTTTGTTGAAACAACAAGACCGGGCTGGCGAACCAAATCGGAGATTATGGTGCAATACGCTTGGGTTAGCGCCAAAAACCTTGAAATGTGTAGCGACTGTCTTAAAAGTCAAGCGTATTGGATTATGGTGAGGTACTCAGACCGAAGACCCGTATAGTCGTAGCAGGGAAAAGAGAGCAGTAGACCTCTTGGCATTTGTGCTTTTTGCACTCTTAGGGAAAAGGGTTCATGTTAAAGGGGAAAAGGACGATACAGAAGTTTTTCCCCTTCCCCCCGCCCCTTATCCCCCTATCCATTACCCGGATCTTTCTCAACAATTGCGAGAGTATTCACTCACGTTTCTTACAACCCTGATACGTCTGTCGTTAATTCTCAATAAAAACCTAATTTTAGCGAGAATATTAAGAGCCAATTTGTCAAGTATGCCTCACACCTCAGTGTTTCAGATGCCTACAAAACAAGCGTTTCAAGATTGTAAAGAAAGATGTGGGTAATGCATAGCCTTATCCCCAGAGGGGACCCCACCTTCCTCTTTTCCCGACTTATGCAAGAAGTCTAGTATTCCAACTGAGCCTCCTGCCCTCTGCCTCTCTTGTTGAGTTTTAAATCCTTTCAATCCTCGTGGGCAAACGAGAGTTTGTATAATAGCATACCTAAGCTATTTTGAATCGGGACACTGGCAGAACAAATATTTATTTCGATCGACTCTTGTGGCTAATACCTTATTGAATGTAAAATCAACCAGAATTACAAAAACGATTTCAATTTGTTTCAGTTTCATAGATACAACAACTTTTAGTTCAGAGGTTACTAAAATGCCTTTGTTTTTCTTGATACCACTGTGTACGGCTATAGCCACTGGCTACTTCTTTAAAAAGAGTAGTGATGAAATTGCATATATTGCAGGTGTATTTGCAGCTATTAGCTTTATTTTCAGTTTAGTATTAGCACCCTGGCCAATTCAATTTGGATTGTTAATCATTGTCTTAATTATTACCAACAGACTTTTGCAAGAAAATGAGTTAAAACAAACTCAAAGCAAAGGAAAACAATTTAGGGAAACTAAATAAGACCAACTACCAGTAAATATCAAATATAAAGTTTGATAGGAATGTGAATTAAATAACAATCATCATTTATCGATGAATTGTAAATCAATTGAGAGTCAAAGTCTTCGACAACTGAGAAGTGGTGTATTTCAGTTGGCGTCAAATTCCTACACTGTTACCGTGATAACTGATAAATTTTGACTGTTTACTGATTTGATAATGCCAGATTATTGATAGAGGTATAACGGAGATTTAAGGATTTTAAAAATAATTTTCCGTTCTTTTCTGTGCATTTGATTACAGACTCGACTTATATCTACACGGTAGTAGTAAAAAGAGGGATTGGGGGTGAGATTCTACGCTTTATTTAATCCGCCTTCTTAAGAAAATTCAGAAATAGGGGCTTACGTGTTATTTGGTTTCTAAGTTAACCATAAAATAAGTTTTGTTTAAGATATTTGAATTTGAAGATTTTCATAAATAAATAATGATTCAGACTATTAGTTAACATCTATAGTCTTAAATTAAGTGTATTTTTATACTAAAAGTTTTTACTTGTACTAGTGTTCAAATTTCAATTCTACTTTCTCAAACTCTTACGCTTTGCACTTTTAGAATCTGATACTGAATCGCTACTTCTGCAACTTTATTAGTCAGAAAGTGGTACACAAATGTAGAAATTATTAAAAACAGAGATTCATCAAAAGAAAAATGTATGATTTTATAAAGTTTCTGTTTAGGTATATTTTCCTAAAATAAATTTTTGATAAAGTGTGGCGATAAATTTGCAACATTGTTTTCTCATGGTATTCTAGTAAGTAATTATATGTAAAAATAAATTCTGAGAGAAAGCTCTAATTAAAATTACATATAGTTAAAAACAATTAAACAGCAGTGTTACTAAGATGAATCTAAAAATATCTCAAATCCACTTAAATCAATAGTAAGTAGCTGCGAGTTGCTTACCAAATGCTAGTTTACATTGCCCTTTAGTGTTGTCAAAAGCTGCATTTCTACATGCAATAAAATTTACCAGAAACATGTAAGGCGCATGACTGTATAGTTATCTATAGATAGTTTCCACTCTAAGGCAGATTTTTCTTAACCATTGTGTTCCTATGTCCAAAAAGAGTACATATACACACTATTTTTGAGTACAAATTTTTAAGAATCGGCTTAGTTTCTAACCGAGGTTGCAGATATGTGTGTAAGACTGGATAAACTCTATGGCATGTCGTAGAACTAATAAACACTTACTGGAGAAAATTAAGAATATTTATCAATCCAGCTTAGTTTTGATGCATAAGTTAACGGCTTTAGAAGTTGAGTAGTGTCTTTAACAAGGTTTCTATAGCAGGATACAACTGATGAAAGTTAATGCATGGATTAATAAAAAATTTCGGGAATCCATTTTTACTCGCTTAACTCCATCTGTTGAACATACAGTTTAAATGCGAGTTCAGCATAAACTATGTCTCAGTGCTAAACTTTGTCCACTTTGTGGCACACCCAATGTTTTCTATATCTGCATCCACTATGACATAGATATTGCGATCGCCGATAGTGGGCGCATACGCCATCGCACTAAAACTAGTCTGGAAACATAACTGGCTGATAAGGAAGACATCTGCAATTCACAATTGGGCAAAGTCTAAACTGTTGCGCTAATTGTCAAGCAATTAAACTGTTATGTCTGCGAGTGTAACTCAGTAAGCAAATTTAGCATACTCTAATCCGATAATATCGGGTCTTGCCAAAATAAAGTAACCGTCCTCCAGGCTACATAGTATCTACTTGCTAACTCTTGGATATGAGCTTCTATGATCATTTTAATATCAATCACTTTAACATAATCTTCCTAATTTTATTGTCTATTTACTGAAGTGAAAGTTTAATTACACATAAAGTATGACCTAAATCTAAATCTGTTTAAACCTATAAATTGTTTACTGTCCCGTTCATACCTAATATCTCTATTGAGCCAAATTTACTGACTATGAAATCTATCTCGCAAACTTCAAACTTTAAAATAATTCCTTATATTATATTGTTTGTCAGTATTTTATTTAGTATTTCTGGTCAACTGCTGATGAAATATACCATGAGCCATACAAATGAGGGGCTACTAAACTGGGTATTTATTCAAAAATTAGTATTCGCTATTAGTGTCTATTGCTTGGGGGTAGTAAATTGGATATTAGCTCTGCGTTCGGTAAAATTGAGTATTGCTTATCCACTGACTAGTTTAAATTATGTCGGGATACTTTTTGGTTCGCACTACTTTTTTAATGAAGAGATTACACTAACTAGAATAGCGGGAGTAATTACTATTTTCATAGGTGTTATTTTAGTAGTTATTCCTTTAAAAAAATCGACATTAATGTATAGAAACTCTCATCAAGAAGATTGAAAAATGAACATCATTACTTGGCTTGTATTAATGCTTGTGGTTTTATTTGGAACAACAGCGAACCTATCACTAAAGTATGGACTTCACATTTCTAGCCATGCTAAGGGAGCAAGTACATCTATCCAAAATCTATTATTGTCTCGTTATTTTTGGATTTGGTTTATTTGCTATGCATTTATGACTATATTGTGGCTTTATGTATTGCGGACAATTCCTCTAAGCCAAGCATTTCCAGTTCTAGGATTAATGTATGCATTTGTTCCAATTGCTTCCCACTATCTTTTAAAAGAGCAGGTTGTGTTTAGTCAGTGGTTAGGAATTTCGATTATTATAACTGGTGTAATTTTGGTTGTAAATTAATAGCCAAAGGAATAGACAGCAAAAGTATTAATATTACAATTTGCCAAAAATAAATCTCAAAAGCAAAGTATCCTTATATAAATCTCAATTAAATTTATGAATATAGGCATCATTGGCGGGGGTATAACTGGGCTGGTATTAGCCCAACGTCTTTCAAATCAAGGACATAAAGTAACTGTATTCGATAGTAATAAGCAGCTTGGTGGACTTACCACTTATCATGATTATGGGTTGTTTACTTGGGATCGTTTTTATCACGTTATCCTCCCTTCTGATACTCATTTAATAAATTTTCTCAGAGATATTGGTCTTGGAAATAAGCTGCGTTGGCATAGAAGCTTAACAGGTTTCTACGACAATCAAAAATTTTATTCTATCAGTAACTCTATAGAATTTTTGCGGTTTCCTCTGTTCGGACTTATAGGTAAGATCAGATTAGCTTTCACTCTACTGTATGGTTCACGCCTGAATAACTGGCGACGCTTAGAGAAGATATTAGTTGAAGATTGGCTATTGAAACTTGGTGGTAAAAGCACATACGAAAAGCTCTGGAAACCTTTGCTTCTATCCAAATTAGGAGAGAACTATAAGCGAATATCAGCAGTTTTTATCTGGGCTTATATCAAACGGTTATTTTCAGCGCGAGATTCTTCATTAAATAAAGAACAACTTGGTTATGTTTCAGGTGGTTACAAAACTGTTTTTGACCATATAGAAAAATTAATTTACGCGGCTGGTGGTCATATCCACACAGGTGTTGCAGTGGAATATATTGCACCTCATCCAGAGGGTGGAATGTGGGTAGAATATCAGGGCAAAAAGGAACATTTTGATAAAGTCATCTTTACTGGCCCAGTTAATATTTTGCAACAGGTTGCTGCCAAAGAATTGGTGAAAGTTTCAGACACTGGTGAAACAGTAGAATACCTGGGTGTAATCTGCATGGTGCTTATTACTCGTAAGGCTTTAATTCCTTATTACGTAGTAAATATTGCCGATAGAAATGTTCCTTTTACTGGAGTCATCGGTATGAGTAACCTAGTTTCTTTGCAAGAGACAGCAGGGTATCATATTACATTTTTACCAAAATATATCCTTTCCACTGACCCGTTATTAAAACAGCCAGATGATGAGTTGCGCCAAGTATTTTTCCAAGGTATACGTTTGATGTTCCCAGAACTCAAAGCAGATGATATTGTTGCAGCACACATTAATCGAGCTATTAAAGTACAGCCGCTACAAGTTTTAAATTATTCAAGCCTAGTTCCAAAAGTGAGTACTGAAAACGATGATTTCTTCGTTGTCAATACCTCACAGTTGGTTAATGATAGCGTCAATAACAACGCAGTCGTCCGACAGGTTGATGAATTTCTCAAGAAATCAACATTATTGAATTCTTGAACTTAGAGAATAATATTTTGAAAATTACACGAGGTACTTATGAGTCTTTTTGTTCTTTTACCCGCATACAATGAGCAAGAATCAATTCGCCCCTTGTTCAAAAAGTTTCAGGTATTGCAGGAAATATCTAATATGGATATCCGGCTAATTCTTGTTGATGATGGTAGCAAGGATGCAACTGCTCAGACTGCAATAGAAGAATCTCAATCGCTAGGGATATTACTTAAATTAGTCCAGCATCCCAAAAATGCTGGTTTAGGTCAAGCAATTAAAACAGGTTTCACAACTTTCTTAGAAATTTCTAAAGAAGGTGATTTTTTAGCCGCGATGGATTGCGACAACACTCAACCACCAGAACTATTAATCAAGATGTATGAGACGATGATAGCTGGTAGCTATGATATTGCGATCGCATCTAGATATCGAAAAGGCTCTAAAGTCATAGGCTTATCAAAATTTAGAGAGGTGATGAGCTACGGAGCAAGCTGGCTTTTTAGAATTGCAGCCCGTGTACCAGGTGTAAGAGACTACACTTGTGGCTACAGACTGTATAACCGTACTTTCGTCAGCAAACTAGATATCTATTATGGTGAGAGTTTATTCACTGAAAGCGGATTTGCTTGCATGATAGATTTATTGCTGAAAGCCAAAGCGCTCAAACCAAAAATCATAGAAATTCCAATGGTTTTGAGATATGACGAAAAGCCGAGCGCCAGCAAAATGAAAATTATTAAAACTATTACTCGAACCCTAAAGTTATTGTTTAAGAATCTAACATCGCCACCGCCAACTGCTGCTAATTTAGGTCAGACTTTCAATCAGCAAGAAACAGTAAGAATTCCCTTGAAAATGACAAATCGTAAATAAGCCTAAGAAAGAACAGGCTCTTACCAAGAATTAAATAGATGGAAAATGGTCATTTATCAACCATTCTAGGGATGAGCAAGGCATAAATCAAAAATAAGTTTGATTAAATTCTTGCTTTTACCAATATTATATATGGATATTTTTTCCTAATAGTTTAAGAAATTGGAAGACAGTCTAAGGCTGCCTTCCAATTTTTTATGCATGAATATTTTCATTTTTTGATTTGCTCATTCGCTATGAAAGTGTATTATATCTCGACTCTATATGATAGCGATCGCTCTCCAAAGGGCGTTACTTAAATATTTCACTCACGCTTAACGAAAGGGAAGTAATACCAATTCTCCAAAATGAAGCAACAGATGTAAATCAGGAAAGTCTTGCTGTATCTAAGTTTCTTAATTGCCTTAGCGCAGCGGGGCGTTAGCCCATTGCGAATTGGTATAAATTTCCCAGGTGAGGAAACCCCTACTACTTAATTGCCGACTCTGACTTTCACTGATTTGTTAGACTAAACACACCAGGATTTTTCAGTCAAATCTCTGAACTACGCCAGCAGACGAGGCTACCCATGCTTACAAGTACGCTACTTCTCTCGAA
The DNA here is from genome assembly GCF_034531155.1 of Nostoc sp. ChiVER01. Lineage (NCBI taxonomy): Bacteria > Bacillati > Cyanobacteriota > Cyanophyceae > Nostocales > Nostocaceae > Nostoc > Nostoc sp. ChiVER01. The sequence continues at coordinate 95,222 of NZ_JAVRBS010000007.1, read as the reverse complement.
TCAACTTCCCACCCTGCAATATTCCTCCACACCAGAGCGTTTCGATGAAACCTGGGAAGCCCCCCTGGCTACCCTCCTGGGATTAGGACGCGCCGCAGGCGCTGACTTCATCGAATTATTTTTAGAACGTCGCAACTATATTAGTTGCCTTGCAGAAGACGACTCCATCACTAGTATTTCACCAAGTCTGTCTACAGGCGCGGGAGTCAGAGTATTTCGCGGCAAAGCTGATTGCTATGTCAGCACCAATGACCTTTCGTTTTCCGGTTTGAAAGCAGCTTTAGAAAAAGGTCTTTCTATCCTGGGATTGCAACTACCCATTGCTAAAGCTTTCATCCCAGAAATCAACCTAGAATTATTGAGAGATTACGCCACCAAAAGAGGCAAAGATGCATGGCTACCAGTGTGTAGTTCCATCCGAGAAATGGGAGAAGTCCTCCTTGATGGCACTGCCAACCTGAAGCGAAAAGCTAGCCACGTCCAATCGCGCCGTGCTACCTATTTCCGGGATTGGCAAGAAGTTTTAATCGCCGCCAGTGACGGCACTTTTGCCCGTGACATTCGCCTCACCCAGTCAGTAGGATTTAACCTCTTGTGTGCTGATGGCGCTAATCGTGCTTCTATCGGTGAACGCGCTGGTAATACTAGCGATGCCAACTTCTTAAGGACTTGGGATTCTCAACAAGCTGCCGAAAAAATAGCAGAATCTGCTGGCAAAATGCTCTACGCCGATTACGTAGAATCAGGTACTTACCCGATTATTATGGCGAATCACTTTGGCGGCGTAATCTTCCACGAAGCTTGCGGACATCTGTTAGAAACCACCCAAATTGAACGCAATACCACACCCTTTGCTGACAAAAAAGGCGAAAAAATTGCCCACGAAAGTTTGACAGCCTGGGATGAAGGGCGTTCTGAAAATGCCTTTGGAACAATTGACATGGATGACGAAGGTATGCCTGCTCAAAGAACCCTATTAATTGAAAAAGGCGTTCTCAAAAACTTCTTAGCAGATAGAACAGGTTCTGCACGCACCGGACACCCCAGAACTGGAAGTGGACGCCGCCAAAATTATACCTTTGCTGCTGCTAGCCGGATGCGTAATACTTATATTGATTCTGGCGAATATAGCATTGATGATTTATTTACCTCTGTTGATAAAGGTATCTACTGTAAAAAGATGGGTGGCGGAAGCGTTGGTGCTACGGGCCAATTTAACTTTAGCGTTGATGAAGCTTATTTGATTGAAAATGGCAAAATCACCAAACCGCTAAAGGGAGCAATTCTAATTGGTGAAGCTAAGGAAATTATGAATAAAATTTCTATGTGTTCCCAAGATTTGGAAATTGCACCAGGTTTTTGTGGTTCTGTGAGTGGTAGTATTTACACCACAGTAGGACAACCCCATATCAAGGTTGATTCTATTACCGTTGGTGGACGATAAGAATTTTAGATTTTAGATTTTGGATTTTGGATTGTGAATTAGTAGGAGTTGAAGGCTAGAACAAAGCACCTGAAACGCTTTACTTGTTAGAGCTTCTTATTGAATCTAGATTAATGACAACAGAAAAACTAAAAAGCCTAATGCAAGAAGCTACCGAAATTCTAGCTGTGCCTGTTGCGTCAATAAAAACTCTCCGAGCAAAATATTAAGTCATAACATCCAAGATTCAAAATCTAATATCAAAAATAAAATTGCTCTCAATCCAAAATCTAAAATTAAAAATCCAAAATTGACTATGCCAAATATCAATGAAATTGTAGATTATGCCAAGGACAATGCTGGTAAGCTTGGTATTAAGAAATTCGACATTTATGGTTCAACAGTAGATGATACTAGCGTGCAAGTAGACCAAGGTGAGCCAAAACAAGTCAAAGCCTCAAACCGCTCTGGTGTTACTGTTCGTGTCTGGAATGAAGATAATACAATGGGTGTCACCAGCACCACAGATGTAGACCCTAAAGGACTGGAATTAGCTTTGAAGACTGCCTACGAAGCCAGTTTCTTTGGTGTTAAAGAAAATGTTCCTGATTTTAGTCCAGAAGCTACTGTTCCTATTGCAAATAAACCTCAAGATAAGGCACCCCAAGCACCTGTTGCTGAACTCATAGAAAAATTGTTGGTAGCTGAAAAAGAACTACTAGCAGCTCATCCAGCAATTAAAGGTGTGCCTTATAATGGTTTATCGCAAAGAGATATTGACAGATTTTATCTTAATAGCGACGGTGCAGTGAGAACTGAATCTCACTCCTTAGCATCAGTTTATCTTTACAGCAAAACTGAGGAAGAAGGAAAAAAACCTCGCAGTGCAGGTGCTTTTAGAATCAACCATAGTTTAGATAATCTAGACATCAATAGTTGCATAAAAGAAACCGCAGATAAAACTATCAGTCACTTGAACTATGAAAAAATCAAAACTGGTAAATATCGGGTTGTTTTTTCACCGGAAGCTTTTTTAAGTCTGTTGGGTGGTTTTTCTAACTTGTTCAACGCTCAAAGTATTTTAGACAACCAAAGCTTATCTACTGCTGATGATTTAGGTAAGCAAATTGCTTCTCCTCTACTTTCAGTTTTTGATGATGCACTTCACCCTGCTAACGTAGGCGCAGAAACTTTTGATGGTGAAGGAACTCCTACTCGTCAGGTTTCACTGATTGAAAATGGAGTTTTAAAAAGCTTTCTCCACAGTGCAGGCACTGCCAAAAGGTTCAATACCCAGCCAACAGGTAACGCTAGTATTGGTGCAAAAGTTAGCGTTAGTCCCAATTTCTATCACGTTTTTTCAACAGCAACTCCTGAAGAAGAGTTGAGTTTAGAAACTGCTGAAAATGTGATCTTTATCGATGATTTACAAGCTCTCCATGCTGGAGTTAAAGCTTTGCAGGGTTCATTTTCTTTGCCGTTTGATGGTTGGCTAGTTAACAATGGTGTCAAGACAAGTATTGAGTCAGCAACTGTTGCTGGTGATTTCTTAGAAGTCCTGAAGTCAATTATTTATGTAGAAAAAGAGCCAGAGTTAACGCCAGGGGGAGTTTGCCCGAAAATCTGGGTTAATGAATTGTCGATTACTGGTGAGTAAAAGTTAAAAAGTAGAGAGTTAGGAGTTGAATATAACTCTTAACTCATCACTTCAAAATCATTAATCACCATTAGTATTCACCACCAATGCTAATGGCAGTATTAAATACATCAGCGCCGCTTAAATCAATATTAGCCATAACAGCGCCATCTACGTCACTATTATATAAGCGGGAATTGCTCAAATTAACGTTGGTGAGATTGGCATTATTTAACATAGTATCGCTGACGAATGCTTTTGTGAGATTAGCAGACTTCAAATTTGCACCAGTTAAATCAGCACCTTCTAAGTTAGCACCTTCGAGATTAGCCCCTTTTAAATTTGCATTTCTGAGGTCAACACCTATGAGGTGAGCGCCTTTGAGGTTAGCTCCTGTTAGATTACATCCAGAACATTCTCTAGTTTCCAGCAAGCGCCGGACAGAGGCGGAGTTTTCTGCTTTGACGGGAAGGGGAGCAGCTAAAGATAGCGTGCTGAGTAAGGCTGCTGCCGTCAAAAAAATTCGTTTCATATTTACCTCCGACACTTCTAGAAGTTATTAAAATTTTTAAACTTCTACGATACCAGTGTGCCAAGATTACAGAATTTTGTACTCATGCGATCGGAGTAATAGATAATTTCTATGAGAATAGGTATTCTTTTGTAAACTAGTCCGATCGGACTAATAGTAATATTATTGGACTTAACTGCAAACCGCTATATATTTTTAGTCGTTAATTGTTCCATCAGGCATGACTGCACCACGCAAATCTGCACCAGTCAGATTTGTACTACTCATTTCTACTCTGATTAGATTTGCTTTACTTAAATTAGCATCAGTCAAGTTTGTTCTAGCAAGATAGGCATCAACCAAGTCTGCTTCAGTAAGGTTAGCCCCACGCAGGTTAGCCCGACTTAAATCAACTCTATTTAGCCTTGCAAAACTCAGGTTTACTCCACTCATCTGGCATTTAGTCAGTTTAGCATCTGGCATAATTGCACCGTACAAGTTAACACCTGTAAGTTCGGCATCAATGAGATTTGAGCGTTCTAGTCTAGCGTTCATTAGGTTAGCACCTTTCAAATTAGCACCTCCGATGTTAGTATCTGCCAGAGATGCATTATATAAAATAGCTTTACTCAGGTTGGCATCACTCAAATCGGCATAACGTAGCGTTGCCTCACTCAAGTTAGCACCACTCAAATCAACTTTAGATAAGTCTACACCAGTTAAATCAGCGCCCCGCAGGTCAGCCTTATGGAGGTTAGCACCCCGTAGACTAGCAGAATACATTCTCTTTTCTTCTCTGAAGTTAGCACCACGCAGGCACGCGCCAGTTAAATTTGCACCACTCAAATTTGCACCACGCAAATCGGCGTCCATCAAGTTACTATCTAACATATACGCCAAAGTTAAATTCGCATTACGCAAATCAGCACCCTGTAAAGTTGCACCATGTAAATTAGCATCATGCAAGTTGGCATCGATTAAACTTGCCTGATTTAGGTTCGCACCACTTAGCTTTGTACAAACTAGATTTGCCTTATTTAGGATTCCCCGATTTAGATAGCTAAAAATTAAGATTGCATTAGATAAATCTGCCTTATTCAAAGTTATACCAATCAAGTCTGCACCAAACAAATTTACGCCGTTTAAGTTTGCCTCCAAAAACTTTGTTTCTCCATTTTCATATCGTTTAAGAAGCTCATTGGCATCCATATTTATTTTCCCCTATCAATTACTACACTCGTTTTAAATTTTCCAGTATCAACAATAGTCAAAAGTTGCCATTATTCTTTGGTAGGGGGTGCTAGAAATTGACAGGTATTATTGTCATCCTTGAATGCCATTTTATGATAAGGATTAACTAGTGTTTTCGTTTCCAGAGATGAATCGCTGTTAAACGGTTGATATCCATTAACACTGGATGATATATTTCCATATAGACCTCGCATAGATTGGATAATTGCACTAGCTGCTTGAATATTTTCATCTGGTTTGCCTAGAGATATAACGGCATTATTTAGTTTAGATTCAAGCTCTCTGATAGTTGGACAAGTATTAAATAATTTCAGCAATAAATCATCAAGTTTTTCAGCCTTCAGTTTCAACCAGTCTTCTTCATTGAAAGTAAATTTTTTGTAAAGTGCAGAAAATAGGACTATCTTAGCCCTAAGTGGGTTAGTATACTTCATAATATTTTGCCGTAAATCAAACTGATTATATTGATGTTTGATTTGACTGTTTCGAGATTTATCTATAGGATTTAATGATATTTGCCTAGAATTATAAAAGGTCTGTTCCTCTTTACAAGGTTGATTTAATAATATTCCTGTTAAGTCTTCTTGAGGAGGTTGATTTAATAATATTCCTGTTGATTCATCAAGTGTTATATATAATTTCTGCATCTCATGAGAAATAACACTGGCTATTAGGGCGTATTCATCTTGTTTATTGAGGGTTTTTACAACTTTAGATAAAGTATAATTTAAATTATTTATAGTTGGATTTAATCTGTATAATTCTTGAATTAATTCTTGGAGTTTAAACCGTTCTAGCGTATCTTCATCATTCTCCCAGATATTTTTACAGGCTGAGTATATTAATTTTTTAATCCGTTTTGAGTTTTCATGATGCTCTAAATTTTTAGTTACTGTATCAAGGCTAGATATAGTTTTCATCAGCAAATCTCCGGCACAGGTATCAGGTAGTAATAAATGATAGAACTAGCTCTTTAAACGTGACTTCTAAAATCTCTTTTTCTCTAATTTTTCTCTGTGTGAAAAGTGGTTTATAAGTTATTTATTTAACCGCCGAGACACAGTAGAAAGTTTGAAGGCAACAAACCTCCGTTGGCGCAGTCCGCCGTAGACATCAGGCTTTCTAAGACAGAGAATACGGAGAATAGAAATTTATATTATGTCCGCTTGATTACTTATTAAACCCGAAGAACCCCACCCTGCCAAAGCTACGCTTTATCTCTTTTACCCGCAAGCGGGGAGAGAATTAAAGGCTGAGGTGCAAAGGCTCTGGGAATCACAACTAATTATGCGGCCATGATATTAGAGAGGAATTCACTTGCGAGAATTTCTACTTACTTTAAAAGGGCTGGTCTTATGTTATACCTTTTTTATCTAGCTTGTGTAGTCATGTCTTTGCCTACAGTTGCCTCAACAGCCGAATCCTGATGGTCATTGCCTGTGAGAGTTAAATTACTTAGACCTTACTGCTTCCTATCAAATACAACAGCGCCATACGAACGGCGACACCACTGGTAACTTGTGATTGTATGAGACTAAATTCTGGGTCATCCATCAATTCAGAACTGATTTCGACACCACGGTTAACTGGGCCTGGATGCAAAACCTTGACGTTAGGTTTACAAAGTTGCAATTTTGTGATTGTAATGCCAAATAGCTGATGATATTCTCGCAAACTTGGCAGTAAATGAGCGGTCATCCGTTCCTTTTGCAGGCGCAAAGTCATGACAAAATCGGCATTTTGCAAAGCTGGTTCTAGTTGCCAATGTAGAAATAGTTGGGGAGTGGGGAGTGAGGAGTGGGGAGTGGGGGATGAGGAGATAATAAATTCCTGATTCTTAACTGCTGCCTCTTCCAAAATATACTCGGCAAATAATTTGGGTAAGAGGGTAGGTGGGGCTGCTAGATGCACTTCGGCACCACTGGCGATTAAACTCCAGATATTTGATCGCGCCACACGAGAATGGAGAATATCCCCAACAATGGCAATCTTTTTACCCTTTAAAAGTTCTAGTCGGGGACTAGCTGGATCAATTAGAGTACAAATGGTAAATAAATCTAGCAGTGCTTGGGAAGGATGCTCATGTTGACCATCACCAGCATTGAGGACACTAACTTTTACACCTAAACGATCCATTTCAGCCGCGATCGCATTCGGTACTCCTGCCTCTCGATGGCGGACTACCATAATATCAGTTCCCATTGCCAAATAGGTTTTCGCCGTGTCGAGAATTGTTTCTCCCTTAGTCATAGAAGATGTGGCTGCGGCAAAATTCAGCGTATCTGCACTTAAACGTTTCGCCGCGAGTTCAAAACTGCTGCGAGTGCGAGTAGACGATTCAAAAAATAAATTCGCTACCACCTGTCCCTGTAAGGTTGGTACTTTCTTTGTCCGCCGTGATAGCACTTCCTGAAAACTGGCAGCAGTTTGCAAAACAGTATTATATTCAGCCGCCGTAAAGTCAGCTAGGGAAAGAACGTGATGACGATTCCAGGTAGTAGTAGGCATAGAATTTGGGAAGTGGGGACAAGGGGAGGCAGGGGAGGCAGGGGAGGCAGGGGAGGCAGGGGAGCAGAGGGGACAAGGTGACAAAAGTTTAGAACTTCCAACAAGTCTTTCCCCTTGTCCCCAATTCTCCTTGTCCCCAAGTCCTCTTTCCCATGCTCAATGTCCAATGCCCCATGCCCAATCCTTTCAAGTTGGTAAATGGAAAACGTTTAAAGCTAGAGAAATTAGGCTGAGGAATGTTAAAAACCCAATTGTATCTAGCATTGTAGTCACTAACGGGCCACTAACTAAAGCAGGGTCAAGCTTCAGCCGTGTCAAACCCATTGGCAATAAAGTACCAAGTGTAACAGCCACAATTGTATTAGTTGCCATGACCATTCCGGCAATTAAAGCCACCCATCGTTCTTGGGGTTGCGCCCAGATTAAGGAAAGCAGGAACATTGTTGTGGCTAAAGCTACGGCTGTACCTAAACCAGCTAAAAGTTCTTTGCGGAGAATTTTTAAGGTATCTTTGGGTGTTACCTCGCCCACTCCCAAGCCGCGAATTGTCACCGTTAATGATTGAATCCCAACAGTACCACCGGTATTAGAAAAAATTGGCATGATTACTGCTAGAACTGGTACTGCGGCAATTACAGATTGAAAAGGCGCGATCGCACTGGCAGCACCAATATACAGTGCCATAATCCCCAACAACCAAGGTAAGCGGTTACGGATAGTGAGTAAGGGAGAGGATAAAGCAGCTTCATCACCACTGACACCTGCCAGTTTTTGGATATCTTCTGTGGCTTCCTCTTCCAAAATATCCATGACATCATCAATGGTGACGATGCCAACCAATCGGTCTTCTCGGTCAACTACGGGGATAGCGATTAAGTCGTAGCGCTGCATGATTCGCGCCACTTCTTCCTGAGGGGTTTCAGTTCTAACTTTGATGACGCGATCGCTAGCAATATCTTTGATAAAAACATCGGGAAAGGTAAACAACAACTGGCGCAGTGAAACTACTCTCACCAGCGTTCGATTGTCATCTGTGACGTAGGCGTAGTAAATCGACTCCTTGTCTTCGTCCTGACGACGGATTTTGCTTAGGGCTTCACCTACAGTTAATCCTTGGCGCAACCGGACATACTCAGTTGTCATTACCCGCCCAGCAGTACCTTCTGGATAGCCGAGAATCGTTGCTGTTGCTTGCCTTTGTTCTGGACTCAGTTCTTGTAATAGCCGTTTGATTACTCCAGCAGGTAGTTCATCAAACAATTCTGCCCGTTCATCGGGACTCATGGCTTCTACAAGTTGCACTACCTGGACATCATGCAGAGAATTAATTAATTCCTCCTGCACCTCTGTGGGCAAATATTCAAATACATCAATTGCCTGAGCTTTATTGAGTAAACGGAATGCGATCGCGCGTTGCTGTTCAGGTAATTGTGTAATGTAGTCTCCCACATCTACAGGTTGCAAGCGATTTAAATCCCATTTTAACTGGTTTAAATCGGTAGTATCAGTCAGCAAATCACGAATATCTTGTGTAAGCATGTAGATATATCTCCTAAGTCTCCCCCGCGCTGGGAGACTTCCTCGCCAGCTCAGAGGAGGTTGATACTGCCATCTGGTGGACTATTGCCCATAAAATTTCAACAATTCAATATCGATATCTAAATTAAGGCATCGCTAGTCATCATCCTAACCCGGAATAGCACTCTCCAGGAAACACTGAATATTAGCATTCAGTATTCGTGATATTTACTACTAGTAGCTAAGTTAATTACCCTGAAATTTAGGTAATTTTTATCTAGCTTAAAGTAGATTTTACTATTGCTATAAGATATGTGTCTTCCCAATCAACAAATTTTTTCGCAAACTTTATACAGTTAAAATATTTACAACATCAGTAAGCAATATTTGGTATCAAGCAATTTTATGCATAGTCACCTGGACAACGAAGAATCAGAAATGGGTTAGCAGGTTTCACTTCATAGTCACGGTAAGGTGTTTGAGCTTTGGCGATCGCTTTGAATCTCTAAGAGGAGATAGAAAAGGTCAGCTTGAACTCTTAGAGAAGGTGTGTTTCAGTTCTGCTCAATATAATTCACGTTCAGGGAACTCAAAAGTCACGCATTCAAAAGTCAATAATTTTGAATCCCATAAATAAATTAGGGTAAAAACTTTCGCGGACTCCTTTACTATCTTGAAAAAAAAAGAGCAGTCATTTAGTCAACTAAAGTAAATCTTTAGTTGCTCAAGGTAGGGTGTTTACTCTAAACCCTTTAGCCCATATACTTCAAAGTATAATTGTTAATGTTATGAATGCTGCGACATTCTCCCTGTCTAAGTCAAATTTGTAATATTTTATACGTTGAGATAACAACTATCAGCCATCCTATACCTACCTATCAGCACAATTAATCACGGGATCGCTTGCTGTATTCTTCACAGTTTGTTACAAAAGTACAAAGAACTTCTAGAGACTAAAAACCACATGTTCGGCGGACTTACTGGTTTACAAAATCCTAAAGGCACAGATTGGGGAGAGCGGATGCTCAACACGGTCGCCAGCCAAACGATTCGCCACCTGTTTACGCAAAGCGAGTCAGTAGAAGTCTCTGTGCGCTGCTACCCCTCCAGCAAACTGTTGCAAGGCAGCATTGATAGCTTCAAAATGAGCGGTCGTGGGTTGGTGATTCGGAGAGATTTTGCGGTAGAGGAGATGTCTTTTGAAACCGATGCGGTTGCCATTGACTTCGGCTCGGTTTTAAGTGGCAAGCTCAGTCTTAAGCAACCTACTCAAGCGATCGCCCAAGTAATTTTATCAGAAGCAGGCATAAACCAAGCCTTTAATGCGGAACTGGTGAAAAAGCGCCTGCTTAATCTCACCGTACCATCACTGACAGAATTATCTGGCGGTGAACCAGTTTCCTTTACGGAAGTACAGGTACAGTTATTGCCAGGAAATCGCTTACAGCTTGTAGCAAAAGCAGATTTAAATAATGGCGAACTCGTTCCCTTGAATATGAGCCTAACTTTAGGCATTGAAAGGCGGCGGCGAGTTTCCTTCAAAGATCCAAAAATCGAACTTGACCAAGTACCAGAAGCACAACGGGAAATCTCGCAAACCTTGAGCGTGGCGCTGGTAGAAATTTTAGATAATATGGTTGATCTCGATCGTTTTGACCTCGATGGAGTGAAAATGCGGCTCAACCGATTAGACACTGAAGGTCAAAAACTTATTTTCAGTGGTTATGCTGAAATTGAACGTATTCCACATAGCGCTTGATATTATATTGTCACGTAAGCAAAGTAAGTAAAAAATTTTAACGTGAACTCGATAAACCTCTCCTTGGTTTGAACTAAAGTTCAAGTTTTCCCACCCGTGGGAGAGTTTGTTTTACGTAGTAAAATCTCTTAGCAATCTTTTGATTGGGCTAATTAGACGTACAGTATATGAACAGTCGAATTCACGTTTTTTTGGGTCTTTGCATGAAGCCCTAAAACAAAATTAAATACCGCCTAAAGCAATTTAGGCGGTATTATAATACTTTAGGTTTTTAAGATAGTTAGAGTTAGGAGTAATGGATTATAATTTATAAGCAATTTTTATCCATCATTGATCGCTTCTAACTCCTAAATCTCTATCGTCCCACCCCTACGTATTGGAATCCAGCCCGTATCATTGCTTCCGGGTCAAGGAAGTTACGACCGTCGATGATAACGGGGTGGGTCATCAATTTTGCCATTTTTACATAGTCAAGAGTGCTAAACTGCTGCCATTCGGTGACAAGTACTAACGCATCGCAGCCATCAGCTAGTCTTTCGGCATCGGTTTCTACTAGCACACCAGAAAGCCCATGACGTAAACCTGTTTGAGAAACAATCGGGTCAAAGGCTTTAACTTTGGCTCCCAATCGGTTGAGCTGCTCAATCAAATTGAGGGCTGGGGCGTCACGCAAGTCGTCGGTATCGGGCTTGAAGGTCAGTCCGAGTAGTCCAACTGTTTTGCCTTTAAGAATTTTTAGAACTTTTTGGAGTTTTTCTAAAGCAATCAATCGCTGGCGTTCGTTGACACTGACAGCAGCTTTGAGTAATTGGGCTTCATAGCCATAATCATCAGCAGTGTGAATCAGAGCAGAGACATCTTTAGGAAAACAAGAACCACCCCAACCAATACCAGCTTGTAAAAATTTGTTACCAATGCGGGAGTCTAGACCGATACCTCTAGCTACTTGGCTAACATCAGCACCAACGCGATCGCAAATATTAGCAACTTCGTTAATAAAACTAATCTTAGTGGCTAAGAAAGCATTAGCGGCGTATTTAATCATCTCCGCCGAACTTAGGTCTGTTGCCAGAATTGGCACAGGGGGTAAAGATTGATCAAGAGCGTACTTGCGTTCCACAATTGGGGCATAGAGTTGTCGCATTAAGGCTACTGCTCTTTGGCTATTGCCTCCTAGTACAATGCGATCGGGGTTGAAGGTGTCGTACACTGCCGAACCCTCGCGCAAAAATTCTGGATTGCTGATTACATCAAACTCGGCTGCAAACTCAGGTAATTTTTCATTACTCGGAACCCCACCAGCTGGTACTAATGTTTTCTGCCGTTCAGCCACACCATCTAAAACAAGCATTCGTACCCAGTCACCTGAGCCAATGGGTACTGTAGATTTATTGACTATAACTTTATAACCGCCGTTGAGATTTTCCCCAATCCCACGGGCTACAGCTTCAACATAACGAGTATCACTTTCACCAGTGGGTAAAGGTGGCGTTCCCACAGCAATAAACAGAATTTCTCCGTGGGAAACTCCAGCAGCGAGATCGCTAGTAAAATGAATCTTTTCTGTTTGAATGGCAGACTGGATAATTTCTGAAAGTCCCGGCTCAAAAATTGGAGACTGTCCAGACTTCATTAACTTAACTTTTTCTTCGTTATTGTCTACACAAATGACATCATGCCCAATATGAGCCAAGCAAGCACCTGTAACTAAACCAACGTAACCAGTACCAATCACGCAAACACGCATTTTTTAACTCCTCACTTTTTTGGGGTTAGTTTTTTAAAAGAAGTATCAATATGACACTTAAACACTGGTAGTCAACTCAGCCACTAAGCATACTAGCTACCGATAGGGTGAGCCTGCATGAAATTTAGAGCAACGTTAGGCGCTACTCAAGTGGTTGAATTATTTACATCGCTTTGAATGCGATCGCGAAAATCTTCTATTGTTAGCTTTAACCCCTCTTGCAGAGGAATAGTCGGTTCCCAATTTAACCAAGTTTTTGCCTTTGTGATATCAGGTTGGCGACGCCGGGGATCGTCCGAAGGTAGTGGCTCGAATTTAATCTGCGCGTCTGGATTAATCATATTTTGCACAGCTTCTGCCAATTGCAAAATCGTATATTCACCAGGATTACCCAGGTTTACTGGGCCTATGTAGTCGCTATTCATCAAGCGGATGAATCCTTCGACTAAATCGGAAACATAGCAGAAACTACGAGTTTGCGAACCATCACCGTAAACGGTTAAAGGATTACCCCGCAAGGCTTGAACTATAAAATTGCTTACCACCCGGCCATCATTTTCTAACATTCTCGGCCCATAAGTGTTAAATATCCGAACAACTCGAATATCAACTTTATTTTGCCTATAGTAATCAAATGCTAGAGTCTCAGCAATTCTTTTACCTTCGTCGTAGCATGAACGTATGCCAATGGGATTGACGCTACCCCGATACTCTTCAGGTTGGGGATGAACTTCTGGATCACCGTATACTTCACTGGTTGAAGCCAAGAAAAATCTAGCTTTCACACGTTTAGCCAGCCCCAACATATTGAGTGTTCCCATCACGTTAGTTTTAACGGTTTTAACTGGGTTGTACTGGTAATGTACTGGTGAAGCAGGACAAGCCAAATGATAAATTTGATCCACTTCTAGCCGAATTGGTTCAGTAATATCGTGGCGGATTAGTTCAAAATACGGATGACCTAGCCATTTAAGAATGTTTCTTTTGTGACCAGTGTAAAAATTATCCAAGCATATTAATTCATGCCCATCATTCATTAGTCGGTCGATGAGATGGGAACCAATAAACCCAGCACCACCCGTCACCAAAATTCTCATAGTTTCTCAGTTACTTACAAATATGTTCAGTAGCTATTGCACTTACTTTTAGATTACCCAGATTGGGAACAAAAATACAAAACGAAAAAAAGAACAAACTTCAATCAAAAAGTGTTGTTGAAATTACGTATTTTTCTTCAGTTATATTTTTGTTATTTTTTACTTGCTTCTCTTAATAATTTAACTAGTAAAGTAACAAAAATCGCCAGTCTTCCACCTAAAGTTCATCAAATCTTTAACAATACAAAGTGTTTTTATGAATACTACTGTTTTCAGTTGGATGCAGCAATAAGTTGACACTTTCCACAGTTCAAGGTCTTACAATTACCCATATTTGTACAATACTCAAGTTGTCGGATTTACCAACATTCTGCCCTTTATTTCAGTGCAGAGACTTATATCATTTCAGAATATTCTTGCTATAAATACATAAGTTTGTTAGGACATACATCTATATGCCCCTACGGATGATTCATTTGTTGCAAAGTTTATTGTCAATGCGATGCCTCCGATGGACTACACCAACGCAGCCTAAGTCCATGTGAATGGACTGAATGCCTCATATCATACAGCAGAGGTAATACTAGTAACCGTTTTAGACATAACTAAATTTGTAGTTTGAGTGCGTTGCGGTTCTCCAAGCATGATAATGGAGCAGGTGAGTTGTCTGGCTAACTGAGTTGTGACATCGCTAATGGCTAATCCTCCAGGGCTGGTACGATTACGTATAAAAGGTAAAACTACTAGATCGTATAATCGTGCTGCCTGCAAAATTGCTTGGGCAACATTCTCATGAGCAATAATTTGAATTTCTGGGGCATTGGTCAAAGCTAGTTGAGATACCAATAAGGAGAGATGCGATCGCCTCCAAGCAATTTTACTAGAACTAGTGCGGCGATCGCACACATTTAGTACAGTAATGTGGCTCTGATTTGCTTCTGCTAGCATCTGAGCAAATTGTACAGGCTGTAATGTTGGTGCTGTTAAGTTTTCTACTGGTACTAAGATGCGCTGAATTTTTTTCGGTGATTCTACTAAACGTGTTACCGCCACTGGACAATGAGATGCCCAAAGTACACCATCAATCACATTCCCAAATAAACGCGCTCGTAACCCAGTCCGTTTACCCCAACCCATAACGATTAAATTAGCCTTTTGTTCACGAGCCGCTCTGCTAATTCCTTGAGCAAAAGCATCATCAATCCGCAGCATTGGTTCTGCGGCTACGCCCAGTCCTCGACTATGTACCGTGGCTTTTGTTAATAATTGCTCACTCCGTTGTAAAGACGTTTCTAACTGGGGTGCATCCATTTGAGCGGTGGCATTAGCGATCGCAAGCGGTATAATTTTACCTTGACACTGACGTGCTAATAATGCTGCCATTTCAATCAAATACTGCTCAGTATGAGGATTATAGACAGGTACGACTATAGTAAAAGCACTGTCTGTTTTTGGTGCGTTTTGGTCAGGTTGGGGTAGTGCTGGCTCTTCGGCGGGTGAGGAATTCAAACCAACAGCTATTTTATTAGTAATCAACGGCCCCAAGCTTGATGTGACAACCATTAAGACAATCACGCTGTGTAATACTTCTAGTGGCAGCAACCCAGCTCGGTATCCCACTAACGTTGCTGCTAACGTTGTCGCAACCTGGGGAAGTGATAGCGACCAGATGGTTAGCATTTCTTGCCAGTTGTAGCGGTAAATCAGTTTTGTGAAAAAAGCTGCTATCAATTTACTGACAATCAAACCGACTATCATCAACAGCGTTAACTTGAGCGTAGCTAGGCTGTTCACAAAGGCGGATAGATTGATCGTTAAGCCAAGGTCAACAAAGAAAATGGGTATGAATAGCACACTGCCAATAAATACCATTTTTTGTTTGACTGGGCCTTCCCCTACAACTTCATTTACCGCCAAACCCGCTAAAAACGCACCAACAATTTTCTCTATCCCAATCAATTGAGCGCCCACAGCCGCCAGAAACACAGAAAGTAACACAAACAAAAACTTGTTTCCTTCGTCGTCTCCAGACCGTTTGAAAAATTCTTTGCCTGTCCAATCAAAGCCTGTCACAACGGCAACAGAGTAAATAATTAACCAACCTGACAAGCTGAGTAGTTTCGCAAAGGTGAATGCTCCAGCATGAGCGACGCCTACACAAACGGCTAAGATCAGCACTGCGCCAATGTCTGTAAAAATCTTAGCTCCAATAGTGACCGTAACAGCTTCGTTATTGCTCACTCCCAAACGGCTGATTATGGGATATGCCAAAAGAGTATAGGAAGCAAATAAAGAGCCAACTAATATTGAAGTATTCCAGCCATAGCCTAAAATTAGTCCTACTAAAGTTCCCATCACCAGGGGTACAGTGAAAGTTAAGCTAGCAAACCCGAAGGCACGACTTTTTTGCCGACGAAACTGCTCTAGGTCAACTTCTAGCCCTGCGACAAACAGCAAGTAAATTAACCCAATGTCTGATAGCAAGTTAATCATCGGCGAGTCCGACTGAAATAGATTCCAGCCTGAGGGGCCGAGTACTAGCCCTGAGAAAACCAAACCCACTAATCCTGGTAATCTTAGCCGCTCAAACATGATCGGTATAACTAAGATGACCACCAGCAAAATAGCAAAGGGAACAATTGGTTCCTTGCCAAGAACTTGGGAAGTTGGCTCCAGAGCAAGAACTTGTGATATGAGTTCCATCATGTAGGAATGAAGGGGCTATAGTAAAACTGCGATTCCCTTGAGGCGATCGCTTAATCGATATAAATAAATAGAAAAGCCACCTGAGAAAAAATCAAATATATTAATTTACACTAACTAGGCAATTGTCTGTGAACTAACTACCTACGGATGGATTTGACTCAAAATGAACCGTAAGCGATCGTAGTCGTCTTTAAGTAGCACACTTAAGCTACGTCCAGCTTTAATTAGCCATTCTCGGTCAGCTTTGCGTAACTGGTATATATCTCGAATGGCAGCTGCGGCCAAAGACTCTACTGGCGCACCGTTAATACAAAGCAGTGTCCGCAAAAAATCTAGTTCTTCAGTAAATTTAATGATTGCTTCTGCTTCACACTGATAAACAGCTTGATGAATTTGCGGGGGACGCGGTGGTAGATATTGATATATTCTTTGGTTATAACCTCGATTCTGGGAAGATTGCTCAAATCCTACGATCGCAGCTCTAAATTCTGTTCTGAGCATGGCAAATATCTGGGGTTGTTCTTCGCGTAAGTCTTGCAATGATAACCCCAAAGCTCTAGCCCGATGTACGGAATCTATAGGCATAGTTGTAGCATAATACACCACTGCATAAACTTGATTGCCCGATTCTTCATCTACAGAGCAGACCCAACTACCAAAGGGTGGCATGGAGGGAAAGCTCAAATCGTCTGGTTCCAAACACTGAGCTAAAAACTCAGTACTAGTAGTTTCAATCACCTCCGCAATGTGGTTGGGATGGCGATCGCCAGTTGCAAACTGTGGTAAGGGGAGGCGCATAGTAATTTAGTCATTAGTCATTAGTCATTTGTTTTTACCAAATGACTAATGACTAATCTTATTTGGCTTTTTTACGTCCGGCTGTGGTTTCTACAAGTTCCAATTCGCTCAGGCGAAAGGTAATTAATTTATCCCAGTTACCACCTTCAAATAATACGGCTACTTTGCCATCGGTCAGTCGTTGCACGAGTCCTTCGTAGCGATAATAGGTATCTGCGGGATTCTTGACGCGAACAGTTGCTCCAGGCAGAATCATGTTTTTAGCCTCGCTTGTTTCCTTTTAATAGCTTAATACTTCTTATTAGTCATTTGTCATTAGCAAATAATAAAGGACTAATGACAAATCAATAATACTTCTGCCTCTGGCGAAAATTCGCTACTGATTCTACTATTCCTAAGGAAATGAAGTTGGTCAGCATCGCAGAACGTCCATAACTCATCCAAGGTAGGGGAATGCCTGCTACAGGCGCTAAACCAACTGTCATGCCAACGTTGACAATTAGCTGAAACACAATCATGGACAAAACGCCAATAGCCAACAAGGAACCAAAGTTATCTTTGGCAGTTTGGGCAATATGTAGTAGACGGAAGCAAATTAAGCAGAAGGCAAACAGCACTACCAAACAACCAACAAAACCGAATTCTTCGCCGACTGCGGAAAAAATAAAGTCTGTATGCTGTTCAGGTACGAAATTCAGTTGCGTCATTGGCCCCTTGAACAGACCCCATCCCCAAATTTCACCAGCACCAATAGCAATACGAGATTGGATTAAGTGATATCCAGCACCGAGTGGGTCGTGATCCGGGTTCATGAATACAGTTAGCCGATCTTTTTGATACTCTTTTAAAACATGGTTCCAAGCGAAGACTCCTAATTCGCCACCTATTATATTGAAAGTCCATGCACCAATAGCACCTAAACCAAATCGACGCCAGGGAAGAGTTTGCCAGCCTACAATAGCCATTGCAAATGACCAAACTATTCCTAATGGGCCAAAAGATAGTTCTTTAAATAAAACTATTGGCTCTGATAAAGGCCAAGATATACTAAACAAAATGGCAGCAACCACAGGAGAAATCATCAGAATTAGCCAGCCTGGGTTAGCATTTGCCCAGTAAAGCATTCCTAAAACGATCGCACCAAATACTAGTGATGTTGCTAAATCTGGCTGCAAAAATACTAATCCCCAAGGTATAGCAGTGATTGCCAGAACACGGAAAACGCCTTCGAGGCTAGAAGCAGTGCGCCTGTGCAGCAAAGCTGCTAAGGTGATGATCATGCCGATTTTGGCAAATTCTGAGGGTTGGACATTGAAACCAGCAATAGGAATCCACCTTTGTGCTCCTTTGGCGCTAGTACCAGCAATCATCACGGCAATTAAGCTGAAGTTTGTTAGTGCATAAGTTACCCAGTGCCACTGCATCAAGAGTTCATAACGGATGCGAGCTAAAAACAGGGCTATAAGCACGCCGATACCCGCTACGATCCAGTGCCACCACCAGTCAGTGACTGGCTGTTTCAGTTCCGTACTGAGAATCATGACACCACCAAAGATACTGACAGCAATCGGCAAACAAAATAGTAGCCAATCGACATTCTGCCAAGGCTTAACCCAAGACTTCCAGCGAATTTTGGGGAGCGATCGTTTTAATAACATTGTGTAAGTTTAGACTTTAGCTTTAATTGTTGGGAATTGAAAAGAGGCAGAGGGGCGGGGGGCAGGGTGCAGAGGGGAAAATTCTTCTCCCTTGCTCCCCTACTTCTTCCCGACTCCCCAATCCTTAGTATTCCCAAGACATAGCCCAGGAAGCAGATAGAAATTAAAATTAATTATGTCAGAGCAGCAACTGATACTTTACCAGCAATGGTAAGAGCGATCGCTGTTAATGCTTTTGCTGAAGCTGAATCTGGATCACCAACAACTATTGGCACACCACTGTCACCGCCAACTCGTGTAGAAATTTCTAGCGGTACGCAACCCAACAATGGCACTCCTAATTCTGCTGCTGTTTTAGAGCCACCACCGGAACCAAATATGTCATACTGCTTATCTGGTTGATCGGGGGGGATAAAATAACTCATATTTTCTACGATCCCCAATACCGGGACATTCATCTGTTGGAACATCCGCAATCCCTTGCGAGAATCTAATAAGGCTACATTTTGCGGTGTGGTAACAATTACTGCCCCTGCCATCGGCACTGCTTGGGTTAAAGTTAACTGAGCATCTCCGGTTCCCGGTGGCATATCTACAATCAAATAGTCCAGTTCTCCCCATTGCACTTGATAGAGAAACTGGCGAATTACACCATTGAGCATAGGCCCCCGCCAAATTACTGGCTGATCTCGGTCAATCAAAAAGCCCATTGAAACTAATTTGACGCCGTGATTAAAAGCAGGTTCTAGGATGTCACCTGTTTCACTAGAACGCACAGTAATTTGGGCATCAGCCAGCCCCAGCATAGTGGGGTCATTAGGGCCGTAAATATCAGCATCTAGTAAACCGACTTTTGCACCAGTTTGAGCTAGAGCCACTGCTACATTCACCGCCACCGTACTTTTACCAACGCCACCTTTGCCACTGGAAACAGCAATGATATTTTTCACCCCAGAAATGCCAGTGCGGTCAGGTAAACTTTTTTGTTGCGGTGTTTCTGCCGTCACTTCTATGCTGACATCTGTAACGCCTGGGAGTTTTTTGACAGCTTTTTTACAGTCTTCAACGATAAATTCACGTAAAGGACAGGCAGGAGTGGTTAACACTAAAGTAAAACTAACTTTGCCACCGTCAATTTTCACGTTGCGAATCATATTCAGTTCCACCAGACTTTTGCGGAGTTCTGGGTCTTCCACTGGTCGCAACACTTCTAAGACAGAACGAGAATCGAGGACATCGTACATAAAAATTTAAAATTCAAAATGAATAAATACACTTGTGGCGAACATCTTAGCTATTAACTAGATGCTTTCTTCAGTAAGGTCAGCTTAGTGTTTTCACTGTCAATGACGTAATAAAACTTAGCAAATTGCATTATCACCTAATAGAATCTTAACTTTCTTTGGACATTGGTCATTTGTCATTTGTCATTAGGTATAGGTTATTCTCCTTGTCCCCATTACCTAAAAATCCAAACAACTATCATTAAGGGATTTTTTCTTACCAGATACCGTTGATAATGCCGTCTTTTCTACTGCTTCTACTAAAGACCGGGCTACACGGTCTGCATAAGGACGGGATAAAGACCAAATGAGGGGCGATAACCAACCCCGTAGTGTTACTGAATAAGACAAACAAGTACCACAAACCGTTGACTCTACTTGATAAGTCACCCGTTCTTCTATGCCAGGAATCGCCATCACTCGGATACTCAACATCTCCTTATGATTAACGCGCTCCACAAAAATTCGGATGGGAATCGGCGAAAAGCGTGTTACAGCATGAAAAATTAATCCTGGTTTGGGTACTAATCCGTAGGGCACATTAGTGCTTTTAAGTAGGGGATGCCAGGAAACATCAGTTAAATCAGCGACTTTTTGCCACAGTTCATCAACAGAAGCAGAACTTATCTCTCGATACGTCCGCACCAGAGAAGCGCAAAACCGACGACGTTTGCGGTGGATGAATTTGGATAACCAGCCTTGCATTTTCCTAATCCTCCTCGCTAGACACTTTCTGGTAACTCTGGTATTGTAGGCAACTACCCTCAAACCCTAATAGGACTTACGCAAAATTATATACACTCAGGGGCAACTCATGTAGACGCAAAGCGGTGAGGGGGTCGCAGTCTTGGCGGTTCCCGTCGGTTGCGATAGCGCAACGTTAGCGAGTCATCGAGCGTCACCCCCGAACCCGGAGGGCTTCTTGCAGGGTATTACCCTAAGAAGAAACTTATTCTTTTTGACTATTGTTTGCCTAAGTCCTGCCTAAATTAAAACTTTCTCAGAAATGCACTGAACATAGCAAGCCTTTATTCGGTACAGACACTAACAGATAATATAAGTAATATGGCAAAGAAGTTTTGAGCAGGGCAAGTTTTACCCTTGGTAATTCAAGGTTACGACTAAAGTCTAGTGTTTATACCAGAATGTTCCAATTAAGAATTTCAAAAAAACTCAGTCAATATACAACAAGCCTATACGCATTTGAGGGAAAATAAACTCTAGTGATGTCCATCAATCGTATAAATGCTTAACCAGTAAGACAAAGCGGGTTGGGCAAATAGACCTTGATTTTTGGCGCGTGTTTCCCCCAAATTTTAAGATAAGAAATTTGTGGCTTTCTGGAAATTGTAATTTTTTAGGTTCGGGAATCTATGTTGACCAACTCGCAAACACCAACTGTATCAGCATCATCCAAATCTTTGCCAGCACCTGACGCTCAGACTAGAGTCAGTCAGTTTATGAAACAACTGCAAGACGAAATTACCGCATCATTGGCAAAACTAGATGGTGTGGCTAATTTTCATGAAGATAGTTGGGAACGCCCAGAAGGGGGCGGAGGGCGATCGCGCGTGCTGCGAGAAGGTGCAATATTTGAACAAGCTGGTGTAAATTTTTCTGAAGTTTGGGGTTCCCATTTGCCAGCCTCAATTTTAGCCCAACGCCCTGAAGCCGCAGGGCATGGCTTTTATGCCACAGGCACTTCAATGGTGTTACATCCTCGTAATCCATACGTGCCAACAGTTCATCTAAATTATCGCTACTTTGAAGCAGGGCCAGTGTGGTGGTTTGGTGGTGGTCTTGATTTGACACCTTATTACCCCTTTGCTGAAGATGCAGCACATTTGCACAAAACGTTAAAACAGGCTTGTGACAAACACCACCCAGACTATTACCCTGTGTTTAAGCGGTGGTGTGATGAATATTTTTACCTTAAGCATCGTGACGAGACACGGGGCGTAGGTGGTTTGTTTTTTGATTACCAAGATGGCGAGGGTGCTTTATATCGCGGGCCGAATCCCAATGGGGAAGCAGCTATTTATAGCAACCAGGTAGGAACACCAGCAACCCGCAATTGGGAAGATTTGTTTGCCTTTGTGCAAGACTGTGGTAGGGCATTTTTACCAGCTTACGTACCAATTGTAGAACGGCGCAATGGAATGGAATATGGCGATCGCCAAAGGAATTTTCAACTCTACCGCCGGGGACGGTATGTAGAATTTAACTTGGTTTATGACCGAGGCACCATTTTTGGTCTACAAACCAACGGACGCACCGAATCAATTCTCATGTCCCTACCACCTTTAGTGCGCTGGGAATACGGCTATCAACCGGAACCCAATACACCCGAAGCCGAGTTGTATGAAACTTTCCTTAAGCCTCAAGATTGGATCAACTGGACATCACCGACATCATCATCTCATTAGTGACTTGAAAATCGGGCATGGGGCATGGAAAAGAGGCAGAGGGGCGGGGTGCGGGGGGCAGAAGGGAAAAATCTTCTCCCTTGCTCACTGCCCCCACTTCCCCCTCCCCACAATTTTGCTGAGTTCAATTACAAAAGTTAAGCACTTAGCAAAAAAAGGTGACAATTTTAGCTATAGCTTGTTAACCTCAAGTGGCAGTATTAAAAAATTCTGTAACTAGTTAATCTTTAGAAAAATGTCACGGGGAGGCCTTCAGTGATTCATATAGACCAAAAAACTTATACAACCCAAGACGGAAATACTGTTATTGTCCTGACACCAGCAGGTCGCCTAGACATTACTACTGCTTGGCAATTTCGGCTAAAGTTACAAGAGTGTATTTCTAAACTCAGCCGCCATGTAGTTGTAAATCTGGCTCAGGTAAATTTTATTGATAGTTCTGGTCTCACGTCTTTGGTTGCTGGGATGCGTGATGCTGATAAAGTTAAGGGCAGTTTCCGTATCTGTAATGTACATCCAGAAGCCAAACTCGTGTTTGAAGTGACGATGATGGATACTGTCTTTGAAATCTTTGAAACAGAAGAGGAAGCTTTAGAAGGTGTACCTCGGAGCATCGCTAGCTAATAAAGAGTTAGGAGTGAGGAGTTAGTTCAAAATTCATAACTTATATTCATGACTTATAACTTTATGTTATTGAATACTGGTTTCGCTTGGTATAGCGATAAGGCCCCATAATCGCTCCCCAAGTTGCGTTTCCGGTTGCTGGATCGATTCCTTTGTCGTAGCTGTGAAATTCTGCCGCAGTAGCTTCAAAACCGAGGGAAACATTGATGCTATTGCCAAGATAAGTAAAGCTACAACGAGTTTCTGGTGGCGCAGTAGCGGTAAATTTATAGCGATCGCCAGCTAGAGTTTCCTGAGCAACTTTTAGGATACAACCTGGTAGTAAATCTAATTTTTCGGATGTCAGTGTCTTAAGTAAAGCAGGGTTATTGCCTGCGCCTATTAATGCGCCTGGATCTTGAGGCATGTAGTATTGTACTTCCAGAGATGTGTCATTGCTGCCTTGGCGCAATCGCATAATTCGCTGGCGGTAAGGTTTATCTAGATTAATAACATTAGCTTGCTCGGCAAACAGGGTGATGCTATCTTCTGTGAACAGATTAATTGGTCTTTGCCACAGCCGGAGGTGGACATACCAAATTGGTTCTCCTATGGCTTGTTCCTGATTATCAAATTCACCAGCTAGATACTCACCCAAAGCAATTAACTGTGGCGAGAAGTTCATAGACACGATAAAAAAATCATTAAGAATAAGTATTTTTGGCTAGTTTTTTAGCGGAAAGGGTCTTAATCCCTTATGGCTACTAGCTTATAAAATACTTTTGATTTCTCTACATTGTAAATGAAACCGTCACCAGTCAAAAGCTAAACTTGGCAAAGTACCCTTTAAGCGAGAAAATAAAGATACGTCGCCCTTAACATTTTCTTTGTGAACAACGTCCGTACTGTCTCTGATACAAAACGAACTTTTTACAATCTTCATACCCGTCCGATCAACACTATTTATCGTCGGGTAGTAGAAGAATTGATGGTGGAAATGCATCTGCTGTCAGTAAATATCGATTTTAGCTACAATTCAATTTATGCCTTGGGCGTCGTCACTACTTTTGACCGCTTCATGCAAGGCTATGAACCAGAACGGGATCAAGAATCAATTTTTAATGCCCTATGTCGGGCTATGGAACAAGATCCGCAACGCTATCGACAAGATGCTGAAAGATTGCAAGCTGTAGCTAAAGGTTTGCCAGTTAAAGATTTAATTGGGTGGCTAGGCCAAACTACTTTTTTAGATCGAGATGGTGACTTGCAAGCACAACTGCAAGCGATCGCCAACAATCCTAACTTTAAATACAACCGTTTGTTCGCAATTGGTGTATTTTCGTTGTTAGAACAATCAGATCCTGAATTAGTCAAAGATGAAAAGCAACTCACGGAGGCGCTAAAAGCGATCGCTGCTGGCTTGCACCTTTCTGATGACAAACTCAACAAGGATTTGGAGCTATATCGTTCTAACCTAGAGAAAATGGCGCAAGCGCTAATAGTGATGGCAGATATGCTCTCTGCCGATCGCAAAAAACGCGAACAACGTAAACAACAATCAACTACCCCCGTTGCTCCCCCAAGTTCCAACGAATAGTTAGAATTTTGCAGTGATGAGTTAGGAGTTATGAGTGAGAAATTATTAATAACTCCTAACTCTTAACTCTTAACTTTTAATTTTAGACGCCCAATAATTTGTAGATTAAGCTGTTAATTATAGTCAGCGCAAATGCTCCAATAACGGCGCTCCAAATACCGTAACGTAAGCGAAAGCCCTCAACTAACCAAGCAGCAATACTAAAACAAACCACTGCAATCATAAATGTGAAAATGCTGGATAGCAAGTCCAATGTGAGTAAATTTGGTACTGCAAAAACGAGGCTTAAAATCGGTCTGACTATTGCCGTCACGATACCAAGCACTGCGGCAGAAAGGAAGGCTTTACCAGGAGTATCAATTTCAACTCCTAAAGGTAATTTACTAATTATCAACAGGCTAATAGCTGTTACTAACCAAACAATTAAAAGCGTCACAATATTCATGCCACAACCCCTGAAACGTGAATGGCAATTGGTGATAAATTACTTCAGTTTCTCGGTGAAAAAATCTTTAAAGCTCAACCAATTATTTATAAATTAGCAGGATATTTTTCTCTAACGGAATTTTATTTCAGATATCTTTAGGTTTGGGAAAAGTTTGAAGGGAAGTAGGGAGTGGGGAGTGGCGAGTAGGGAGTAGGGGAAGAATATAAAATTACCTCTTTCCCCTTTGCTCCCTGCTCCCTGCCCCTCTGCCTCTTCCCCATGCCCCTATCTCATCTTTTGGGATTAGGTTGAGTTTGTTTAGGTGCTACAGGCGCTTGGGATGCTGGTGGGTTGGAAATACCAGGATTGATAGGACTAATACTTTGTCCAGTTGGAGGCTGAGTTATGCCAGGAAGAGGCACAGGATTGGGTGCTGAGGGAAATCTTGGGGTAAGATTCCCTTCGGGATTGATGCCTGGAACTGGTGCGGTTGTGGGTATTGGTGCTGCACCAGGATCGATTGGGAAAGAGGGGATATTAGGCTGGTTAAGTGAGTTTGTGGGTGATTGAGATGGGCCAGGAATAATTCCTAAAGAAACGCGATCGCCTCCTACTTGCCGTAGCAAATCCAATGTCTCAATCACATCATTATAAGTTGCTGTCCGCGAAGCATTCAGCACCACAACAGCACTAGGGTTTGCTTGAAGATACTGTTTTAACCTGGCTCCTAAATCATCCCGTTGTACAGGCTGTTTTTCTATGTAAGTATTGCCAACAGCATCGATAGTTACAATCAGACTTCCACTTTGTGATGTTATTCCAGATACTGAACTGGCGCTGGCTTTAGGCAAATCAACATTTATTGCCTGTTGGCGCGTAAATTGTAATGCCGCTAATAAAAAAAACGTCAGAATACAAAAAACAACATCTATTAAAGGGATGATTTGAATTTGGACTTCTTCAATTGGGGTATGTAGATTAACTTTCATTTTTTCAATTTAAACGCCTATTTCGGGGATTGAATTTTTAACTAATTAGGTGCATTCGGGGGTTCAGGAGGTTCAGGCAACCTTGTCTTTCCTGGCTTGCGGGGTGGAGTGAAATTTTCCCGGACAATTGCTGATGTACTATTACTAAAATCAGGGGGGGACTGACGGTAGAGCAATTCCATTTCATTCCCAGCCTTCCGAAAAACTTTGACTTGGTTGACTACAAAACTTTGAAATAGGCGATAAAATACCAAACTAATAATGGCAACTATTAGCCCAGTTGCCGTACTAATTAACGATTCACCAATACCAGTAGTTACCCCGGCGGTAGATTCAGTTCCCAAATCACCAATCCGAATTGAGCGCAGGGAGCGGATTAGTCCCAAAACCGTGCCCAACAATCCCAACAGGGGCGCGAGGGCAATTACGGCTTCTAAAAGTTTTTCGCCCCGTCGCATTCCAGCTAACTCATCTTCGGCTGTAGCCTCAAGTGCTAATCGAAAGGTTTCCGCATCAGTTTTTGGAAAACGTAAGGGAGCATAGAGAAAACGCCCGACAGGCTGATGGCTTGCTCGTTTTGCAATGTCAGCAGCTTCTTGCCAATTATCCTGGGCAGCATCCAGGATGCGATCGACTATTTGCTTTTCCTGAGTCAATATTCGCAACCAGAACCACAAACGCTCAAAAATCACACTCAAAGACAGAATGGATAGAACTAGTAAAGGCCACATCGCTGGCCCGCCTTTATAAAATAAATCTAAAATATCCACTGTTTTAGTTTCCTCCCTCCATGATTAAAGCAAATGTGCTAAGGCAATTTAATTCTAGAGATTAATGCAAAATGAGGGACTTCCAAAATATAAATTTACCGAAAATCTAAAAAGATAGTGTAAGCATGGGCTATTGGACTTAGACTGGTGGAAAAACTTGCTGCTGGGTTGCCATAATCCCGAATTAATACAATCACTGTCTAATTTGTCAAACCCTTGCGGTATTAAACTCTTATGAAGAATTACAAAATAGGTTTTTGATGACAGATTACGAGTAGCGTCTTCCAGACTCATTAGGGCGGTTATTCGCACCAGAAGTTTTTAGGATAATTTGTCAAAATTAAAGATAACTGGAGGTTCAAAATATGAAATTTTCAATCGAATCGCTTTATACCTGGTATCGCAGTGTGCTTCGTAACCCGAAGTACCGTTGGTGGGTAATTTTAGGAACACTCGCCTATTTGGTCAGCCCATTTGATATTCTTCCAGATTTTATACCCGTTGTGGGACAGATTGATGATGTTTTCCTTTTGACTTTGCTAGTTTCTGAGGTGTCTGGGCTAGTAATTGAGGGGTGGAAGGCTCGTAAGGGTGAGGTGGGTACTGAAGTACCTAATACTACCGAGGGTTCTGCCTCTACTGCAAACACTGTTGATGTTGATGCTGTTTCGGTTAAGTAGTTTTAATGAAACCCCTGCTTTTGGGATGTGAGGTGGGGGTATTTTTTTTTAACGCAGAGGAACGCGGAGGGAAGCGCAGAGGTTCGCAGAGAGGGAGTTAGAGGTTGTTGGCTACGCGTTTGATGCCTTCTTTGAGGTGGAGGACGTTGAAGTTGAGGAGTAGTCCTAGTTTACAGTTTGCTAGTTTGAGATAGGTTAGGAGTTGGACGGAGTGAATCGGGTGGAAGGATTCTACAGATTTAATCTCTACAATTATTTGGTTTTCGACAATCAAATCTAATCGATAAACGCATTCCAATTTCACTTCTTGGTAAACCAAAGGCAATGGAATTTGTTTACCAACATTCAACCCGGCTTTCTTCAACTCATAATCCAAACACTCCTCATAAGCCGACTCCAATAAACCAGGCCCCAAAGCAGTATGCACCCTCATTGCACAACCAATAATCACCCCACTCAAATCATTCTCTTTCATCCTCTGCGCTCCTCTGCGTTTAAAAATCCTTCACAAATTCCGTCAAGAACCTAAACGCCTTCAAAATATAACTAGCGCAATCTCTAGGTGAAGTATTGTAAAACGATCGCCACGCACTCGCCTTATCCTCGTCATACCGATCGCTGCGTTGACTATGATTTTCCAGCCACGCCAATCGCACCGCATGGCCAATTAACACATCCAACACAATATATTCTTCAATTTGCAACTTGGGATTATTGGCAGCGATCGCAGCTAATTCAATTAATGCTTCAATATTTACTTGTCGGTATTCTGGAGCTTCAATTTTATTCAACAAATGCTCAACTAAGAGAGCAAAATTTCTTTCCCCGGCTGTCATTTCCGACAGCATTATCTCACTATCTAAACGATTACGACGCTCTAATTTATCGCCAATTACTAAACCCTTGCAATGTTGCATTAGTAGCCAAACTTGTTTAAAAAATTCTTTTGGTACGCGCCCCGTCGCACCTTCGGCTTGACGAAACCGCCGCCAACCACCTGGCGGAACTTCTATCCCTTCGCCGATTCCTGGTAGCACTACCCAAGCAATATCACTTTCTTTTTGTTTAACGTGCAGTGATTCTTGTTGGCGCAATAGGTTACTCATGCCAGTATATCCAGTTAATACCTGACGCAAGCGCACTTTAACTTCAAAGGGTGAAAGTTGCATTAAGCGATCGTAAGCTTCATCTTGAGTTACATGCAATTCCCGCGCTAGTTCGCTGGTAATCAATAAGATGAGATAGCCGACTCTTAGCGTTAGTAGCCCCTGGAATAGTTCGGGTTCTGAGCGAATTAAGATGCCAACATAGATTAAAATCTCTTGAGTGAGGACGCGATCGCGGATATCCTCACGACAAAAATTATTAATTTTATCGGCAATCTCATCGTGAGACATGGGTACGCTAATCAAGGACGCTTCACTGTAAGCTTTACCCACAGCAATTTGCTTACCCCGCACCAAAATACTTGTAACTGCATCTGATAGGCTAATATCAACCATTTGCCGTAACCCAGCAGCCCGACGCACTACTGCCCAAATGCCTAAATCTCCAGCTTTGGTATAAACTTCATCTAGTAAATCCCCTACAGTGACAGCATATCCTGGGCCGCCATATCCCGTATCAAATTGCATTCCCTGCAAACGAGTCAAAGTTTGCAATAACTCAATTTGCTCGTAGATATTCTCTGATGAACGCAAATAAGAAAGCAATAACCCCAAGTTAGTTTCATACTCCATTTTAAATTCTTGGGTATGTCCTAAACGCCAGCTTTTCTCAGGATGATAAGCTAGATAATAGCAACGTGGGCTAGCATTTTTTACTGGCGATCGCGAGAATTCTGCATTGGGAAGAAAATCAATTCTTTGGATTCCGGCTGTCAGCATTAGCTGATTTAACCGCCCTAATTTCACTCGCACACCGTTACAAACACCATCTTTTAGTTCTTGCATCAATCCTAGTAATGCTTCTGAACCAGCTTCTAACATTGTGTGCGTCAACATTAAAGTCAAGGTAGGACGACCTAAGTCACTCCAATATTTTTGAATGTAAGCTAGTTCGCTTCTAATTTGATCCAGTAAAAAATGGTAATCAAGGGTTAAGTAAAACTGTTGAGAGTCGGAAAATGAAGGCAAAAATACAATTGTTTCACCGCTAATCCGAAAGATTCTAGATGTTGTTAAACTCCGCAACCTCCGCACTGGCCGTCCAGTTAAACCAAGTTTATTGTTACGTCCAATTTGGGTATACATAGCTGAAAATTCTCCAGCTTTCCTCACTTGAATCGGTTCTACTTGGGTGGGTGTTTGCGCTTCAATTCCGTGAACTTCTAGTTTTGTTTGTAAATTTTCATCTTCTGCTAACAAGGCAATTTGTACTAATGCCTCGCGCTGTTTACCTACACACAAATGTCTTCCTAAAGGGTCGATATCACCAATTGCTATTAAACCTTCACTCAACATTTCACCGAGAAAATATAAACTCTGCGCCCACACCAAGGGAATATTTTCATTGGGTAAGCGTGGTTGCGTTTGGGGTGATAACTTTTCTGCCTCTATGTTTTCGGCTGGAACATAATAGAGTTCAGGCAATAAACGCAAGCCATTTTGTTCTATAAGTAATGATTCTAAAAGATTTTGGTATTTTTTAACTTGTTCTTGTTCGCCGCGAAATAATCCATCTAGAACTAAATAAGTGAAAAATAACGGCCATTCGCATTCAATATGCTCAAATTGCTTGAGTTCCCACGGTTCGTAGTGTAAACGCTGATTATCTTCTAAAACGGTTTGGTGTCCATCACGCAGAAAGCGTTTGCAGCCGTATTTACCTGCGAGTTTATTGATAATATCGTTTAAAGTGCG
Organism: Nostoc sp. ChiVER01; assembly: GCF_034531155.1. NCBI lineage: Bacteria > Bacillati > Cyanobacteriota > Cyanophyceae > Nostocales > Nostocaceae > Nostoc > Nostoc sp. ChiVER01. The sequence goes on along the minus strand of NZ_JAVRBS010000007.1, from coordinate 64,974 downwards.
ATCGCGTAATTGCAAATCTTCCACTGCAAAGGCAGGATAACTAATAATACTCAACAGCGCTGCATCAATTTCTTTGGAACCAGATTCCCTTGGTAATAAGGATTCTAAGGTAATCCGGGCGCGGGCAATTTCATCTGGTAGCACATGAATAACCGATGCTTGACTACCACGCACACCAAACAAATCCAGTCCATTGATAGCTTCTAAAGCAGCTTTTGCCATACCTACAGAACTGGCATTTAACTCAGCACTACCCCGATTTATTTTATTCCCACGTTCCCAAATGCCGTAATCTGGTGTGCGGTAAGCTCGTCCAATGTAGTAAACCAAATTTTGGACGAAATTCACTTCATCAATCGTATAAATTATTGGCAATCCGGCTGCGGTCATTTGCGCCAATATCAGCAAAAATATAGATGTGGCATCAAGTTGCAAATGTCCCCATTCATCATCACCAACAACAATATCACCGGTCGCAGTATTATATTTGGCGTGCAGTCCATCTAGTAGCGACTGAGTATGTTTAAATGTCTCTACTTTATGAGCCTGTCGCATCATCGCAAACAACAACCCGCGCATTAGTTTGATGACACTGTGTTCTAGTTCATAGGTGCGTCCTTTGTCGTCATCAATCTTGCGGTATGCAAGTCCTAAACCCCAAACTGCTAAAATGCTGTAAACATTGTCTCGCACCCAGGCATCAGTATAATCACCGTGGGCTGTAATTGCTGTACTCGCAGGTAGTAAACCAGTAATTGGATTCTGCCGAGTCAGGATAATCGTTTTGATTTGCTGGTAGTAATAGTCCAGGCGAGATGGCAATTTGGTAGATGTTTTCATAGCTTGGTTCAGAACAACTTGCAAAATTTGACCCTTTGACTGTCAACTGAATTACCTAAACCAAGCCAGAATAAGTTCTGTAATGGTTGATGGGAGAGCAGTTAAAGGTGGTGTGAGTTTATTATTATCTCTTGTTAATACGCCTCTGGGTACTGAATTTTGGCGATTCCGAATTAAAATATGATATTTTTGAAACATTCATTAATACGTGTAATTATTTATACATAAATGATTATATTATGGGCTAGACAACAAAGCTTCCTTACTTTGGATCAAGCTATCTCAAATCGCTCCATAGTTTTTTTATTCGGACAAAACTTACGTAACATGAATGTTAATTTTTTAACTGTGCTTAGTAACTCTAAATTGAGAAAAAGAAGTCTTCGGGTGCAAAACGCAAAGCGGCTTGTCGTCAGACACCGCCTCTCTGCTAATCATGAGGCTATCTGGTAAATTGCAGGACGATATCTCGGCTCAGGAATTAGTTTTCCCTCTTTTTGTGCAGCATCTAACCATGCTTCTTTTGCTTTCAAAACTTCATGAAGTGCTTCTTCTTCAGTTGAACCAAATGCTGAACAGTATTTCAAATCAGGAATATCAGCAATATAGCCCTCATCTTCTTGACTGTAGAAGATATTAATATGATAGTTTTTCATACTTCATCCTCCAAGGTAAGTGTATATTTTTCAATCAAAATCAAAAGTTGACGGACTTGATATGGAACAGCTTCGCCCTTTCGATTTTGCAGGTTAACAAGCTCAGGAATATCTGGATTAGTAAATATGTGGTGACTGCCATTAACCCGTGATAGAGAAAATCCAAACGCCTTAACCAAAGTCACCAGTTCATTAAATTGAATATTTTTGGAGCTAGAAAGTACTTTCTCTAGCAATTTACGTTTTTTCGACATTATTTATCCACTTTATCATCACAAAATCAAAAGTGTGTAGATGCAAAGCAGCTTGCGATCATACATCGCTATATTTCTCAGCTACTGAGTATTGCCACCAAAATCCGCAGCAAGTCTTCTATATCAGCAGGAACACGATATAAATTGAGGTCTTGGGTTATTTGTTTACTTTCTCGATTCAATAGAGCAAATTGCCAAATATCCCCTGTAGAAACAGCCCCTTGTAAATTTGCCTCTTGAGAATCAGTCCACGCATCAATAGCAATCAGTTCTACAGCAAGCTGGGTAAAACCTCTTGCTAAATCAGCATTTTTAGCTTCTACAACTAAGAGTTTATGGTCTGCGTGCAAATAATAATCAAGGGAACCTTTTAATTGTTCTGTAACTATAAGAGGATATTCGATTCTAAGTTGGGCTTGAGTGTAATGAACAACATCCAATAAAATTGGTGCAATTAGTAACTCTCTGCGGGCTGCTTCACTAGTCAAACTAATATATGGCAAACTCTCTTCAATCCTAGATTTGAGATTTGCGAGTCTATCTAATTCAATGGTGGACTTTTGTTGATTGAGAGAAGAACGTTTTAAAGAATAGCCAAATTCAGCCAGTATATCTTCTGGCTCGAATGACATCTCAAAATAGCTTCTGAAAGTGTATGAGTGATTAAGTTGAAGGATAGGAGTTTTGCTCATACTTGGATAATTTGTAATGACGCTCCTGCGTCGCTAACGTAATTGAGTTTTTTAAAATAACATCAGATTGTCAATAGGTTCGATTGTCATACAACTTGTATGACAAACGTAATAGACCTCCTACCTCGTCAACAACTTGCGTCGCAGATTGTCCAACGCTGCATTCGCGCTGACATGACGAATTAAAGCTCGACCTCGCATTGTACCGAACTGATACTCAAAACTTGCCACTTCGTCCTTTGGCCCAGCTAAACCAATGTAAACTAAACCCACCGGCTTAGTATCTGTCCCTCCAGTTGGGCCAGCAATACCAGTAATACTCAATCCCCAAGTTGTTGCAAGGCGAGTTTTGACTCCAACAGCCATTTGCTCTGCAACAGTTGCACTTACCGCCCCAAATTTATCTAAGTCTTCCTGGTTAACCCCCAGCAGCCCAACCTTCACCGAATTGTCATAAGAAATTACTCCACCCCAAAAGTAATCAGAACTCCCAGAAATCTCAGTCAACATTTGCCCTAAACCGCCACCAGTGCAAGATTCTGCCACCGAAAGCGTTTCTTTTGATGCCCGCAACAACTGACCAACCACGGAAGCAAGAGTATCATTATTAACGCCGTAGAAATCCAGTCCGGCAATTTCTGTAAGTTGTTTCTCAATGGGTGCAATTAAGGCTTCTGCGGCTGCTTCTGAAGTGGCTTTAGCTGAGACTCGCAATCTTACTTCCCCTTTACCTGCATAAGGGGCTACTGTGGGATTTGGCAACTTCAAATAAGAAGAAACTTTTTCCGCCAAAGCAGATTCACCAATACCCCAAAACTTTAAACTCCGACTGTAAATAATTTCTTTACCCCAACCTTGACTTTTGAGAAATGGCACGGCTGTTTCTTCCCACATTACGTGCATTTCACTAGGAACACCGGGAAAGGTAAAAATCGTGATTTCAGGGCGAGGTTGCCAAATAATACCGGGTGCTGTTCCAGTGGGGTTGGGGAGAATTTCTGCACCTTGGGGAATCAAAGCTTGCTTGCGATTACTTGGTGACATAACCCGACCACGTTGGGCGAATTTTTGGGTTATGTCTTCGATGATGTCAGAACGTTCTACCAACGGGACTTTAAAAAAATCGGCGATAGTTTCGCAGGTAAGGTCATCTGGTGTGGGGCCGAGTCCACCAGTGAAAATGAGAATTTGCGCTCTGGAAATAGCAATTTCTATAACTTGCTTTAACCGTTCTGGATTATCCCCAACCACTGTTTGATAGTAATGGGGAATTCCTAGCTGCGCTAATTGTTGCGCCAAAAATTGAGCATTGCCGTTGAGGATATCTCCTAGCAGCAGTTCAGTACCAACACAAATAATTTCTGCACTCATTGGATTGGGGAAGGGGAGTAGGGAGTGGGGCAGGGGGAGCAGGGGAAGCAGAGGAAGCAGGGGAGGCAGGGGGAGAAATAACTAATGCCCCATGCCCTATGCCCTATGCTAGTGCTGGTACAGGAATTTCTAGGTGAGGATATAAGGGGAAGCGATCGCACAATGCTGCTACCCGTTGCCGACAATCTTGGGTTACTACGTCGGAATCTGGAGAAAGCAGGCGATCGCTAATAATATTTGCAATCTCGGTAAATTCTGCTATTCCTAAACCTCGCGTGGTCATTGCAGGCGAACCTAACCTCAGACCACTAGTAACAAATGGTGATTGCGGATCGAAGGGTATGGTATTTTTGTTAGCAGTAATATTCACAGTACTAACTAGCTGATCTGCTTGTTTACCAGTTAGACCTACAGAGCGTAAATCTACCAAAATCAAATGGTTATCAGTACCATTGGATACTAGCTTTAAACCCCGATTTTGCAGTTGTTCTGCCAAAGCACGAGCATTTTCAATCACTTTAGCAGAATAGGTTTTAAACTCAGGCTTTAGGGCTTCTCCAAAAGCTACTGCTTTTCCAGCAATGACATGTTCCAATGGCCCGCCCTGGCTACCAGGAAAAACAGATTTATCTAGCTTTTTACCTAGTTCTGCGTCGCTGGTCAAAATTAAACCACCTCTAGGGCCGCGTAGAGTCTTATGTGTAGTTGTTGTTACTACATGACAATGAGGAATGGGATCAGGATGAAGACCACTAGCAACTAAGCCAGCAATATGGGCAATATCAGCAAGTAAGTAAGCGCCGATTTCATCAGCAATACTACGGAACTTTTCAAAATCAATTATACGGGGGTAAGCCGAATAACCACAAATTAAGAGCTTAGGACGCTCCCTCAGCGCCAGCTCCCGAATTTGATCGTAGTCAAGTTGTTCTGTTTGTTGACTGACATTGTAGTGGCTAACTTGGAACCACTTACCTGAGACATTTACAGGTGAACCGTGGGTGAGATGTCCCCCATGAGACAAATCCATCCCCATAATTTTGTCTCCTGGTTGCAGCAGCGACAGGAACACTGCAAAATTGGCTTGTGCGCCAGAATGAGGTTGCACATTCGCATGAGCAGCACCAAATATCTGTTTAGCACGATTGATTGCTAGTTGCTCGATTTTGTCGATATACTCACAACCGCCATAGTAGCGTTTACCAGGTAATCCCTCGGCATATTTATTTGTCAGTACCGAACCTTGAGCAGCTAATACAGCAGCAGAGGTAAAGTTTTCGCTAGCAATTAACTCCAAGTGATCTCGCTGACGCTGTAGTTCGTCGTTGATTAACTCCGCGATCGCTGGATCGGTGGAAGAAAGAAAGTCTGAATTAGTCCTAGTCACTTCAATTATCCTTATGGAAATTTGTACAACGGCTGATTTTGGTTGGACGCAGCACCTAACAGTCCACTCTCAAGAGTCTATAGCCCAAAGTCTATAGTTCAATGATTTTTGACTGCTCTACAGAGGCGATTAATCGTCTCCGTACTATTGAGGTTTATTTGTGCCAACTTATTTATTATTAGACGATTAATTATCATAACGTTGCTTGTTGAGGCTGCGCTAAATAAAGCGGCGTTGCGTAGGCGTAGCCGTCGGAGACATCGCTCCTCTGCAAGACAAAAAGCTGAACGCTTCAACAATTGCGGAATATGACTGCGAAGTTCTACGCTGCAAAACTTAAGCACTCAGTATTAGCGTTAATCCTGGAAGGTTAGTTGTTGTGATTGCTGGTAGTGCTACCGCAGATATATTTGCAGATGCCTTGCGTGGACAGGCTACCGATGAACAGCTAAAAAGTTAGCTGAATCTGGTATATTACCATACATCAACTTCATCGACATAGAGGGGAGAGTTGAAACTTAGGCGAAATAATTAAGGGTTTGCTTTCTAATCAGGAGTTAATAATGACATTACTCTATATCGCTTGCAGACAGTACTTGGCGTAAAGTTAGAATTTATTATGTTTGTGAATATATGGCAAATATTTTTATCTCATACTCCCATAAAGATAAAGAATATGTACATAAATTTAATGATGGACTAAAAAAAACAACCACAACATTTGGGTTGACTGGATTGATGCTCAGGGATTTACAGATTGGTGGGAGAAAGTTAAAACTGGTATTGAAGATACGGATATTTTTATTTTTATTGTCAGCCCTGATTCCATTATTTCTGAAGTTTGCAAAGAAGAGATTAAATATGCAGCAAAGCATAATAAAAAAATTATTCCTATTCTTTTACGAGAAATTTCCGATTTTGATAAACAACAAGCAAATCCTGCTTTGTTAAAACAAGAATGGCTAGTAATTAGCCAAAAAATGATATATTTAGTGATATTCAATCATTTCTTTAATAATAAAATAATTATGAAAACCAAAGAAGCTTATGCATTAAAAAAAAATTTTTTAACCAAAGTATAGCTCTAATAGTAGTAGCAGTCTTGCTTGCTACTTTAGTTGTTGCTTTTGTCTCTCAAGTGGTAGTAGAACAAGGTTCTCTTAGTAGATATGACAATAAATTATTAAATGATGTAGGTAAACAAAAAACACAGCGTGAGATTGACAAACTTACAGCAGAAATTAGGCAAATTAGAAGTGAGACTGGGGGAAGTCTATTTTGGATCAAGTTACTGGGAGCTTTCGTCACTGTAGGGGGGCTGTTGGAGGTTATGTTCTTGCACAAAAAGAGACAAATAAAGACCGATTAGATTTTGAAGCTGATAAAGAGCAAAAACGGCTAGATTTTGAACATCGTAAAGATATAGATACAGCTTACCAAGCTATTATTCAAGAATTGACTACACCAGAACGACCATTATTACGTGCAGCAGCAGCAATGAAACTAGGTTCGCTCTTACAAGAATTTCCTAGTGAATGGAGTGTCCCAGAATACAGAAAGAACCAACTGATTAATTTAACCAAACAAATATTAGCAGTAGCTTTAATTAACGAAACTAAAACAAAAGTTCGTAAAGTATTAACTACTTCGCTCGCGCAGGACTCTAAATTGCAAGAACTTGATTTATCTGAGGTGCAGGCTGCCAACGCCTATTGGGCCAAAATAGATTTTACTGGGACTGATTTTTTTAAAGCAGATTTATGTTGCACATCCTTCCGAAAAGCTAATCTTTGTAGAGTCCAATTTCGCAGTGCCAATCTACAGGAAGCAGTTCTAGCTGAAGCTAATTGTACAGAAACAAATTTTAAGCTAGCTGATCTAAGTGGTGCAAATTTAAGAAATGCAAATATGATTAGAGCTATTTTAGTGGATGCTAACCTAGAACAAACTGATTTACAAGATGCTTATAACTTAAGTGTAGATCAAATCAAAGCTGCAAAAAATTGGGAACATGCCCATTACGATCAAGAATTAGGTGTGCAACTAGGCTTAGATTCGTAGCATTTCGACTTGCTTTTGTACTCTGTCCAGTTTAATTTGCTAGTTCGGGCAAAAATATAATTTTTCAAGCGAAATATTTACTAATTATCAATTTAGTAGAAATTTATGTTGCGTCAATCCTAATTATAAAAGTAATCTTACCTGCCGCTAAGAGCCAGAAATTATTGCTTTTTTAAATAAACTTTCCCCCTTAGATAAAAATATGAGGACTTTAGCTCTTTTTACAAGACGCTACGCGTAGCAGGATTCCCAAAGGGTTGCATTACAAACCTATGTTTGGCTAATATCATTTTAAGTATATTTTCATAAATTATTGGTATAAAAAGAAATATATCCAAAGGTTATTTGAAATTAATTTAATTTATTGTAAAATTCCTCAGTCATTCAACTAGTCAGAATTCAGGTTAAAATATGCAATTAAGTATCTATTCTGATAAAGATTATCTACCTAAAGGAATGGAGCCAGTTCCAATGCTTTATCCCCTTTGGAGGGAATTTCTCCCTACTGAAAAATACCCTTGGTCTAGATTGTATGGTAAGTATTTAGAAATAGGTAATTCTCTTTTTAAAATGACTTCTTTACAAGAAGCTGACTTAGTTGTAATGCCTATAAACTGGAGAATAATCAGAGGAGAGAGTTGGAGAAGTAAAATTAATAAAGAAGCAGAAAGTCTATCTATTAAATTTGCAGAAAAAGTAGCTAATAGCGGCAAAAAATTAATTATTTTTTTTGCAGGTGATTGTTGCGCCGAAGAAATTCCTGTCAAGAATGCAACAGTATTTCGGATGGCAGTATATCGGTCGAAAATGAAGCAAAATGATATTATTATGCCTTCTTTTACTGAAGATTTTGTTAAAGAATATTTAGGAGGACAAATGTCTCTCAGGCATAAATCTGAGAAACCTGTTGTTGGATTTTGTGGACTAGCAGTAACGGATTCATGGGAAAATAAACTAAAAACGGTTTTATTTCACGGGGCGATGTTAACCAAATCATTTGAGCTTGGAGTTCCGCCTTACAAAGGACAAATTTTGCGTAGTCAGGCTCTGAAAGTACTTGCAGAAAACCCGTCTTTAGTAAATACAAACTTCATTATCAAAAACGAAGCAGTATTTCTAAATACACAAGATATAGAGCAAAGACAGAAGGCTCGTGCTGAATATGTGAACAATATGGTCGAGAGTGACTATATTTTATCCTGTCGTGGTTCTGCAAACTATTCTATTCGATTATATGAAATTCTTAGTTGTGGTCGTATTCCAATTTTTATTGATACAGACTGCGTTTTACCTGACGAGTCTATAATAGACTGGAAAAAATATTGCGTATGGATAGATGAGAAGGAAATACCACATATTGCTGAAAAAGTAGCTGAATTCCATAGCAATATTTCAGACCAAGAATTCTTAGATTTGCAGTATGAGTGCCGAAAACTTTGGGAGAATAGGCTTTCTGCTCAGGGATTTTATACTAATTTTCATCATCATTTTTCGACAAAATAATTCATTTAAATAAGTATTATGTCTAGAACGAAATAGCCTTAAGCTAAAACACAAAGGCGTAAAACAAATTTTAGCACCTTTGTGTTTTAAATCGAGGCAATTAGCTGCCCTTGGGTACAGTCTCTCCAGGGCCAGCAGTAACAATTATCAGACTTTCCGGCTTAATTAAATCTTCAATTGCCTGTTGCATCTGAACCATTGTAACTGCTTGTATTCTCTTGGGAAAGTCTCGGATTTCTGAGCGTGAAAGTCCTAAGACAGCATTATCCAAAATTATGCTTGATACATCACTAGGATTAGCTAAATCCACAGGATAGCTATTAGTAATTGAGCGTTTTGCTGCATTGAATTCTGCCTCAGTCACTCCTTGTTCGCGTAACTGTTTGAGTAAAGCGAGAGTACTAGCGATCGCTTTTTGAGCATCACCAGGAGCAGTCTGCATCTGAATCAAGAACGGGCCGGGATTGATTCCGGCAGCAAAACCACTATAGATACCGTAGGTTAGACCTTGGCGATCGCGCACTTCCGTACCCAAACGGCTTGCTAAGGTATCACCACCCAAAATTTGATTTAGTACTAGTGCTGCATAATAACGTGGATCTTTCCGAGAGATACCGTTGTAGCCGATGTAAGTAACAGCTTCGGACTTACCAGGAATCACTTTATTTAAACGTGTCAAAGTTTCCGGTAATGGCACGGATGGTATTTTCAAAACAGGTGGCTTACCTGGGGCTGACCATTTGCCAAATACCTGATTTAGCAAAGCTTTTACCTTAACTGGATCAAAGTCTCCTACTAAGGCAATGGTTGTGTTATCTGGTCGGTAGTGTGTCTGGTAGAAGCCAAGCAAATCATTACGAGTAATACTTTTTAAACTCTCAGCTGTAGGAAAGCTGTGGAATGGATGATTTTCTGGGTAAATTGCTTGCTGAAATACTTGTCTTCCTAAACCTCTAGGGTCATCTAGCTGGACTTTGAGACTTGTCAGCGCCCGTTGGCGACTCAGTTCTAATTGATCGGCTGGGAAAGTGGCATTTTCCAGTACATCTGCCAGAGTTTGAATCAATATCGGCAAGTCTGCTGAAAGTCCCTCACCGCTAACGTTAACTCCCTCGCGGCTGGCACCAAAGTTCAAATCGGCTCCCCGGTCTTCTAAGGTTTTTGCTAGGGTAAGAGCATTTTTAGTCTGCGTCCCATTCATTAAGTTGGCCGCAGTCAAATTCGCTAATCCAGCTTTTTGGTTGCCGTCAAATTCACTACCAGCATCAATTTGTCCATTCAGGTTAATGGTGGGGAGGTTGCGATCGCGCAATAGCAAAACCCGCAAACCATTATTTAAGGTAAACTCTTCTGGTAATGATTGTTTGCCCGAATCTGTCGCTGATGTGGCAGGTGGCAGATATTTCGCCAGTTCTGCTGGATCTACAGGCTTACCAGGGCTGAAATTTTCCACTGTGCGACCAGAACCAGCGCTAGAAGCCCCTGGTTTGCCGTCTGGTTGAGTTGGTTCAAAGAAGCCGATGGTTTGTTTTGCCGGATTCAGGTAAGTTTTCGCTACTTTCTGTACTTGGGCTGGGGTGACTTTTGCGATCGCAGCCAGATACTGTTCAATAAAACGATAATCACCGGCCACTGTTTGGTTATATCCCAGTTGGGTTGCCTGACTAGTAATGTCTTGGTTCCCTAAAATATACGAGGCTTGCAGTTGCGTCTTCGCCCGGTTCAATTCTTCAGTAGTAACTGGCTGTTCTTGCAATTTTGCTAAAGATTCCTGAAGCACTTGGCCAATTTTACTTAACTCTTGACCCGGAGCTGCCGTAGCATTAATTTCATACCAACCTGGTTCGATAAGTTCGGAAGCACTACCACTCACTGAACTAGCGAGTCCAGATTCCACCAAAGCTTGGTAAAGCCTAGAACTACGTCCGCCTGTAAGGATGGCATCCATCACATCAATTGCCGGGACATCAGGATGCTTGATATCTGGTAGAGGATACACCGCTTGCAATAGTGCTGCACTTCCAGGTTGCTTAAGGACGATGGGTGTTTTTTTGGCAACATTAAAAGCAGTCACCTGAGGAGAATTTTTAGCCACAACCCTCTTGGGTCGTTTTGGCAACTTTCCGTAAGTTTCTTTAACAACTTTGAGTACAGGTTCTGTAGCAAAATCGCCTGTAATAACCAACGTGGCATTTTCTGGGCTGTAATAGGTTTGGTAATAATTCCGCACCTGCTCCACCGTGAATTTTTCTACATCAGCTTTTGTGCCTCCTACAGGTAAGCCATAGGCTCTATTAGGGAAAGCATCTCGCATCACTGCCCGACTCAGACGATAGCCTGGTGAATTTTCATACCCCTGTAACTCGGAGATTACCACCCGCTTTTCACTTGTGAGTTGTTCAGGCCCAACTAAAGAGTTTTCCATGCGATCGGCTTCTAATGTCAACAATGCTTCGAGTTTGTCTCGTTGCACAGTGCCAAAGTAAGCTGTTTCGTCATAACTAGTAAAAGCATTAAACTGGCTACCCAAGGCACTAAATAACCTACCAAACTGCACAGGACGGTCAGTTGTACCTTTGAACATTAAATGTTCTAGCTGGTGAGAAATGCCATTTTCTCCCTTAACCTCATTACGTGAGCCAACTTTATACCAAACTTGGACGCTCACTACTGGAGCAGTATGGACTTCTTTAGTTAGAACTGTTAAGCCGTTGTCTAATACGGTTTTTTGTACCCCTTGGATGAATGACACAGCAGATACAGGTGCGACTGTTGTTGGTGTTGCAGCATTAGTGAAATTGCCCGAAAAAGGCAAAATACTTAGCACAAGGCTAAGAAAAAACCCTACAAGCATATATGAGCGTAGCTTCATAAGCAATGGGAAATGCAAAATTTCTAATTATAAAACAAAACCTTTGTATCGCTTTCTGGAAGTCAAAAGACTTATATTTTCGGTTTTTTTACCATTTTCAATGGTAGCTTTATTTCCGCCATGCTGTAATAGGCGGTTTTAAAGTTTACCTATTTGCAAGACATCTACGAGCAATAACTTACAACGAAGGTATAAAAATCTCTTTTATTATTTATTGGCATTTGTTCTCTATTTTAAAGACAGTCCCGATGAAGCAAGTTTCACAACCAAGCATGAAAGTGATCTTCCCTCACTCACCACTCTCAACTTTAAAGTCAGATGTAACTCTACGCAGTATTACAAAATGTTACAAACATGTTAACAACAATTGCGATGTGTTTCATTTGACAAGTTTTCCGGAATATCCATTTTTAGAATTGGTTTTATTCCTTGTCATCCTATCGGCGTAGATATCTTCGTCTAATTAGCAATAACTTTTGGAAATATGCTTACAAGAAACTTAATTACATCATTCACATTAGGTATAACCTTAGCAGCAATACCTGTATTACAATCTCATGCTCAAGTACAAAGAACACCGAACTTGTATAATTTCACAGGGTATAATTCAAAAGGCGAGAAAGTCAGTATTAATTACTCAACGTCAAGCTTTACTGGTAAGCCCCTTTTCAACTATCAAGAGCAGAAACAGACATTAAACTTTACTGGAGATGAGATCCGTACAGTAGATACAGAAATTGGTACGCTAGTAACTGTAACTATTAAAAAGACAGTAGATACTGGCAACACCACATTTACCTTGCTCATACCTCGTGTAAACCTTGGAAATAACATCGAAGCAAAAGTTGAAACTAAAGGAATCACTACAATAAACCGCTTTTCTGTGATTCCTCAATTCAACCAGGGGCAAAAACAAATTTATACAACAATCAATCTGAAGGGGACAGCCCAAGCTGTCGCGTTTTAAGCACAAGAGGGATTAAAACAATTGGCAATGGGCTAACGCCCCGCTCCGCTAACGCAATTCGCAATTACGTTTTGCGTTAGCGAGTCTGCGAACATCCGGGGATTTAGACCCCGACCCAAAACGGGCTGCCGTCATTAGGCAGGGGACTTAAACCCCCAAAGTTCGTTAAAAAATTAAACTTCTTGCTCAGATGCAGGAAAGCGGTAAGGGTGGAGATAAAAAATTAGCAGTATTTGGGATACACCTTACCCAGAAGTGGAAGCGATCGCCTTTATCGAAATTAATAAAGCAGTCAATACAAAGAAGTTGGGTAACTTTTTCTTGATTTCTATTCATTGCTGCTAAATGCCAATTAGTCCAAACTCAAGAAATAAATCAACTCCTAAACTTCAACATTCAAAGTACGCACCAAAAAAGCCCATTTATCTGCGGCTTCCTCAATAATTTTAGCCGTGGGTTTACCCGCACCATGTCCTGCTTTAGTCTCAATTCTAATTAGAACTGGCGCATCACCTGCGTGAGCCTCTTGCAAAGCTGCGGCAAATTTGAAACTATGAGCAGGGACAACGCGATCGTCATGATCGGCTGTGGTAATTAAGGTTGCTGGGTAAGCTGTATCTGGTTTAATGTTGTGTAGTGGTGAATAAGCATACAGCGTTGGAAACTCTTCTGGATTATCTGCTGAACCATATTCAGAAGTCCAAGCCCAGCCGATGGTAAATTTGTGGAAGCGCAACATATCCATGACGCCAACTGCTGGTAAAGCTGCACCAAACAAATCGGGACGTTGCGTTATACAAGCACCCACTAATAAACCGCCGTTACTACCACCTGCGATCGCTAGCTTATCTGTCTTAGTATACTTATTCGCAATTAACCACTCAGCAGCACCAATAAAGTCATCAAAGACATTCTGCTTTTTATCTTTCATTCCTGCTTGATGCCATTCTTCGCCGTATTCTCCACCGCCGCGTATATTAGGCATAGCATAGACACCACCCATCTCCATCCACACCAAAAGACTCACAGAAAAACTAGGTGTCATTGAGGCATTAAAACCACCATAGGCATAGAGATAAGTCGGGTTATTTCCATCTAACTTTATGCCCTTTTTATGAGTAATAAACATTGGTACCTTAGTACCATCTTTGCTATGATAAAAGATTTGTTTCGTCTCGTAATCATCAGGATTAAAATCTACCTCTGGCTGGCGGAAAATGCTACTTTTACCAGTTACCATATCGTAGCGATAGATAGTTCCTGGTGTGGTGAAACTGGTGAAACTATAAAAAGTTTCGGTATCATGACGCTTACCTCCAAAACCTCCGGCTGAACCGAGTCTAGGTAATTCTACCTCACGAATAAATGCACCTTTGAGGTCGAATATTTTAATTTGGCTGTGAGCATCTTTGAGGTAATCAGCAACAAATTGGTTATTGAGTATCCCGACACTTTCCAACGTTTCTGCTGATTGAGGAATGATTTCTCGCCAATTTTCTGGTGCAGGGTTTTTGGTGTCAATAGCAATCACTCTTCCCCTTGGTGCATTTAAATCCGTGCGGAAATAAAACACGCTATCATCATTATCGATAAAGCTGTAATCTGCCTCAAATTGGTTAATTAGTTCTACGACTTCAGCATTAGGGTTAGTCAAATCTTTAAAGAAAACCAAATTTTTGGAGTCAGTCCCTAGCCAAATTGAAATTATTAAATAGCGTCCATCTTCAGTAACACCGCCACTAAAACCCCATTCCTTTTGGTCAGGACGATGATAAATTAGTACATCTTCTGATTGGGGTTTACCTAGCTGATGATAGTAGAGCTTTTGATAATAGTTAACATCTTCTAATTGAGTTTTTTCATTTGGCTCATCGTAGCGACTGTAAAAGAAACCTTGATTATCATGTGTCCACGATGCGCCAGAAAATTTAATCCACTTCAGGTGATCTTGCAGGTCTTTACCAGTTTCGACATTGCGTACTTTCCATTCTTGCCAATCAGAACCAGAGGCGGATAGACTATATGCTAAAAGTTTACTATCCTCGCTAATGGACAATCCCGAAAGAGCAACAGTACCATCTTCTGAAAGTTTATTGGGGTCGAGTAAAACTTTGGGTTGATCGTCGAGGGTTTTCAGAGTGTAGAGGACACTTTGGTTTTGTAGTCCATCATTTTTGAAATAAAAGTAGCGTTCAGTGGAACCGTCTTGCAGAGATTTGCCTTCTTTAAAAGGGATGCCATATTTTTCATAATCCCAAAGTTTGGTGAGGCGTTGTTTAATTTTTTCCCTGGTAGGAATTTCCTTCAAGTAGCCAAAAGTAACTTGATTTTGTGCCTCAATCCAAGCCCTTGTTTCTTCAGAGTCAGGATCTTCTAGCCAACGGTAAGGATCTGCGACTAAATTACCGTGGTAGTTATCGACTTGATTGCTTTTGTGGCTGGATGTGTAGGTGAGGGGTTTTTTAGAGAAGGGCATAATCTCAGGTCAAAAGTGCTTCTTTACATACTACAAAGATAGACCCAAGACGCAGAACATATACTGACCAAACCTGCGGGAAAATTCCAATTTAAGATCAGCCCTTTCAAGTTGACTGGTAAAATCTCTTTTTTTCTCTCTGCACCACGGACACTTTACTCAAGTCGGGAAACCCGCCCACGCAAGTGTCCTACTCCGTCTCTGTGCGGCTAAAAATTCTTTTATTTAACCGCACAGGCACAGAGAATACAGAGTTAAGAGGTTGAAGTTTATTAGGCAAAATTTTTACCCAGCTTGAAAGGGCTATTCTACAGCAGCATTTAGTTGACTACTTGCCACCAACCGAAGGCTGGGCCGATAAAACGGATAGTTGTCCATGCTACAACCATAAGAACAATACCTATCCAAGCACCACGACTTGTCCAACTGACAAATAATTCGGCTTGCTTTTTTGTGATGGGAAGCCAAGGCAAGATGCGAGTCTCTTTCTCTTGACCGTATGTTTCCCCTAATGTGGTTTTACGACGCTTTGCTTCACCCATAATCAGCAACTCAAATTTTTACTTAGGTTCTATCTAAATTTATCTTGCCAGGAATCATAGCTACAGAGAGGCAATAAATTGATAATAGTGCTTGCTTTTAGACGATCGCGCTTTGGTTGACAAAATTTAAATTGGGCATTGGGAACTGAACTTTAGGCAGAATTTTCTTCATCGGTATTAGAAAACAGACTGGGGTCGAGATAGTTAATGCGGGCCAGAGGGCTTAAAGCTGCGAGAATTTGAGCGCCGTAGCTGCGATTAACTACACGACTATCAAGTAAAGCAACAATACCTTGACTTTCTCGGACTGGAGCGATCGCTCTTTGTAATTCACTCAAGGCTGCTGGCAACAAATATAAACGGAACCAATCTTGATGCGATCGCTTATAACGAGCTACCCTACCAGCTACTAGCGGATTTTCTAGAGATGGTAAAGGTAAAGTAGCAATAATTAACAGATGGGGTGCTGGCAAAACTCGCTGATGTTCTCGCCAAAATTCCCAACCGCTAATCAAAATACCATTTTCATCTAAACAAGTTTTTTCTACTTGCACCCGTGAACCAAATTCTGAAGCCAGAATTGTCGCAACTTGAGCCTTTAGTGGTACATCCCCCACCAAGACAACCGTTAATCCTGGTGCTGTAGCACTTAGACAAACCAGTGTGCGGACTTTGTGAATAAATGCCGCTTGAAATTCTGGCGTGTTGGGTAGGGGCAATTTATAGGGTACATACAGTTGAATTGCTTCTGCTTGATCCGCAGAGAACTTCAGGCAAGTTAAATCGTCCAAACCAAGTCGCTGTCGGAAAAGAGGAGCCTCAGTTTCCGGTTCGATAGCGCTGCCAATTAAAACTACTGGTTGTCGCTGCCAAATAGGTGAGAGTATTTCCCCTAACTCCATTGGGGCGTAGTGTAAAGAAAATAAACCTTGTCGATGGGCAATAGTCGCCCAGAAGAGGGCAGGGGGAGATGAGGGAGCAAGGGAGGAAAGATTTTCATTAAGGGTTTGAAATTGCTGCCAGAAATTTTTCCAAGGTTCTGGAAGTGCTTGTATTGACCCTAAAGCAGAATAGAGACGATTTAAAATTTCTATTTCTGGCTGGGAAATTAGATAGCACTGATATGGATTGACAGGATGCTGAAAAAGTTGATGTGTAAGTTGTATCCTTGCTTCACGAATTACCTCAGCTTGATTTGGGCAAGCCAGGATGAGTTGTTCCCAATCATCGGGTTGAATATCTTGCGTAAGTTGATCGCGCACCCAATCTTCTAGGTCGTCTACTCCATCAATAATTGTGGGGATGCCTTGGGGAAAGCAGGAGCCACCAGCAAATTGTCCTTTTAACCAAGCTTCTGGAGAGGTCAACAGTAGCCCTTGGAACTCAGCACTAGGCCAAGCATCACCTGTCCTAATCGGTTTGTTGGCTGGTAGCCACTGCTGTAGACGGGGAATTTCCACCCGCAGTAGAAGTTGTTGCACCGCTTCTTGAGCAACAATAATTACAGGGCCATGCCACATTAGGGCTGATGCTATGAAACTAGTACGATATCGCCCTTGATAGCCACAAACCGCCCCTACTTGAATTAGGGCGCTACGTCCCAGGCGCAAGGCGCGTGCTACCAACCGTGCCATCGTCAAATGATGGGGCCAGGAAGGGAACCCCGCCTGCGATCGCAAAAAGTTATGTAGTGAAAAATGAACTTCTGCTTCAATCACACGCTTTTAATTCCATACAAAGTGACTTTTACTTCCAATTGCCCCACTTCTATTATGTTGTCCTTTGTCCTTTGTCATTTGTCCTTTGTCCTTTGCTAATGACCAATGACCAATGACCAATCACCCAATACCCTGAATTATGCCAACTTACACAGGAATTTCCAGCGAAGCCTTTAGGCATCCACTAGATCGCCAAGCCGAGCAAGCTTTACGAAATTTACCAGGATTTGATTTAATCGCTCGTAAATTTGTGGAATTTATCTACGAACGCCCTCAGTTAGTCTATCTAATGGGTAACACCATCCAAGTAGGGCCGCGTCAATATTCCACTATTTACCAGATGTTTCGGGAATGCGTCCGAGATTTGGACATTTACCCAGAACCGACACTGTTTGTCTCGCAAAATCCCCAAGCAAATAGCTATGCACTGGGGCAAGAGAATCCTTACATAGTCATAAATACAGGGATACTAGACTTACTAGACGAAGCCGAGATTCGGGCGGTGCTAGCCCATGAACTGGGGCATATTAAATGTGGTCATACTATTTTAATTCAAATGGCGATGTGGGCAATGAGTGCTGCTTCCGCTTTGGGAGAATTAACTTTCGGCATCGGTAATATTGTCACACAAGGTTTGATTTACGCCTTTTTCGAGTGGCGGCGTAAAGCTGAGTTATCGTCAGATCGCGCCGCACTACTAGTCATGGATGACTTGAATCCCGTGATGTCAACGATGATGAAACTCTCTGGTGGTAGTAACAAATATGCCAATGAATGTAGTTTACAAGAGTTTATCAAGCAGTCAGAAAATTATCAGGCATTAGATGAAGATGGATTAAATCAGGTATATAAATTTTTGATCTACAATGGCGCTCAGGGTACGATGTTGACCCATCCTTTCCCAGTGGAACGCCTGCATTACTTACGGGCGTGGGCAATATCTGAAGAATACCAGCAAATTCGCCGAGGAAATTATCAGCGATCGCCTGCTTCCGGATCAGTAAATGTTGCAGCAGAATCTTCCACCAATGAAACAGAAACTTTACGCCGTCAGATTGAAGAATTACAACGAGAAATTGACAGAATGAAAAGGTCTGAGTAGTTGTGAGTACTTAAATGAAGTTATATATAGTGCGTTAGATTTGCCTGATGCACTATTTATATCTCTTTTAGCACATACTTTGTCTGAGGGATTTCCAGAAATTAAATTGAGAACTTACGCATTGACAGATAATTGATATTATGCAATCAAGCCAAACTTCTGTGATAGGTGTTCTAAAATAAAATCACGAGCTACTTGCAGGATTTACGCATTGACAGACTAACAGAAATGAGCCATCAAGTGATGATTTTGTAAAAACTTGAATTTGAGTCTGGATTTTAGCAAAAATAATTCAGTTAAGTTTGCCATTCTAGTTTTTTGGATTCCTTTAAAGCGGATAATATTTTTTAGCTGAACTACCATCCTCTTGAGGGTGGATAAATTCAAAATTCAAAATTAAGACTTGAAAATTGCTTAACTATATCTCAGCATTAAATTTAGATGTAGGCATTTCTGAATATGGCAATTTACTTGACAAAACGGCTTTCTGTGTTCGCTGCTATTCTAACTATTGTCCTTTCCATGCCGGGAATTGCCTTAGCTGCACCCGTTCAACTCCATACTAGTTCTGGTGTTATTTCTGCCCAAACTACCAAAACTGCTAGCTACTCCACCTCGTCGGAGATTAACCTGACTCCTTTACAACGCCAAGAACTTCAGGCTGTGCGTCAGAGAAGAAATAGGGAAATTGAGGCAGTCTTAAACACATCGCAACGTGCCCAACTTAATCGCAATCTCCGGGCTGGTAATAATATGAATCAAGCCCTAGAAAAACTACATTTGCAACCAGAACAGCAAGATTTTGTAAAGGCGATCGTGCAATTTACTAACTTGAAAATGAAAGCAATTTCATCTAGGCATTCGCTAATAGTAGGTCATAAATAAAGGATTGATTTGTACATTGAATTATTAAATCGTTGTCATAGAAGATATCAATCATATTTTCTATGACAGTCTTTTGGATAAAATGCGATAAAGTAAGCGATCGCACTTTCTTTCTTTGTGTCCTTTGCGACGGCAGTCGCTCATGGGGGAGACCCCCAAGACCGCGCTGCCTCCCCTTTGCGGTTCGTTTCTCTTTCTTATTTCTTATACTTAAATATGGTTTAGCGCATCTTCATACAAAATTGGTATTGTGAAGGAATTTAAAATTGCCGAACTTATGGAAACAGTTGACTAATCTGAACTTCAATTTCTGGAAATGCCATCAAAGATAAAGTTGCATCCTCCGGCAAAATAAATTTCAAATTGTAGCCTTCCAAACCCGGTTCACGGAAAACATAAACCTGACGCTGATTCACATCCAAAATCCAGTACTCAGCAATTCCTGCCTTAGCATATAAAGGTGCTTTCTGTTTGCGATCCGTGTCTAGCGTTGTATCTGCTACCTCAATCAATAAAAAGATTTCATTGGGTGCAGGATGATGATCAATGTACTTTCGCGCATCAATGCGGACAACGGCAATATCTGGTTCAGGTTCCGAGTATTGGCTTAACTGAATGGGATCTTGCACCCGAACTAAGGCAACTTCTGCTAGCGAACGCTTGAGATAATCAGATGCACACAGCGTTGTCGCTGCATGGGGGGGATTTTTGGCACTCATGGGGATAACTTGCCCATCAATCAGTTCTACCCGTTCATCGGCTGTGATAATACCCGTCTCAAGCATCCGGTGATATTCATCTACATTCCACAAGCGCACTCTAGTTTGTGTCATTGTATTTGGTTTGGCGATATTATCATCTGCAAAGTGCAAATATCTCTTACTCTCAACTTTTGCAGCATCTATAATTAATCTTGCCCTATTTAGTTCGTTACCATGTCGGAAGAAGATATCCGAGCCGCAAGGCTGGAGAAAGTAGAACAACTTAAGCAGCTAGGGACTAATCCCTACGCCTATCGTTGGGAATCTACCCATCACGCAGCAAAGTTGCAAGAAAAGTTTGCCGATTTAGCCAGTGGTGAAGAAGTTGATTTAGAAGTTGCGATCGCTGGACGCATTATGGCGCGTCGCGTTTTTGGTAAACTGGCTTTCTTCACTTTGCAAGATGAAACTGGCACAATTCAGCTTTATTTGGATAAAAATCGCATCCAAGAAGGGATGGCAGATATTGATGCTGATGCCTTCAATCACTTAAAACAACTCACAGATGCAGGCGACATCCTGGGAGTTAAAGGTACTATTAAACGGACTGAAAAGGGCGAGTTATCTGTCTACGTTAAACAATATACTATCCTGACTAAATCCCTATTGCCCCTACCCGACAAGTGGCATGGATTAACGGATGTTGCCAAGCGCTACCGTCAGCGCTACGTTGACTTGATTGTTAACCCGGAAGTGCGGCAAACTTTCCGCCGTCGCGCCCAAATTACTGCCGGTATTCGCCGCTATTTAGAAGAACGAGATTTTCTAGAAATTGAAACGCCAGTTTTGCAAAGTGAAGCTGGGGGTGCAGATGCGCGTCCATTTATCACCCACCACAACACTTTAGAAATGGAGTTGTATCTGCGAATTGCCACAGAACTCCATCTCAAGCGGTTGATTGTAGGTGGTTTTGAAAAGGTGTTTGAATTGGGACGGATTTTCCGTAATGAGGGAATTTCGACTCGACACAATCCCGAATTTACGACGATTGAAATTTACCAAGCCTACGCCGACTACAATGATATGATGGCGCTGACAGAAGGGATTATTACCACTGTCGCTCAAGACGTACTCGGCACATTGCAAATTACCTACCAAGGAGAACCGATAGATTTAACACCACCTTGGCGACGGGTAACAATGCATGATTTAGTTAAAGAATTTACAGGCTTGGATTTCAATTCTTTCCAAACATTGGAAGAAGCAAAAACAGCGAGTAAAAATGCTGCTATTCCTGGTGTAGATGAAGCGAAATCAATTGGTAAGTTACTGAATTTAGCTTTTGAAGAGAAAGTAGAAGCTAATTTAATTCAACCTACCTTTGTAATTGATTACCCAGTAGAAATTTCGCCTTTAGCAAAACCCCACCGTTCTCAACCTGGTTTGGTGGAAAGATTTGAGTTATTTATCGTCGGGCGAGAAACTGGGAATAGCTTCTCAGAACTTACAGATCCTATCGATCAAAGAGAACGCCTAGAAGCCCAAGCTGAAAGGAAAGCTGCTGGTGATTTAGAAGCCCAAGGTGTAGATGAAGACTTTTTGACAGCCCTTGAATACGGTATGCCGCCTACGGGTGGTTTAGGGATTGGGATTGATCGGTTGGTAATGTTATTAACTGATTGTGCCAGTATTCGGGATGCGATCGCCTTCCCGCTACTCAAGCCCGAAGGCAGTGTTATTAAGCAATTTAGCTATGAGCCAAAAACTCAAACACTGACTATTGAATTTGATAGTGGAAGTGTTTACGAGTATTTCAAAGTACCTCCCAGTGTCAAGGAAGACTTAGACAATGCGCCGTCTAAAGGTCAATACTTTAACAAGTTCATTAAAGGGAAATTTAAATTTGAACAGTTGAGTTGAGCTACTTAAGCATATAAACAGTGGGGTGCGTTATGGTTTTGCCTAACGCACCATTTTTATTACCTAAGTTGCACTCACTGATTCTATATGATATTCCTTTAAAAGAATAATAAAATTGACATTCCTTATAAGGAATACTATACTGTGAGGTAGGAAGTGACCTGGACTTGGGAACTTTATCTAGATGTCAATGGGGAAATCCCCAAAGATTTGCTGGCTTTTTTCATCAAGATGATTCCCGAAGAGGATCAACCAGAAAATCCACCCAAAGCATTACTGAGTGCTTCCGAAACCAAGCGTCTGCAAGTTAATCTTGGCTACCTGTGCGACAAAGGACTCGCATCACTTACCAGTGGCATATTTGAGAAACTGGAAGATGATTTGTATGAGTTACGGATGACTAAAAGCGAACATAATCCACGGTTTATCTTAACGGCTGCTACTCCTCAGAGATTTGTGGTGCTGCACGCCTTTATGAAGAAATACGACAACGCTATCAAAGATAAAGACAAAGAACCTGCAAGAGTGAGATTTCGTGAATTGCAGCAGAGGGAAAAGTCATGAAAAAGCCTAATTTTCAAGCTTGGTTGCAGCAAAAGGTAAGCGACGAACCAGAGGTGATTTTGGCGGGAAAGTTAGAGTACCTGCGCCTATATCTTACCGATGCCATGCGGGAAATACGTAATAAAGCAGGATTGACTCAGGCACAGCTAGCTCAAAAAATGGGAGTAAAGCAAGCTGCGGTGTCCAAGTTAGAGTCGGCGTTAAAGGAACATGAATTAGAATCGGTGTTGCACTATTTACACGCTTTGGGTGCAGATTTGCTGATAGCCGTCAAACAAGGAGATGACTTATATCAAGCCAGTGATAACGAAGGTGTATTGCTGGTGGACGTACCAGATGTAGTTTTTCAAAAGGCATTAGCGGCAAACATGAGCGTGCGGGAATATGTGCGTGTAGCCGTTGAGAAGTTTTCGCGCGAGGATGATGGACTGAGAACAGCTTTGGTAAAACTACTGGAAAGTGACGATTTAGTAGCGGTGAAAGTGAGAGAACGTTTGGGTTCAAGGACAATTCAAGAAGTTGCTGTAGAGTTGGAAAAATGTTTGAGTTTATCTGAAGAAGAAGACAGGATTTTTGCTGTCAAAAATGTTTTGGCTGCTAATGTGACGAGTGGAGAAAGTAATCGTGGAACTAGTGATGAAATTGATGAAATTGAGTTATTGGATTTAGCTGAGGAATTGCTGGAGAAATTGGCAGATTTTTAGGATGACAATAAAAGCTAACTCGATTAATTTTATATTGAGCCAATTGCTCTCAAGCAGTGTGTGTTAGTAGCTTGCTTGACCTACAGCTTAGTGCTATTGGCTTGCTATGCCAAAATTTAGAGTGAGTAATTCAGGAATGGACAAACAACAAATAAAAGCCTATTTCAGTTTCTTATTTAAAATATTGAATACAATTTCGATAAATTGGGGCAACTCACAAGCATTAAACTCGCTGCTCCTAAATAACTTAGAAAAACTAGATGACAATTTTGCTAAAGTACTGCAAATTTGGGCGACAGATGAGCTGTCTAAAGTCGAACCGTCAAGGGCAAAAGAGATTGCATTAGTGATCTCCGACTTCAGTATACAAATCCAGTCTTTTCCATTTGGCAGCAGAGCAAGCAATTTAGAGATTGCCCTCACAGGCAACAAGATGGCACTAACTGTTTTTACAAGAGAAGCTTCCTCACAGCAATTGTATATAGAACAATGGGCTGTGCTGCAAACTAACCTTGCTAATGTTTACTGCGATAGAATTAAAGGAAACCGAGCGGAAAATTTAGAGGCTGCGATCGAGGCTTACCAATTAGCCTTAAAAGTCTTTACAGAGGAATCATTTCCAGAAGAGTGGGCAACAATAATAAATAATCTTGGTACTGCTTACAATGAGCGGATACTGGGTAATAGAGCAGAAAATCTGGAAGTAGCGATCAATGCCTACAGATTGGCATTAAAAGTCCGCACTAGAGAGGCATTTCCTGAAAAATGGGCTAGTACTCAAGATAATTTGGGTAGTGCCTACGATCAACGCATTAAAGGAGATCGAGCGGAGAATCTAGAAGCAGCTATCGAAGCTTATAAATTGGCTTTACAAGTTCGCATCTTGGAAGAATTACCCCAAGAATGGGCTAAAACTCACTTGAATTTAAGTAGTACATACGTTGCTCGTATTAAAGGAGATCAGGCACAAAATTTAGAAGCAGCTATTCAGGCTTGTGAAGCAGCTTTACAAGTATACACACAGCAAAATTTACCAGAACTTTGGGCTAAAACTCAAATAAATCTCGCTATTGCTTATCGTCAACAAACACATGAAAACCGGACATATAATTTGCAAGCGGCTATGAATAGTTACAAGTCAGCCTTGCAAATTTTTACACGGGACGCGTTTCCAGTCGATTGGGCTACACTCCAATATAACTTGGGCAATCTCTACAGTGACTCAAATCAAAAGAAGCATACACAAAATTTGAGAGCAGCAATTCAGGCTTATGATTTAGCTTTGCAAATATTTACAAGGGAAGCATTTCCAGCAGATTGGGCAATGACCCAATCTAGTTTGGGTACTACTTATACTCTACAAGGAAAAATAGATGAAGCTATTGAGTGTTTACAATTAGCTTTAGAAATTTATACCCCTACTTCTCTTCCTCAAGAATGCTTGAGATGTTCAAGAAAATTGGGAAACATAGCTTTTGGTATTAAATTATGGAATGAGGCTATAAAAGGCTACAATAATGCTATTGATGCCGTTGAACAAATCCGTAGTTGGGCAACTTCTGAATCGCGCCGTCAAGAGATTTTGGAAGAATCCATCGATCTTTACCAAAACATGGTGCAAGCTTGCATCAATGCTGGACAAATAGAAAAAGCTTTTGAATATTCAGAGCGATCGCGTTCCAAACTTCTTGTAGACTTAATGGCAAGCTACAACCTCTCTCAAGGCGAAGAAATCCCCCCAAAAGTCCAAGAATTATTGCAACAGTATGAAGAACTGCAACGGCAAATTGACCAAGAACGCCAAAGCCATAAATCTGAAAAGAATCGCAGTGAAACACGGGCTGCTTGGGAAGCTTATAATGAAGCGATCGCATCTTTAGAAACCCAAAAACAACAAGTTTGGGAAAATCTCAGACGCGAAGATCCCGTATTAGCTGGCGAAATTCAAGTTAACCCCCTCAGCTTGTCAGAAATTCAAAAGCTAATCGACCAGCCCAATACAGCAATCCTCAGTTTCTACACTACCAACAGCGCCACCCATATTTTTGTCGTCCAACAAAACCAAATTACTCTCCATACCTGCACAGGGCAAGGGTTAGATTCCTTGCAAGGCTGGATTAACCAGAATTGGTTGTTGCCTTATATAAATGATTCCAAAAAATGGGAAACTCAAATTAACAGTATTCTGTGCGAACTAGCTGCACGGCTGCAAATACCTGAACTCATTTCCCAACATCTTCAAGGAATAGAAGAATTAATTTTAGTTCCTCATTTATTACTACATCAGATTCCCTTTGCTGCTTTGCCCGCAGGAGAATATCAGGAATATTTAGGAGATAAATTTCTGATTCGTTATACCCCAAGCTGCCAAATTTTAGAATTTTGTCAACAACGCAACAATGTAGAAACATTTAATGGAACATCTTTACAATATGGAACTGTAGAAGATGCCGAAGATAACCTTTCCTGTGCCAGATTTGAAGGCGAAAAACTCGCCCAAATGTATAACATTCCATCAGAGAATAGATTAATTGGCAGCAGTCAAGCCACTTGTAAGAACTATCGGCAATTAGCAAAAAAAGTTAATGTACTTCATTCCTGCCACCATGCCATATCTCGCCTCGATAATCCTTTAGAATCACAGTTAAAATTAGCGCATGGCAGCATCACCTTGGGGCAATTGATGACACCAAGCTGGCGTTTACCTCAACTTGTAGAAGTGTTTTTGTCTTGCTGCGAGACGAATCTTGGTATTCCACCCCTGACTGATGATATTCTTACTCTTGCCACAGGTTTTTTATGTGCAGGTGCTAGAAGCGTTGTTAGTAGTTTATGGTTAATAGATGACTTAGCAACAGCATTATTTTCTATCTTTTATTACTAACATCGACAAGAAGGTAACAGCCGTCCTAAAGCTTTACAGCAAGCCCAAATCAAACTGTGCGAACTCAAGAAAGAGGCACTGCTAAGTAGAGAGGATATACAAGAATTTTATAGTCAAGTTATCAAAAAATCGAAAGAAGCAAAAACTAATAGAAACCAATATTCCAAAGGTTCAGCCACCTATTTAGAGTGGGACTATGAATATAAAAAGTACCGTAAAGTACTAAGTCAAATTTATGATATAAAAAATTCGCCTGAGGAATTTCCCTTTTTAAAGCCTCGTTACTGGGCTGCTTTTATTTGCCACGGTTTAGGCTGATAAAATATTGTTTGGCTAATTACTCGCTCTGCTCCTCAACCTGATTCAGATTTGGTAAGAATTCAGGATTTAGAGTTTCACCTAAAGTGTAAGGGCATACTTCTGGAAAAAATTGCTCACCTAACTCAGTTTCTCTAATTGCTAAAGCTAAACCTAGTTCATAAATAGTCAGGAAAACTTCATCGAGATAGGGTTTCAAACTAGGGCTATCTTGCAGAAGTAGCTTAATTTGAACACGTTGCTCTCGAATTGTACTCAACCAGCTATTACTACGTTTTTCAGGTTGAAATTGCCATTTTAGTAAGTGTCCTAGCAATACTCCGAGCCGATTTCTCAATTCTTGCCGTTCTCTTCTCCCCAAAGTTTCAATTTCTTCAATCAGGTTAACTGTATCTAATTGATCCCACTGTTGAGTTTTGAGCAAGCTAACCTGCTGTTGAGTCCAAGTATAGAAATCTGTTTCATACAGATGAGATGTGTACATATTTTCAACGGTCATAAGCTTTTATTTAGCAAAACCCGATAATGATTTTGAATAATCAATCGTAGAGCGATGCCTACGGCGGCAAGCTACGCTTCACCTACTATAGAAAAAATATTGGGTGGAGCTACGCACCCCACCCAACCTAAAATAATCTAAAAATCTAATAACTAATTTGCTACTTCAGCCACCTCAATAACCCGCCCTTCATAGTCCTTGACCAAAAAATTCAGGGGCTTTTGGTTGCGAATCTTGAATTTCAAACCGCGCACTTCGACTCGCATTAAAATCATTTCCAGGCAATCGTGATCGAAACAAACGTGGCGTTGCTGATTTTTGCTACCTAAACTCGCCCCAGTAATGACATGTAGCTGGGTGTTTTTCTTCAATTGATACCACAGCCCATCATTGGCATTATTCATCATTTTACTAGACAAGCTCGGCCCAGTAGACATATATAGTGGATCAATGCCAGTTGTGCCGATAGTTTGTTCGTAATTGTAGTAGTAGTGCAATGGCACCTCAGCTGCTGGCAAATCTAGCAGCCCTTCATACAACTGTCGAGCAATCTCCAAATCCGACACCATCACAGTGTGTACTTTTGGGGCACTGGTGAGAAACATCCACATTGCGCCAGCGTAAGCTGCTAGCAGCATCACCATAATGCCTTGAGTGGAGAACAGGCTATCTAAGGGCAGGGAAGGTAGAAAGGAGCCTAAGGTAAGGGGACTGAGCAGGAACGATATCACACTAACTGCTATAACCATGAACAAATAAGGATTCTATAAGGGAGTCGATTTTATGATTATCCATTAAGACTAAAATTAAGTCTTTGTTTCTAGTTTATCAATATTCAAGTAGTCTGAGTTGGGGCTACAAATTGGTCAACACCAAGATATTATGCGATTAATTACAGGAGTGCAATTCCCAAAACTATTTTAACAACTATCCATTGAAAGGCTTATGCAAATTCCTCATTTCCCGGAAGCTAATCACCCTCTGGTGAAGTCGCTGTTCCATCACAGTGACCATGAACTACTGACTCTGTTTCAGCAAAATCCAGATGCCGGAAAGTACTTCACGGTGATTTTTTGCCGTTATAGTCCCATAGTTTATACCTTAATTCGGCATTCGGCGCGATCGCCTGTGCAGGCAGATTATCTGTTTGCCCTCACCTGGCGACATATCTACTATGAACTCGGTGGACTAAATTTAACTGACTCCGAATCAGGTAAGGAAGCCCTAACCATGCAAAATTGGTTAATTAATATGACAGCTTTCTGTATTAACGAGATTAAAGTACCACCCACAGAAGCAATTCATTATTCTCTGCAAGCGACTTCGCCGCCGCTATGGTGCTATGTACAACAGGCATTAGACCAACTACCACCTGTTTTGCGATTAATTGTGTTAATGGTTCAAACTTTCCACTGGAGCGAAACTAGAATCGCCGCCTATCTGCAAGCCGAAGGAGAAGCGATCGCACCAAGCGAAGTAGCCGATTTTCTCCAGGAAGGCTATCGTATGCTAGAGGACAAATTACCCACAGATATCCGCGCTATATACTTCGGGGAAGATTTAGCGCAATCATAAATTAAGTATAAATGCGTATATTTTTTGTCTTCAATTAAAAAATTAAAACTTTTTCTTAGACCTTCTACTTAAACCCGCAACTTTAAGGGTAATTTTTATGAAACAACGGCTTGTATTTCCCAGGCAAAAGTTAGGCTTAATTTGTGTAGGTGCGATTTCTCGTCCCCAAATATTGTTACAAAGTTTTTTACTGTTTACTTTTTTGCTGAGTCCCATAGTTGCGAGTGCAGCTGATATTACCCAACAACTCCACCGCCCTTTAAATAGTTCCGTTGGGCGACAATCAAGAGATGAAGCAGATAGCTTGCTGAGTATCGGTGAAAAACAATACGCTTCAGGATATGCCGATAAAACAATTACCTCTTGCTTGCGGGCATTGGAATTATATCACTCAATTGGCGACCTGAAAGCACAAGGTCTAACTTACAATTTGCTTGCGAAGGCTTATGTGCAACTTGGTAGTTTAAAAGAAGCGGAAGATGCTTTAAGAAGAGGATTAGCGATCGCTCGTGATACTAAAGACTTCCAATCTCAGGTTTTTGTACTAAATAATCTCGGTACATTTTTCCTGCAACAAGGAGAATTTGCTGCTGCCAGCAATTTTGTTGAAGATGCACTCACAATTGCTCACCATGTCAAAAACATTGAAGGAGAAGGACTATCTTTGAGCAATTTAGGTTTAGTAACTGCCAGGTTGGGAGATTATAACAAGGCGATTAAATTGTATGAAAATGCTTTAATCTTCCGCCGTCAGACTGGCGATGCCATCGGTGAAGCAAATACTTTGAATAATTTAGGAGATGCTTACTTAGCATCTGGAAATTATCAGGATACCATTGGCAGTTATGGAACAGCAATGCAGATAGCAAAAACTAACCGCGATCGCACTAATGAATTACGGGCAATTGACGGTTTAGTTACTGCTCACACTGCTGTCGGACGTTACGAACGGGCTTTTGATTTACTAGAGCAACGTTTAGCAATCGCTAAAGAATTGCAAAATTTGCGAGAAGAATTAAAATCTTTTGAGTCTTACGCTCAGTTATACAAACAACAAGGTAATTATTTAACTGCCCGCAATTTTTACGAAAGGGCAATTATACTGGCGCGGACATTGGAAGATAGCAAACAAGAAGTGCAATTGCTGGATCAGCTAACTAAAATGCTTCAGCGCAAGTAGCAATCATTCAATTTTAGATTTTGAATTTTGGATTGAAAGAGAAATCTAAAATTGGCAGAATTCACTCTTTAATTAATGTGAATTTGACGGCTCATATCATGTTCGCCAAATTACCCATAATAAAAGAACCTCTCCTCCAACACCTCTTGCAACAAAGGCTTCCCTTTCCGAGTTACAGAGGGACAGATTTGAACTTTAGTTCAAGTCAGGGAGAGGTTCATCGAACTCACGTTTAATTAATTCAAAAACACTGAACCGTTTCGGTCGATTCTCATAGTACTTCTACCCTGTGCTGCATTCGTGGCTTCCTTAAATCTAACTTCCAAGGTTCCTGTCTCTGAAGAAGGCTGTGGAGTTACTATCAACTGTCCGCCATCTTCGCGTTCAAATGTCACTGTTACTGGTGCCTTTAGACCTTGCAATGTTACATAAGATTTACCTTGTAGCGATCGCGGTGCTGTATCGCCAATTACTTGGTAGGTTACATTAGCCGCAGTGTCATTTTCCAACCTGACATTAACAGTACCATTTGCTAGTGCGATCGTAGTGGTGGGGGTTTGCCGTGGTTCTAGTTGTTGTTGATCGGTGGAAACCGCCCCTGTTGAAGGCTGCTGACTTTGATTGTTTGGTGCTGGCTGTGATGGTGTGACTCCTGGTTGTGGAGCTTCACCACCTACACCCACTTTTGTTTGCTCTTGTAATGGGGTAGCTGGGACGGGAAGAAGCCCTTGAGCAGCTAGTCTTTGTGTTAGCGCATTTGGAGGACATCCTTGTGGTACAACAACCTGACTATTATGTGGTTCTTCGTAGAAAATTCTAGGACATGGGTTAACCTTGGGAGTAGATTGTTGTGTTACTGATTGTTGTGCTAGTGCTTGAGGAATTGCTGGCAAAGTGATTAGTAATCCACCGCATATAGCACCAAGTAACTCAGCAGACTTGCGAAAACTTTGAAACTTCATATTCATTTTTAACTCCTAATAAAATTCAATTTGTCTTTCTTTAAAAGAAAACTTTCTCAAACAACAAGTTTAATTACAGCATTTTGTAACTAAATTTTGTAACTAAATAAAGTACAGAACTAAGGATTTAAAAATCAAATTATTCTTCTGCCTCTTGCCTCCTGCCTTTTGCCTCCTGCCTCAAAACCAGTAACTTTGTTGTACCTCATGCAAAAGAAACTGCTGTAGCAGTTAATATATGCAATTTGAATGTAGAACAGCTTACTAATTAATCAGCTAAAGTATCAACAATATAAATATGATGTTAGTAAGCAATTCAAATACTGAATATTGCAACTGTTGCTATATAAATTAGTAAATAAATTCACTTTTCTGCATCTATCACAGGAAACAAAAATTTCTTACCGAATTAAGACTCAAGATTTATTGGTAAGGTGACAGTGAATGTAGTGCCAATGCCTTGAGTACTTTCAACTTGAATATGACCTTGGTGATGTTCGACAATAGCTTGAGCGATCGCTAATCCTAATCCTGAACCAGTAGCACTAGCTGTAGCTGTATTCCCAGTTGTATGAGTCCGTGCCGGATCTACCCGATAAAAGCGGTCAAATAAGCGTGGTAGTGCTTCTGCTGGAATTCCAACACCAGTATCACTCACTTTAACTTGCAACTGGGCGCTGGTATAACGTAGTCCAGAAACGCGATTTATTCCCTCTATCCGCGCCAATTCAACTTTCACTCGTCCACCTGCTGGAGTGTAATGCAAGGCGTTAGCAATTAAATTTGTGAACAAGCGCACTAGTTGATCCCAATTGCCCACAAGGGTAAACCAATTTTCCAGTAATTCCGGGCTAGTTTCGGAGGCGGGAGGGTCAACTAAGTCTAGAGAAAGAGCAATTTTTTTTTCAGGGAGTAACAATTGTTGTTCTGCAACCACCTCCATCAACAAAGCGTCTAGCGGACAAAGTGAAAAAATATCTTTGCTAATACCACTATCCTGTCGTGCTAAGAACAGTAAGTCATTAACTAACTTACCCAAACGCTGCGTTAACCGTTCCACCACCTTTAACTGTTGCCGATACTGCAAAGAATTATTCGTTTCTGACTCTGCTAAATCTAAGTCAGTAAGGGCGACTTGTACATTTGTTTGAATTAAAGTAATAGGACTTCTAAGTTCATGAGAAGCATCAGCAGTAAATTGTTTGAGGCGTTGATAAGACTCCCTTACAGGTTCCATTGCTTTACCCGAAAGAAACCAACCACTTGCGCCCACAGAAAGCACCATTAACCCAATACCTAGTGCCAAATCAAAAATTAACTGGCGACTGGGTTTAGTGACTTCAAACCAAGGATGACTAACACGCAGATATCCTAATACTTGCCGCCCTACTTCCACCCGTTGTGTCACTTGACGCAATAATAGTGGGGAGTTAGGAGTGAGGAGTTTATCATCTTTGCCTTTTTCTTTCTCGCCCTTAACTACGCGCACAGTTTCACCAGTGCGGTTGGCATGAATAGGAATATTTAGGGGTTCGGATAGCGTTGACCAAAGTAATTCACCAGTCGGACCAAACCATTCTAGGTCGATGTGGTCATCTTCTACGGTGTCGTTATTGTCACGGAAACTGGCTTCTAAATTATTAATGCGAAATTTATCTGAATCAGCATTAATCGGCTCAAATATGAGCTTAGATGCACAGGGGCTGGTTGTGAGACAACGCTCCACTATTTCTACTACATGGTTAAGAGTATCGTCAATGCGCTCAATTAGTGTACTACGGACGTATAAATAAACGCCACTAGCAAACAGTAGTAGTAATACGGCAGTAACGGCAGTGTACCAAATTGCAAGACGGCGGCGAGTAGCTTGAAACATAGTTATGAGTTGTGAATCTTAGTCCTTATTAAACAAATATGCCAGTAACAATGTTTTGTGAATTTATATTTTAGTCAACAGTAATAGTACTCAAAAGTATAAGGTGATTTTGATTGAATGTAGGAATTATACTGATGTCTGTTAAATGTTAAGACGGTTACAGTCTGTTTACAGTATATTTACTAATTTTATTGCCCAAATTGAAGTACATATTAAACGTAAACATAGGCAAAGTTTAATAAAAATAACTCACGATTAGTTAGCTTAATTAGGAGTTATAAGATTTGCCTTTATTAAGTATGTTTACACAAAATGAGATTACTGCAAACATACTTTTTTATTATTTTACTTTTTTTAAATGATTAATATTCTTTGCACTTTACTGAAAATGCAACACGCACTTTACTGAAAATGCAACACGAAAATAGAGGCATAAAGCTAAATTATGAAAAAAATAGTTTATCTAGTTTTTAATAAAGTTTTAGCCTTACCTATTTTTATAATAAAAATTATATTTTTTATTAATACATTTGCCATTGCTTCCGAGTTAAATATTCCAAATAAGTTTAAAACACCAGAATTACCTTCAAAGGATGAAGTTGAATTAAAGCAGGATTATGGGAATTTTGATAATCAGCCAAAAGTAACAGATTTAGCACTGAAAAATAGCAAATCTCAAGCTACTTTCCCTGAAAAATCGGTGCAAAATGAGGTTATACCAAACTTACCTGAAGTTATTTCAAATAATCCTCATGAAATTAGTGTTTCGGAGCTAGGCAATAAGCTAACATTTCCAAAAACCCAAACCCCGCAAAACTTGCCCCTAGTTGCAGAATTAGACGAGAAACCATTAATACAAAATTCTCAAGAAACTCTGCCAACTGATCCAAATTACAAGATACCGCCGAGGATTGCTCCTAACGAGCGAATTAACCCATTTACAACTACTCTACCACTGAATGGCATACCCATTAGCCACTTAACAAAATGGGAGCTTTTTGGAGGTAGCGGTTTTGGAGACGATCGCAACGTTACATTCGATGTTAATGGAATCTTTAAACTAAATAGCCGAATTCAGGAGAATTTAACTAGAAATAATATTTATACGGTAGACCAAAAAGGTACTTACTTACAACTACAAACGGTTAGACAATCTAGAAAAGTGACAGTTCTGAAGAAAGAACCACAAACTCTATTTGGCACACAAATCCAAATGAGTTTGACTGCTTCTTGTCTTTTTCCAGGAACTTCTTCTGACAAACAATGTACGTACACCCCTGGTTTAGTAACTGACAAAAATAGTATTGATCCTAACTTTTTTGTTCCAACTCGCATTGTTCAAACTGCTAATGTAGGTGATGTGGTAACTCCCGAATCTTTGGCAGTTATGAGTTTACCTGGCTTTCAAATGGGAGCAAATGGCCAAAAATTTGGTGTAGATTTTTACTTTCCTAATGCTGGGACTTTGCCTGGTAATACCCAAGGGAATACACCTTTTTACACTAGAAAAGAAAATATTGATAATACGCCAGCAACTTTTTATTCGACAGTTAGACAAGTTGTCAGAGCGAATGATAAAAAAGCTGTTATTGGTCGAACAATTCGCGGTTATGGATTTATCTTAAATGATGACAATACACTACTTAATTCAGCTTTGCAATTAGGTAATTTTATTTTACCTGATGCTAATCCGCAACTCCAAGGAGGGGCAAATCCGGTCAATCCAAATATTAACAAAAATTTATTTTTAGCTGCAAATAATACTAGGCTTCCTGTAAATAGCTTTACCTTTTATCATGCTGGTATTGGACAAGCAAAAAGCCCAGCAGCAAATATAACAAGTTTAAATCAAGTTCCTAGTGGAAATTTTAATAGTATCTGGTTTGGAATTTCACCAGTTATACTCCGCAGAATTGATTCAGTTGTTCGTTATGAACCTACTGGGCCTCGTAGGATGTTGGCAGAGGCGGGTGCTGAAGGAGGAGTTAACTCAAATGTTGCTGTAGCGTCTATTGTGAATGGTGAAGTTTATTCTCCTGCGACTCTGCAAAATTTTTATACGCAAATTTATTTAGAAGACTTTGTACAAGATGTAAATTTTGCTAACGGCAGCAGACTCACGGAAAAGACGGTTTATTACCCACATATTAGCTTTAGTGGAAATATCACAGGATCATCAGATGTTTTCAGATATTATGCAGGTGTAATTACTGGAGACACAATTAAAGCTTATCTTGGCGGAGACTTTAGTCACAGGACATCAAGCGGTTGGACTTATTCGGCAGGAGGCATCGGTTATGTCAACCCAGATCGTGATTACTATAGTCAACTAGTAGGTAGTATTACAAAAAAAATACCCTTAAGTAAGACTAACAATCTTGTTTTTTCAACCGGATTAAATTATGCTATTGACCAAGATACTAGAATCGGTAGAACTATAAGTATTAGTCCTGCTAGTTCTCTTACACTAGGAGCAAGGGCAAATATTGGCCCTGTTTCTTTTGGGTTAGTTAACTATTTTGGTGATATTTTACCTAATTCAATAGAAAATACGCTTTTAGCTGACTTTGAAATTAGGTTCAGTGAAAATTTTCGATTGTCAGCGTATTATACGCCCATTAATGAAAGTATTAGTCGTTCTCGGTATGGAGCTAGGGCGCAGTGGAAAATGGGCAAACAATACAATAGTCCAACGCTAAGTCTGTCTTGGAGTAATAATGACTATGATTATGGCAGAGACTTGGTTGGAAATAACTTCAATGTCACAGAAAACGTCTTCACCGTGTTGTTTAAATTAGGAGACCCGCCTAATCCTTTTGACCAACAAACTGCTGAACGATTAAGGAGAGGAATCGATCAAGGGGTTGAACAGTTAGAAATACAACGCAACAGACAAGACGTGGAAGAGCAAAAACCGCAACCAATACCACCTAGATAGATTTAGCAACAAAAGAAAAGTTTTGGACGAATAGAATTTGCTACTACACAAACATAGACGCTTTGCGGCTTCCCGCAGGGTAGTCCATCTCCGTGGACTAATTCAAATCAAGGGTTTTGAACCTGCGGAGGCAGGTTTTGTCTGTATAGCCGCGACTTCTAGTCGCCAGGGCTTCTAAAACTTGATAAGTTCGTCACCACTGGTAGTCCCGATTTTGATTGTGGTATTGGAACTGAACTGATTAATCTGTGCAGTGCCTAGTGCTGTATCTGGTGTGCCGACGATTTGAGCAGTTGCGGGATTTCCTAAATTAGTTATGGTAATTGCACCAGCAGAACCTAGCGCATAGGCGGAATTGGCAATACCACTAGTGGCATTAGGAGCATTAAATGCGGCGGCGGCGGCGTCATTTTTGCCAGTTGCAGCAGATTGAGCTACTCCAGTGACGACACCAGATCCGAGTGTGAATGCTACTGCTCCAGCAGCACCACCTTCTCCAGCTATAGCTATAGAATTTATGCCAAATGTGCTAGTAACAACAGTAAACAATAATGCTATTTGACGTGTCGAATTCATACTTATTATTCATTGTTGGTTAATTAAGCAAAATACTTAGATTAGCCATAGCAATCTGTCTATAAATTGCGAACTGCTCATTTATAGAAATACTATATGGTCATCTTGCTTTTTGCTAATTCAATGAATATAGCTGATAACAATACGGTGATTTTCACTTACTTTGTCAAGAAATCTATAAGTTTTTACTAGCAATGATAAAGGTGTTATAAATAAGATTAGGTTGAGTGAAATATTTATGTTGTTTCTTTGACTTTGCATTGCGTGAAATGCAGAGTTTGTTCAGGCGCGATGAACCATGTCTCTAAATAATAGACATTTCCGAAAAATATGGGTGATATTGATAAGTTAGAAATAGTTTACAATAACCTTAGTCCAGCTAGATTTAGATTTTTTTACGATTCATAATTTTGTTTTTTCCAAATTATTGTTTAGAGAGTTTTTTGAATATGATGTCACACAAATAAACAAAGGCTGCTTTTGCAGCCTTTACGTATTTATTTCCAGGCTTACAGCTACTGGAGTATGTTTGCAAACTTGGTATACACCCTTAAGATAATCTTTTGATTCAATTTGACTACCTAAATGTGTCTTAGCTCAACCGAAAATTAGGTTGTAGCCTATGGAGCAGGAGTACCAAGGGTTACAACACTATTAGGAGAAGTAGTACCAATTTGGATTGTTGCATTACCACCCAAGGTGTTAGTTTCATTAAGGGCAGTAGAAGTTGCACCTTTGATACTGGCTGTTGCTGGTTCTCCTATACTTTCCAAAGTAATCAGACCGCCAGAACCTAGAGCATAGGCAGCGTTTGGAATACCTTCAGCACCCTGAAATGCGGCGGCAGCAGCATCATTTCTACCGACCGCAGCAGCTACAGCAACACCTGTTACTTTATTATCACTATCAATTGTAAATGCAGCAGCACCAGCAGCGCCAGCTTCACCAGCCATAGCTCCAGAAGCTAGACTAAAAACACTAGTAGCAGCAACTAAAGCGATCGCAAATTTTGTGTTGAATTTCATAATTAAAAGCTCCTTTGTCCATTTAAAAAAATAATCGCTGAACAAATCTATCAAATGCCATTCAAACCGAAGTTTTTAGGTAGTCGTCAAGTTGTTGCTGACCTAATCAATTTATCCCTCATTCCTTGATATTGAGATTAGAGAATTTACTTAAAAATGGTATCAATATTTATTGAGTCTATAAAAAAAGTAAATATTGGGTTGC
The DNA here is from genome assembly GCF_034531155.1 of Nostoc sp. ChiVER01. NCBI lineage: Bacteria > Bacillati > Cyanobacteriota > Cyanophyceae > Nostocales > Nostocaceae > Nostoc > Nostoc sp. ChiVER01. The sequence goes on along the minus strand of NZ_JAVRBS010000007.1, from coordinate 27,721 downwards.
GTATAAAATATTAATGGCAATTTTATTAGCTATAATCAAAGTCCATATCCATGTTCTTTTACTCAGTCAATCCTTAGATGGTATTTGTAGCAATATTTACTAATACTTGTCTTTTGAAAAACTAAATCTAACAAGCACCATAGGTATGGTTTTAGACTGCATTTAATACAAAATTATTATGTAAACTGCACTTAATAATTAGTCGAAAATTTTCATAATACTCAGGTTATATCTTTACCAAATCTTAAGCGCATCTTTAAAATTAACATGCTATTAACAACGATTTTAATCTCTGGACTTATAGCAGTTTTTATCTGGATGCAACGCATTTTAGGGTAGTAGTGCTGTGCTACCCTACGAAAAATCTGTATTTTGCACGATTGAAATAGTCTGTAAAAAATGGCTATGGCAAACTATCCGCCTCAGCGTAACGCTCAAGCCCCATTTAATTTACTATGTTTATTGTCCCCCAGCTAAATGGGCTACTTCTGCCTGCCTTTAAGTCATTATGGCGAAATCTAAAAAAAGCTCTACCCCCATCAATTTAAACGATCCACAATATTATCTTAACCGTGAGTTAAGCTGGCTAGAGTTTAATGCCAGGGTATTACATGAAGCCTGTGACGAGCGCACGCCACTTCTAGAACGCTTAAAGTTTTTGGGAATATTCAACTCTAATTTGGATGAGTTTTTCATGGTACGGGTTGCTGGTTTAAAGCAACAAGTAGAGGCGAAAGTTAGCCTGTTGACTCCTGATGGTCGGACACCACAACAACAGTTAGACGATATTAGGTCTACCCTCACTCCTCTTGTAAAGAAAGAGCATCAGCATTTTGAGCAAGTACTTCGTCCCCTACTAACAAATCATGGCATCTATATCTTAGATTACATAGATTTGAATCAAAAACAGAAGACTCATCTCAACAGTTATTTTGAAGAACAAGTCTTTCCTGTTTTGACTCCTCTGGCTGTTGATCCTAGTCATCCCTTTCCTTTCATTTCCAATCTCAGTCTGAATCTGGCTGTTGTGGTCAAAAACCCAGACACCGAAGAAGAATTATTTGCCAGAGTTAAAGTTCCCAATCTGCTACCACGATTTTTAGCAATACCGCCAGAATTGGGAGATCAGCACAAAGACAAACCTGTAAACTGGACTGGTGTACCTTTAGAACAAGCGATCGCTCATAACTTGGAATCTCTATTTCCAGGGATGAATATTCAAGAATATCATCCGTTCCGCATTACTCGTGATGCCGATTTGGTCTTAGAAGAAGATGAAGCAGATGATTTATTGTTAGCCATCGAACAGGAATTGCGAAAACGGCGCTTGGGTGGAAGTCCAGTCCGGTTAGAACTTCAATCCCAGACTCCTGAAATAGTGCGATCGCGATTATTGCATGATTTGGAATTAACAGAAAGCGATCTCTACGAAGTAGATGGTCTTTTGGGACTGCGGGATTTAATGTATTTTATGTCCTTGCCATTGCCAGAACTCAAAGATCCACCACGCCAATCTGTTGTACCATTACGTTTGCAAAGACTCAGGGAACCGAGTTTAGATCCAGATACGCTGGAGACAGATGAAGGAAAAGACTTTTTTGCTGTAATTCGGGAAAAGGATTTGCTAGTACACCATCCCTATCAATCCTTTTCGGCTACAGTAGTACGCTTTATTACCTATGCCGCCTACGATCCGGATGTGTTAGCCATCAAGATGACCCTTTACCGCACTTCTGGCGACTCGCCCATCGTCAACGCCTTAATTGCCGCCGCCGAAAATGGCAAACAGATATCCGTACTGGTGGAATTAAAAGCGCGATTTGATGAGGAAAATAATATTTACTGGGCAAAACGACTAGAAAGAGTTGGGGTTCATGTTGTCTATGGTTTAGTGGGACTGAAAACCCACAGTAAAACCGTCATGGTGGTACGGCGCGAAAAAGACCGGATACGCCGATATGTGCATATTGGTACAGGTAACTATAACCCCAAAACGGCACGCCTGTACACAGATTTGGGATTGTTCAGTTGCCGTGAAGAATTAGGTGCTGACATTACAGATTTATTTAATTTCTTGACCGGATACTCTCTGCAAAAGTCTTATCGAGAGTTGCTAGTTGCGCCTGTGAATATGCGCGATCGCTTTTTGGCACTAATTCACCGCGAAATCGAAAATGTTCAAAATGGATTTTCTGGACGCATTGTTGCCAAAATGAATTCCCTAGTCGATCCAGAAATTATTGCCACTTTATACGAAGCCTCCCGCGCCGGGGTGCAAATCGACTTAATTATTAGGGGCGTTTGCTGTTTGCGTCCAGGACTCAAAGACATTAGTGAAAACATTCGCATAATCAGCATTGTCGGTCGCTTTTTAGAACACTCTCGGATTTATTATTTTCATAACAATACACAAGAAGAAATCTATATCGGCAGTGCCGACTGGATGCGCCGCAATTTAGACCGCCGAGTGGAAGTAATTACCCCAGTCAAAGACCCAGATATTGCCAAAGATTTGCAAGAAATTATGGGAATTATGCTCGCAGATAATCGCCAAGCTTGGGAATTACAAGCCGATGGCACTTACATTCAACGGCGTCCTTATGATGATTCTCCAGAAGCTAATTCACAAAAAATTCTCATAAATATGGCATTACGTTCAACTGGTGTAGCCTCAAACCTGATTGATTAAAAATAAGTTACTTTTACCTTGACAACTAGCTCAACTTAGTTTTTTTATAAAACTTGATTTTTTTGAGAAGTCATCTAAGTTGTTTGTCATGGGTTCACACAAGTTATTCAACCATAGGATAGAGTTAGTGCTGGCATTTGTTCCCATAGACTAGAGAGGCTGTTCTGAAATAATTTCGTCTTTCCCCTCAATGTTAATGTTATCCTGTGAGCTTTCTACCTTGCGTGTTCTAGTAGTTGATGACCACGAGCTGACTCGTTTAACCTTACAATTAGTTTTTTCTTGCCAAGAAAATATTCAAGTAGTAGGTTTAGCCAGTAATGGTGAAGAAGCTATAGAAATGGTTAAACGTTGCCATCCTGACGTAATTGTTTTAGATTTACAGATGCCAGTTATGGATGGCTGGAGTGCGTCTAGTCACATTAAAGCTATATCTCCCAATACCCAGATCCTTGCTTACTCCTCAGTGGAAGACGTGAATTTTCAGGGGACAAAAGCAATGTCTAGCTTTGATGATATTTGCAAGAAAGATGTACCTACAAAGGAACTTATTGCGTTAGTTAGGCAGCTAGGTAAGCGTGCAGGAGATGATTCAGTTGCAGGATAAATGATACAGCTATGTTGCTTCGCCAACTAACACTTAGTTGAATTCTGGGGATTTGAAGACATGATAATACTAAGGAGCGTCAGTTTAACCTGAAGTTGACGGTTAAACCGACGCAATTTTCGATAATTTTTACTCTACCGCGATCGTGCGTCTAAATTCATCAATTAATTCATCCAGTTCTTCCAAAGCCTGATTTACGTCAACTCTCAAAGTTCCCAAATTTGGTTGCTCAAGTAGACCTAACAGGTACTCGCGTTTGCTTTGAACTGCGGCAATTCGTTCTTTTATAGTCTGTAAATCCATTATTTTTTCCTATCTTTAACTACCTTTAAATTTTAAGTTAACTCAAAATCCAGCATTCTGGGGCAATAATACGCCCTTACTAGTCTACTACACAAACTTTGTGGCTTAGAAAAAGGAAAGCAGAACCCCTTGACTTCTTAGCGTGTCAATCTTGGTCTGGCTATTTTAAGTTGGTTGAATACCACTGTTTAGGAACGATGTTCTTCCCTAATTTGTTACTCATAGCCGATGATAATAAAACTGAGGTATTCAGAATTTATATTAATTTAAGCTCATGCTACGCAACATCTCTTTGGGAACACTCGGTTTAACTATCGGCGGCATATTAACCATTATGGGCTTCGTCGCTTATGGTGCTGATAATGCCACATTAAATCTTGTCGGATTTTTTTACGGGATTCCTCTATTCTTGGGAGGATTAGCGCTGAAAGCTAATGAACTCAAGCCAGTGCCCTTTACTCAAACTACGTCACCGTCAGCATTGATATTGCGAGAACAGCAAGCAACTGACACCCAAACTAAAATTCGCAAAGACATCACCCGATATTGTTACGGTCAAGATGCTCATCTAGATACAACACTTTCTTTTTTGGGTTTGAGTCCTTCAGATCAGGAACGACCAACAGTCACAGGCTTGCGAGAAACAGAAGTCAATGGTAACTATGCTTTAATTTTAGAATTTGATTCACCGCTAATACCAATTGATGTCTGGCAACAAAAGCAGGAAAAAATGACCAACTATTTTGGCCCTGGATTGGAGGTTCAAATAACGCAGCCATCTGAAAACAAAATTGAGCTAGCACTGATCAATACTCAAAAAGAGTCACTAGTCACTAGTCAATAGTCAAGAACGGAAATTCTTGTTATCCAAACTTGATTCTTTTATGTATCAATCCTGAATCAAACGCGCAGATCCCGAATTATCAAAGAAGTTGGGGATCTGCCAATATGATTCGGATAAGCAGGGTGAGCAGAGCAGGAAAGAGGATATTTTTGAGTAATTTTTCTCTTATCTGCTTCCAATACTGCGTAGTTAAGCCTAAAAAATAATTCCAATGTAAGTTAGGTTGATGAACAAAACCTAACATTCTCAGGACTTTGTTGGGTAACGCTTAAGTTCAATCCAACCTACAAATCTAATGTCTGTTATACTATTTCTTAATCGCTAACTAAAAAGTTACTTTTCTAAACGAACTGCATACCATTGCAAATATTGCCCAGGAGCAATATCTAATTCGCAAGTGGTGTCAAGTAAATATTGTGCTTGAGCTTCCGCAGTATCAAACTTTTGCAAGTCAGGCGGCAAATCTTGAATTACAAGTTGTTGGAGAGTTATTTTGAGCTTTTCTAATAACTCTGATTGTGTCAGAAATTGTTCTGGTTGATTTGTTTCTAGAACCACAAAGTGATCTTGCTGATACATTAATGAGTCTGGCATTTTGAATATTTAGTGAATGGAAAGAGGTTTGATTTTTGGTAAAAGGAAAATGGCAGCTTTATATGCTAATTCTAAATTAATTGTGAGATTTATCTATTCAATAAATCTTAATTTAGTATATCTAAATTTTATATAATATTATTTATTAATTCGGTGTATTTATTTTAGAATAAATAACTATAATTTTTATTTAGCTAGAATATATCTAAATAAAATGATAATTTTTAATTAATTATTTGATTAACCCAACATTAATTTACAAAAAATTTTTATTCTAAGGTAAATTTATATTCTATGTAATTATACTAGACATCTATAGCCCTTATCGAATAGACTAAATAAATTTGATCAAGTGATATTAATATTTAGTGTTAACTATCTTTATGAGCGCACTTTTGATTTTTGCTTTGCGCTGTATCTTTAGGTTTCTAAACCAACTACAGAATTAAATAAATAATCTATGGATTTGCAATTTTTTTAAAAATCGCAATTTAACTTTAACAATGGGGAAATATAAAAGTAACATTTCCTCTCCTAACCATAAATGAACAAAAAGGTAAGAATTGCCTTCGTGTTCCAATTATAGATTGTCTATGCAACTTAGTTATCTACCTCTTGCTTGGCTCAGTAACACAAGAGCCTCTATTGTCAAAAAACAGTTGATTGTGAAGCCAGATACACCTTTGCCGCAAATCCTGGCATTGCTAAAAAGAGCGATCGCCCCTATGCGATTGAGTTGCACAGCCTTTTTCAAGATAGTTCTGCAAGTGGAAGGCAACTCATGTCAGGCATAACCCCATTTTCTGTTCCTAAGCAACCACCACTGATTCTAGTAGCTGATGATGACAAGACCATCCGAGTATTGTTGCGTAAAGCTATGGAACAAGAAGGTTATCGAGTGGTCGAGGCCAATGATGGTAAGCAATGTTTAGATGCTTACGAGATTATCAAACCGGATATAGTTTTGCTAGATGCTGTCATGCCTGTGATGGATGGTTTTACCTGCTGTAAGCACTTGCTCCAGATTGCCAGGAATAATTTAATCTCAGCACTTGCAACTTTTGATACTGACTCTGGTCTGAATAATACTGTGATTTCCAAGATATGGGAGCGCACTCCCATATTGATGATCACATGCTTAGATGATGAAGAATCTGTAGACCGTGCTTTTGAAGCAGGGGCGACTGATTATGTAACTAAGCCAATTCACTGGCCTGTATTGCGCCAGCGATTGCGTCGCCTGCTACAGCAAGCGCAAGTCTACAAACAGTTAGAGGCGGCAAACGAAGCTTTACACCACCTCGCTAATGTAGATGGCTTAACTGAGTTGGCAAATCGTCGCCGTTTTGACGATTATCTCAATACTCAGTGGATTAATCTGGCACAAGAGGAATCTCCTCTATCAATGATTTTGTGTGATATCGACTATTTTAAATTTTATAACGATAAATATGGTCATCCGGCTGGAGATGTCTGTTTACAAAAGGTGGGTGCTTTATTAAGCCTCAAGGCACAAAAACATCAGGATTTAGTAGCGCGTTATGGTGGTGAAGAATTTGCTGTGATTATGCCATACACCCCTGCATCTGGCGCAGTTCACGTTGCCGCAGCAATACAAGAGGGAATCAAAGATTTGCAAATTGTTCACGATGGGTCTGCGGTGAGTCAGCATGTCACGCTAAGTATGGGCGTGGCTACTGTTGTGCCCACTTGGGAATCCTCTCCTTCAGATTTGATTGTGCGGGCAGATAAAGCACTTTACCAAGCAAAGACCGGGGGGCGCGATCGCTTTGTCTCAAGTTTTTAGAGACGCGATTAATCGCGTCTGTACAATGGTCATTAGTCATTAGTGAATGACCAATTTCTAAGAAGGATAAACTGGTAGTGTGAAGTGGAACCATGCTCCATTATTGGGGGCAGAATCTACCCAAATTTGACCATAATGTGCCAGGATGATGCGTTGGCATAAACAAAGACCAATCCCGTAACCTTCTGTACCTTCATCGCGTTGCAGGCGGAAGTGATTTTCAAAAATGCGATCGCGATTCTCTACAGGAATACCAGGCCCGGTATCGCCGATACTAAACTGAACTTTTTGGGTAGTGCGATGCAATCCGGCAATGCTAATCTTGCCACCTTCTGGGGTGTATTTGATGGCATTATCTAACAGATTCACTAGCACTTGGCGGATGCGTTCTGGGTCAGCATATACATAAGGCAAGTCATTAGGAATATCTGTTTCTACCTCTTGGGATTTGGCGGTGTAGCGATCGCACAATTCTTCTAGTACATCTAAGCACAGTTTCCCTAGCTGTAACTTTTGTGGTAAGATTGGAAACTCTGTATCTTTACCCCGACCTACTTCCAAAAGGTCAGCAATCATCCGGTCAATAACCTTAGTTTGATTGCGGGCTTGTTTTAATAAATGCGCCGTCATCGATGGCTTGAGGCGCTGGAATTGCCCCGTCTCTAAATTGTAATTAGCTTGGAGAGTTTCGATGGCGATCGCGGCAGCAGTTAGCGGATTGCGGAGATCGTGCGCCAGCATAGCAATCACCCGATCTTTAAACTGTAGCTGCTCTTGGAGATTATCTTTTTCCTGTTTCAAGCGAAAAATTTCGTCTGAGAGTCGAATTAGTTCCGCAGAAACAGCAACTGAACGGATAGTAGATTTGGGTGATGTCGCCCTAGCATTGTCGTCTATACGTTCTTGTAAGTCTTCCTGTACTTTTAAGTAGGTATCTACAGCAGCTTGCCAGCGAGGCCACCAGTTTTTTAATTGCGCTATGATATTACTCCCAGCTAAAACCTGTCGTGGTTCGGGATGGATTTTGATTAAAGCTGGCGTTGCTATCAATTTAAAGTGTTCTGCTAAGTAAGGTTGTTGTCCAACATCGATAGTTTCAACTTCAAAACTATACTCAGCCTGCAATTCTTTTAAGTAAGCACGGATTCGCTGCACTTGTTGTCGGGACTTGGGTCGTCCATCGACAAACAGTAGCAGCTGGAGTGGAGCCTCAGAATAAATAGGCTGATCCTGGGAAACTTGCATGTAATCGTGTTTCAGCACTGGTAACAACCTGGCGACGCTTTACAGAAAGTAAAATAGACTGACGGTTGTCGATGGTCGTTGTTCTTTTTTCAATTTAATATCTATTTTAGATTCTTAATACTCCTATCAGTTCTGCGTTTTTGACATCAGAGATATCTTTTTCACCCTTTTGCCCGGTTTTGGTTAACTTTATCTCCAAGAAACACCCAAGTTCTTTGAATATAAGTCTTAATTTGCCCTGAAGCAAAAATTCTCGCCAGAGCTAGCAGGTGAAAAGTTTAACACTGTGTCAATTCAAGTACTTGTTCAAAGCAAGTACTCACTTCAGCAAACGCAGATGCTAATTGTATCTAATCTATCAGCAAGTTGTTAACTGTTCAGACCAAGTTTGTAGAGGGCTTTCTCAACCGTCAGTGCATCAGATGAAGTGTCTTTTTCGCCTCTACCCAATCCTAGTAATGATTGGGAAAACAGTTACAGCTAAGTATGTACTGTCTCTATAAGTTGCGAAGCGCACCTTCTGTCCAGCCTTTCTACAAGAATCCCTACCCTATACCATAAGAACAGGGGATGGATTGCCAAAGAAAAAACTTTGGATAACATAAAGGCGATGCCTACGGCGGTAAACTACGCACTTTTAGAGAAAGCACTCACTGCTTTCAAGGCTGCCAAGAAACTCTTGATCATAGCATAAGTAACACTTTCCCCAGAAAATCAATTTAGAGATACTAGGGAAACTGCTTTGCTTTTCACCCCGGCCCCCAAAACCACAAACTTACGCTAAGTTTCTGAAATTGCTTAATAGTGGCATTTTTCACCTATTGCCTTATTCAGCTTACCATCGTCAGATGAATAATTTCCAGAATCGATTGTCAGCCGACGTTAGCGAACTTTATCTATTCCCCTCCTTGAGTGAGGCTAAAGGGGCCTTTAGTCTTAGTCTATCACTTCAGTTGCTTGGCGAACGCATTATAACTAGTGCATCTAAAAGAAGATTAAAGCTTGTACTAGCTACACTGTTCTTTGGTGAGTTAACAATCAGTTATCGGCTATGTCAACTGAATATTTCCAGAACTCTTTAAATTGCAGAGAAGTTAAAAGGTAAAGTTGGCTTGACACAGTACTAGAGCGTGTCATCAATTGAGCCAAATGACAGAAGCAGCCAGATAAATTGCACCTAGAAAGTTTGTAGCACGTTTGTCGTAGCGTGTTGCGATCGCTCGGTACTGCTTGAGTTTGGCAAAAAAGTTTTCAATGAGATGACGGGTGTATAAATCTCGGTCATAGTCACGAGGTCTGGTACGGTTGCGTTTGGGGGGAATCACTGCGGTTTTACCCAGAGACTCAAGTCGCTCAATGACTCGCTCATCGGCATCATAACTTTTATCTGCCAGTACTGTATCCGCCACAACAGTAGGTAGCAATTGGTCGGCTCCATCCAAGTCGCAGGCTTGCCCTGGCGTCAGGTAAAAGCTTAGTGGGTTGCCCAACGCATCCACTACAGCATGAATCTTGGTACTCAATCCACCCTTGCTGCGACCAATGGCTTCAGTAGATGGCTCCCCCCCTTTGCACCAGCACTATGCTGATGGGCGCGGACAATCGTGGAGTCAATCATCGCATATTCATTATCGGCATCGTCTGCCAAGTGCTGAAACACTCCTTCCCAAACCCCCGTTTTTGACCATCGGCTAAAACGAGTATGAATCACTCGGAAATCTCCAAATCGCTCTGGGAGGTCTCTCCAGGGTATCCCTGCCCGATAACGGTACAGTACTGCTTCCACAAACAACCGATTATCTCTTGCTGTCACTCCGACATACCCTTGTGTTCCGGGCAGTAAGTCTTTTATCCTCTCCCACTGGTCATCTCGTAGCGCATAACGTCGAGTCATTGTTTCTCTATTTGGCTTATCCCAAGCATTACCTACTCAAGTTTACCTAATTGATGACACGCCCTAGTTTTCCTGAACCAGCAAAACTGATTTCACGGGACGCTTTATAGGATTTCCTTCCAAATCAACCTTCCCGTAAAAAGTTTTGCCATTGTAATAAAGCGAAGACGAACTCCCCCCATCCAGATTCAGCGCTTGATCAGCACCAAGAGTTTTCATAAAATCAGCTAATGCTGGCAAAGATATCCCATTAGCGGGAGCCGAGGGTTTTTGAGCCACCATAACTAACACAACCCCACCATCACGGGTAATACCTACAGCAGTTCTGGCGTTGGGTTGGTTGCTGCCAAGTGCATCTCGTTTACTGGTATTATCTACAAAGCCCTCTTTTGCTAACGTGAGTTCTGGTAATAAGTTTGGGCCTGCGCCTATAGAATCGACTAACTGACAACCTGCTGGTGTTGACTGACTGTGTATAGCAATGGCATAGCGGTTAGTTTGCCCACATAGGTAGCGGCGAAATTCTGCGCGATTGAATATTTTACCCAGGTAAGGTTTTAAGTTGGGATTGTTCACCAATCGCTCGTTTTTTTTGGGATCAGCTACCAACTTCCCTTGTAGGATGACATAAGATGTAGATTTTTGGTTAACTGGGTCAAAAAAGCCTGCATTCAAAATAGCTACAGCTCGATGTTTTTGGGCAAATTCCTCTACAGTGGCTACCTTCTGTGATAGTGCAGGAGTTACTAAAAATTTGCTATTAGCTGGAATCAACACAACGTGAGCGATGCTTTGGGGTAAAGTGCGCTCGAAGTAACGAATAGTTTTTGGTGGTGAAGATGCAACAGTTGGTATTAACGGCGTTGAGAAACGCAAATTAAACCACAACACCATTCCCAAACTAATTAATACCAAAGCTAGTAGTTTGATTTTCCTCACATTTAAACCCACTTGCGGTTAGCTCAAACAAAGTTAAGTATTAAAAAACAAATAGTGCAGCAGAAACACAAGCATAAGTTAACCGTTTAAAGGTGCTGTTCCCATTGTTACAGAGCGATCGCTAATTTTTGGCTGATGGGAAAAATGCTCTCAAAAGCCTATTAGATTAACTGTCGCACACCTTGCGGTATAAGTATTTTAAAGACTTTTCACTCTTACAAGAGCTTGAAAAGTTTGCTATTATGTACACATCCGCGCAACTAAACCTTAAAACCCAAATACAGCAAAGCTTTCAAAGGTCAGTCGTTGCAAGTTGCAAAACACCTCATTTTGATAGGGATTGAAACGCTTGAAACTTCCTAAAATCCCTATTGGGGATTGAAATTAAGACCATGTTAGAAACCACAAACCTGAAAAATATCTCCAAAAAATTCGCTAGAGCTAGAAATTATGCTTCTTTCAAAGAAAATGAGGCAATGAGAGCTATTGCGTATAGCATGGATTTACTACTACCTGGTTTATATATATGGCTATTTGGTTTTAGTTTTCGCATTGGTGGGAGCGTACCAGATGATATTCCCTATAAATATCCCGGTACAATTCACAGTTATACTGGAATTGCCTTAGTATTACCAGGATATAGGATTTTTACGACTTACCAGGGTAGCTATAACCCTAAACAGACATCAAATACAGGGACTAACAGCTTTTAATTGTACGGTTCTCGACTCAAATACTTTTGAAACCTTAATGACTCAGGCAGGGTATTCAATCTCAGGTAGCGCACCTGCACAGTCTAAGAGAATAAAAGTATGGTGGATTCATAACGAATACGCAAGAGTCGAGTCTGTATATAGTCCAGACAAGACAATAGTGTAGTGATAACGGCGTATCATATTAACTGATATTTTTTATTTCTAGTAACCAATTTCCAACGTCGGCAGAAAGTTTTGGTTAATAGGATTTTTTCTAGTCTGTAATACTTTCACCACCAAAATAAATTAGCCATCTCCTATAATTGATTCCAGTTCTGGAGACAACAAATGTGTGTCTCTGGATGTTGAAGCAGGCAAGTACACTGTAAATTGAGTCCCTCTGCCTACCTGACTGTAAACATTGACAAAACCACCGTGATTTTTAATGATGCCTAACACCGTGGAAAGTCCTAAACCTGTGCCTTTGCCTACCTCTTTGGTAGTAAAAAATGGTTCAAAAATCCGTTGCTGAACTTCCGACGACATCCCCATACCAGTATCCGTTACCACGATCGCAATATAAGAACCCACTTTAGCATCAATATTGATCTGGGCAGAATGTTCACCAATCACCACGTTTTCTGCCGCAATTCTCAATATACCGCCATTGAGCATGGTATCACGGGCGTTGACTACTAAATTTATCAGCACCTGATGTAGCTGAGTTGCGTCTCCACGAACGTACCACAGATTTTTAGGGATCTCTGTTTGGCAAATGATGGATTTGGGGAATGTTTGAGTGATAATTTGCTCAATTTCTGCCATCAAAGGCTGAATTTGGACTATTGTCTGTTTCCCTTCGATGCCCCGTGCAAAAGATAACACTTGCTTGAGCAAATTAGCGCCGCGTTTCACATTATTTTCTAAAGTTTGCAGTATTTGCTGACTTTGGGAATCGGGCAATTTTTTCTGCAATAGTTGAACTGACATTAAAATTGGGGATAGTATATTGTTCAGGTCATGAACGATACCGCCAGCTAGCGTGCCGATACTCTCCAAACGTTGCGATCGCAGAAGTTGAGCTTCCAGCTGTTTCTGCTGCGTAATCTCGGTGTTCACACTCAAAATGGATTTGGGTTGTCCATTATCATCCCGAATCAGTATCCACCGACTTTCAACGATAATTACTTTGCCTTCCCTTGTCAGTTGATGCAACTCACCCCGCCACTCACCCGTATTCATCACTCTCAAGTAAGCATCTTCTAGCTGTGGTGAAATATCTTTATACAAAAGTTGCAAAACATTCTTACCGACAACTTCCGCAGTCTTCCAGCCATACAGACGTTCAGCACCTTGATTCCAAAACAAAATTTGGTTGTGAATATTTCGCACTAGAATTGCATCACTTGATACATCTAGCAGTAACCCTTGTTCACGGATTTTCTGTTCTGCCTGTTTTTGCTGGGTTATGTCTCGCATCAGTGCCAAATGGATGAATGTGCCATCAGATTCGTTACGCAGTGGTACGGCATGAGTTTCTATGTAGCGGCGCGTACCTTTAAATCCAATAATTTCAAACTCCAAAGTCTCTTTATTACCTTGGCAAACACTTTTATGCAAGTCGGCAAAGGCTGCTTTATACTCTGGTACAATTACGGTATCAATAGGTTTACCAATTAATACATCGGCACTTTCCACTTCCATCATTGCCAACCCTTCTGCATTAATTTCTAAAAGAGTTCCATCCTTGGCAATTAACTTGATGCATTCTGGTTCTGCATCTATCATGGCTCGTAAACGATTTTCACTTTGGCGTAAGGCCAGTTCCGTCTGCTGAAGTTGCCTGATATAACGCCACAACAAGTCATATAGCAGCGTCACTAATACTAAATCCACAACAGCAGCGATAAAAAATGTCACTATTGCCTTTTGGGAACTTGCTTGTGACTGCTGCATTCCCTGGTGTAATAAATTTTGTTCCACCTCTAAAGAGTCGTGAATAAGCTGTTGGATTTCTTTGCTACTTTGCCTGTCTTTGTCAGATAAAATTTGCTGCCGAACTACTTCAAATCCCTGGTTTTGTCTAAGGGAAATCTCTTGTTGTAGGAGGTTGAGCCTGTTGCTAATTTTCGGCTCCAGCAAAGAAATCCACTGCCGCTTTTGATGACTATCAGCACTTAACTTGTTAATAATTTGAATATTGTTATTAGTTTTTTGATAAGCCACAAGATAGGTTTGTAAATCATCTGCATCTGCTGTAATTAAGTAATTACGTTGTGCAGTTTCAGTATCTTTGAGTGCAGATTGGATACTTTCAAGTTCAGTAACCACTTTATATGAGGATGTTACCCATTCCTGATTGGAAATCAGCTTGACAGTATTGCTATATGAGACTACAGCATTAGTAAATACAACTGCCAATGCTAGGATGAATATTGCTTTTAGCTTTTGAACTCGATACCATTTTTTGATCATGCGATCGCCCTTCTGCCGCAGATGCCCTCCATCAATTAAAATTAAAATTAAAGATTAAAAGCAAATACTGAGAATAATTTAATAATTGTGACAGCACGGGTAACAAAATACAATCTCTTTAAGTTATAAATATCTAGATTTTAGGGATGATGATTTATACATAGTAGTTACAAATAAATCCGCTAATTTTTAATATAAATTCATTTTTAACAATAGTATAGCCAATGCAGTTGGGATTCGATAAGTTGCCTATCCATAATATTTGTAGAAACGTTGTAATGCAATGTCTCTATATTTGGAATTGTAATTAACCTCACATTAACCGTAAATTCAAAATAAAATCAGGTAATATATCTTTTCCAGATAAGCTAGTAACGCAGGGCAAAAGTCAAATGATATCTTTTTCAATATTTTCAATAAATATTTATGCTGCTAAAAATCTTTTGAATCAAGCTTTTCATCAAAGGACTTCTATCTCAGAAACAAAAGACTCAATATAACGCTCGGTTCCAAACCACCAGCCTGCACTTATGCGAGAGGGAATGGTCAAACCTTCAAAGGTGCGTTCAGCTTGGAATATACCACCAAAGGGAATATAAGTCCAAGTTTTATCTTCTGTGCGTAGGCGTAGCCCGTTGTAGACATCGCCCCAACGTGGCAACCAAACCTGTAAAACCTTGCCGTTAGCATCAATTACTAAAGTCAAGTTGACGGATTCACCATCAATCTGAAAGCTGGCTTGAATCGTGTTATCGTCGATAGCTTTCCATGTGATATTCGGCTGAAGCAATAGAGCCGATGGTAGCCAAAAAAATTCTCCTCCCAGTCGCCCAATGCTTGAACGAGTAAGGGACTTCCAATAAAAAAAATAATCAATCGCTGTGTAGGCAGGGGAGCAGAGGGAAAAGAAAAATATCATTTGAATAAATTGGCTAACTTATTCTCTGGAAGTCCCTAAATTGAAAACAGCCACTACTGCAAAGCGGAAGTCAAAGGTATTTATTGTATTCCGAGCTTCTTACGCCATTTGAAATGATATGTTTATTTCCGCGCCTCATGTACTAAGTAGTTCTAGAATAAGCTTGACATGATTCAAGCAATATGTTAATAATTATAGTTTGTGGAAACTTTACTTCTTAATTTAAGCTCTTGGCTAACGTCATTGTCATAGGTGCCCAATGGGGCGATGAAGGAAAAGGTAAAATAACTGACTTACTCAGCCGTTCCGCAGATGTTGTGGTTCGTTACCAAGGGGGTGTCAATGCTGGACACACGATTGTAGTAAAAGGTCAAACCTTTAAGCTACACTTGATTCCCTCTGGTATTTTATATCCAAATACCGATTGCATTATCGGTTGTGGAACAGTCATCGATCCACAGATTTTGATTGCAGAACTCGACCAATTAAAAGAACTAAATATTTCCACTGACCACCTGCTGATATCTGAGACAGCCCACGTAACAATGCCTTATCATCGATTGATTGACCAGGCATCAGAAGAACGACGGGGAAGCCATAAGATCGGCACAACAGGTCGGGGCATTGGGCCGACTTATGCTGACAAATCTGAACGTACAGGCATTCGGGTTTTAGACTTGATGAACCCGGATGAGCTACGTGAGCAGTTGGAGTGGACGATTAATTATAAAAACGTCATTTTAGAAAAGCTTTACAACTTGCCGCCTCTAGATGCACAAGAGGTGATTGAAGAGTATTTGGGATATGCAGAACGCTTGCGTCCTTACGTTATTGATACATCGTTAAAAATATCCGATGCGATTGGGCGACGGCGGAATATTTTGTTTGAAGGCGCACAAGGTACGCTCCTTGACTTAGATCATGGGACTTATCCTTATGTGACCTCCTCTAATCCTGTAGCCGGGGGGGCTTGCGTTGGGACAGGGGTAGGGCCGACAATGATTGACCGGGTAATTGGAGTGTCGAAAGCCTATACGACACGCGTGGGAGAAGGGCCATTTCCTACAGAATTGGATGGACACTTGGGAGAATTATTGTGCGATCGCGGTGCTGAATTTGGCACAACTACCGGACGCAAACGGCGTTGTGGCTGGTTTGATGCCGTCATCGGTCGCTATGCTGTGCGGATTAACGGCATGGATTGTATGGCGCTCACCAAACTGGATGTCCTCGATGAATTAGAGGAAATCAAAGTTTGTGTCGCTTATGACATAGATGGTCAACGCAGCGAACACTTCCCCACAAGTTCTCGTCAATTTGCTAGATGTCGCCCGATCTACAAAACCTTACCAGGATGGCAAGTGCCAACAACCGACTGCCGCACCCTGGAAGACTTGCCACCGCAAGCACTAGACTATCTAAAATTCCTCGCTGAATTAATGGAAGTCCCGATCGCGATCGTTTCACTAGGAGCAAGCCGCGATCAAACCATAATCGTAGAAGACCCCATCCACGGGCCCAAACGCGCCTTATTGCAGACCGATGGCACACCAGCTACCCTGCTCAGTGCGTAAATTGGCCATTAGTCCTTTGCTAATGACAAATGACTAATGACAAATGACAAATGACTAATGACAAAGGACAACTTCTATGGCTATTACAGTCGAATCTCAAAAACGTCCAGAAGGCAGCAAGCCAAAAGCTTTGCGCCGTGCTGGACTGATACCCGCCAATTTGTATGGTCATAAGGGTACAGAATCCATTTCTTTGACCATTGAAGCCAAAACTGTTGAGCGCTTGCTCAAAAGAGCTTCCGTCAACAACACCTTGATTGAGTTGAATATTGCTGATGCGCCTTGGCGTGGCAAAACCTTGCTGCGAGAACTTCAGATCCATCCAGCAAAAGGTACGCCTTACCACCTCAGCTTTTTCGCAGTTGCGGGCCACGGTGACACTACTGTAGAAGTACCACTGCGTTTTGTGGGAAATGCTATTGGTGTTAAACAAGAAGGAGGTTTTTTAGACACTGTTATCACTGAGTTGCAAGTGAGCTGTGCGCCAGAAAACATCCCTGAAATAATTGAAATTGATGTCTCTAACCTGAAAATCGGAGATAGCTTACGTGTTCACGAGCTAGTCTTGCCTCAAGGTCTTACAGTTATCGGTGATACGGAGCGAGTCGTAGTTAGCGTTTCGCAGCCGCAAATCAGTGCTGCTGCTGAGGATGAGGCAGAGTTAGAGACTGAAACAGCCTCTGAAGCTACGTAAAGTGTGTAATAATTTTTGATGATAGCCAGGAGGAAACTCCTGGTTTTTTTGTATTTGAACCTATATAGCAAAGAGATGACAGAAGTAACTCTTCCAACTTTTATTGAGCAAATGTTGCAACCTGGATTTTATCCCCATGCAGTAACAGAACCTATTCAACTAATTCAAACCCACATTTCTTATGTGCTGCTGACTGGAGATTACGCCTATAAACTAAAAAAACCGATGAATTTTGGTTTTTTAGACTTTTCTACTTTAGAGAAGCGGCAACATTTTTCTCAGGAAGAGTTACGGTTGAATCAACGGGGAGCTGCTGAACTGTATTTGGAAGTATTACCTATAACTTTGGTAGGCGAACAATACCATTTAGGAGGAACTGACGAGCCTGTAGAATATGTACTAAAAATGCGTCAGTTTCCCCAAGAGTCGCTATTAAGTACACTTTTTGAACAGGGTAAGTTGAATGAGACACACCTAGAGGAGTTGGGACGGGTGGTGGCTCAATATCATGCCGAAGCACAGACGAATGATTATATTCGCAGTTTTGGTGAAGTCCTAAAAGTTAGAGCTGCCTTTGACGAGAATTATCAGCAAACTGAAAAGTATATTGGTGGCCCCCAGACTCAGGCGCAATTTACAGAAACAAAGCAATATACAGATAATTTTTTTGTAGAACGTCCAGAATTATTCGCTAGTAGAATTCACAACAACTATATTCGTGAATGTCACGGGGATTTACACCTGAGAAATATAGCCCTGTGGCACGATAAAATCTTGCTATTCGATTGCATTGAATTTAATGAGCCGTTTCGTTTTGTCGATGTGATGTACGATGTGGCATTCACGGTGATGGATTTAGAAGCGCGGCAGCGCAAAGACTTGGGTAATGTCTTTTTAAATTCATACATAGAGCAAACTGGAGATTGGGAAGGCTTACAGGTGCTACCTTTGTATTTAAGCCGTCAGGCTTATGTTCGAGCCAAGGTAACTTCATTTTTGCTAGACGATCCGAGTGTACCCGCAACAGTAAAGGAAGAAGCAACAAAAACTGCTGCTGAGTATTACAAACAAGCTTGGGAATACACTAAACCAAAGCCGGGAGAACTAATTTTGATGTCGGGGTTGTCGGGTTCTGGTAAAAGTACCACAGCAAGGCATTTAGCCCGTCAAATAGGAGCAATTCACCTGCGTTCTGATGCGGTGCGGAAACATTTAGGGGGAATTCCTCTGTGGGAAAAAGGTGGCGATGATTTGTATACCCCTGAGATGACCGAAAAAACTTACACACGGCTGTTGGAATTGGGAATTATTTTAGCTAAACAAGGTTTTCCGGTGATTTTGGATGCCAAGTACGATCGCCAGCAGTTGCGGCAAGAAGCGATCGCTCAAGCTACAAAGCATCAACTTTCCCTTCAAATTATCCAATGTACAGCACCTCTTGAAGTTATAAAAGAGCGCCTGAACAACCGAACTGGTGATATCGCTGATGCCACCGCCGATTTATTAGACTCGCAAATTAAACAAGCTGAACCTTTTACTGAAGAAGAACAACCTTACGTAAAGATTTTGGATACAACTCAACCACAGCAGGCACAATTAAAATAATTCGTAATTTGTAATTCGTAATTGAATGGAAATTTAGGAATTATGAATTAGTAATTAGTTAATAGTCTTTTTTTAATTTATGGCAGACAAAAAGAACGACCTTTTCAGTATTTCTCCCAGCTTCTTTTCTCAGTTATTATTTGGGGCATTTTTAATATTTATATTAATAATGACCGGCTCCTCACCAGCCCTGAGCATCTTCTTGGGTATCATGGGCGGTTTCATCCTTAGCTGGATCACAAATGTAACTGATAATAGCCCCCAAGCACCAAATGTAGCCTCCTCTGATGGTGTCGATACAGGACTGAAATACTGGTTATTTTTCATGCTTGGCTTTGTATATTTGGGCTATCCAGCACCTATGAGTATCTTGCTAGGTGGAATAGGCGCTTTAGCTGGAGGCTGGATTACTGCTTGGTGGGGGAGTAAAGAAGAAACTAGAACTCAGCTGCAAGTTGAAGAATTAGAAGAGGGCCAAATTGAACCAACGAACGACAGGATCAACAAACGGCAAACAAGAAGAACTACCCACCGTTACCGTCGCACCCCTGGTAGTAGTATCAATCTCAGGTTTTGGGAAAAGAAGTAATCTAGGAATTGGAAATTGGAAATTGGGCATGGGGCATAAGAGGCAGAGGGGCAGGGTGCGGGGGGCAGGGGGAAAAACTACTCTTATCCCTTGCTTCTTCCCTACTCCCCACTCCCCATTCCCCATTCCCCACTATGTTTTTATATCTCTCTAAATTACTGCCACTATTTTTTTATCCACTAGGATTAGCCTGCGTAAGTCTGGTAGTAGCATTGATCACGTTGTGGAAACGACCTCGTACTGCCGCGATCGCAATTGCTTTTGCTTTGACTTTATTGCTATTTTGTAGCAACGCTTGGATTGCTAAATCATTAGTGCGATCGCTAGAATGGCAAAATCTTCCACTCGCCCAAATACCAGTTGCAGAAGCGATTGTGGTTTTGGGTGGCGCAACCAAATCAGCTTTTTTCCCAAGACCTACCGTCGATTTGAGTGAAGCAGGCGATCGCGTCATCTACGCCGCACAACTGTATCGCCAAAAAAGAGCGCCTATAATCATTCTTAGCGGCGGGCGTATAGATTGGCGTGGAAGCGGTTCACCGGAATCGGCAGATATGGCAACATTACTCACATCTATTGGTATTCCATCTGAGGCAATTATCCAAGAACCTAAATCTCTAAATACTTATCAAAATGCTGTAAATGTCCGCAAAATTTTGGAGTCTCGTGGCATTCATCAGGTATTATTAGTTACTTCTGCAATGCACACGCCGCGATCGCTTAAGATTTTCCAACACCAAGGAATTAATGTTATTCCTACACCGACAGACTTTCTTGTTAGTCAGGGTGAACTGCAAGAACTCGGCAACACTCCTAAAGCCGCTATACTGAATTTATTACCTGATACCGAAAACTTGCACCAATTTACCAACGCTTTAAAAGAGTATATTGGTTCTTTAGTTTATCGTTTACGCGGTTGGATTTAATAAAAGTTATGAGTTGTTAATTATGAAATGTAGTAATTATCTAAACTCCTAACTCCTAACTCCTAACTTTATTAAGATGTCTAAAAATTTACCTTATATTATGCCATCCCCTCAACCCCAAGTTGAGGAAGCGTTTGCCACTTACCAAACAACTCATCAGTTCTACCACGAAGTTCGTTCACGGTCAGAGTTTCAGCGTTATTGTGAATGGTATCATACTACAGCAGAACAAAACCGCCAAGAGCTTAAAAGAATGCGCGGCGAACTGAACATTTTTCAGTGGTTTCGCCGCCGATAAGTGATTTAGATGATTTCTAACTCATTTTCGCGTAAATGGGCTTTAAACTTTTTACTAAACTGGACTAAAATCGGCAAATTAGCGCTTACGGGTCTGTCTCGCCATTGGGTGGCAATACCTACTACATCGCCTTCAGTACCTTTGATGTCAAAAGGCTGATTGCGATGTTCAGGATGATGATACACTACTACCGATTCTTTAACGCGGACGCGATCGCCAACTTTCATAACAACATTTACACCTAGCATTTTATTTTCCACAAGTATCTGCTACAAAATATATGATTAAATCGCTTAGAATTTGATTTAATCAGCTATTTCTTGACGCTTCATCGGGGTGCAACGGCGCATTTAACCCTCTGCGTCCAGGCACGTTTTAGCAATCCGTGCATACTTTTTTTAGTTTTTTGCCGCGTTAATACCTATCGCCCTTACCCTCTGTGTTTACCCCAAAAGTAGGGAAATGCAAGGAAATAAGCCGATATCAGATGCGCTTACTACTGTGACAAGATATCTAACCTTTTTATCTTCACTCTAGGATGTTCCCCAGGTCAACTCTCTTACCGATTTTCGTGCATAGCAGACGCGCCGTTCTTATCGAATCCACCTCATCTCACTTCTATTCCTCTCTCCGAAGCGGTTACGGTGCTGTAAACAAGTCTTCATAGAGTTTCCCCACAGGCTTCGTTCCCCAATTCCCGAAGATTACTTTCAAAGCCTATGCGCTTCTTGCAGTATGTTCTGGGCAGTATTTGACTTCAACTGTGAGTGTAAGTAGGTGCAGACATTGTGAGAGGCAAAGACAAATCTCCGTGTTATGTTTATATTTTACCAATATTTATATCTTTAGATAGATACCTACACAATCTTGAAAGATAAATATCTACGACAGGCTACATTTATACAAAAACTTTACTTTGCACGTTATAAAGTTAACTACAACTTTATCAGAATTACACTTAGCCTATTGACATTACTTACATATCATCAGAGTATCTAAGTGTTTAAAAAAATATCAAAGTATTTTAAAGATTTAAAAGTCAATTCCTTTGACTAAATGATACCCAAAGACTGCGACTAACATAATTCGTAATTTAATTACGAATTACGAATTATCATTTGCAGTCCAATTTTAGAGGGTAGCAATAGCGATCGCATTATCTACGACACTGTGAATGAGCGGTTATTCTACAAACCCAAAGCCTACCTGATTGTGGAAGTAGCAGTCAATTGGCAGTTCTTAAATAGTGCAAATCATCGAAGGGGACAACAGGAAACATCCCCTTGTTTCTTCATTGACACCAATGTATATCTGTACGCCCTTACTTGGAACACGGAACTTCAAGCTTAGAGCTTTAAAGCCCACTCCCTGACTAACAACAAATAAATATAAGAGAAAATCATGGCTAATTCATTCTTCAATCTCTCTGATTTGAATGGCACTAATGGCTTTAAAATTAACGGCATTGCAGTAGATGACTTCTCAGGCCACTCAGTCAGCAATGCGGGAGACATCAACAACGATGGCATTGACGACCTGATTATTGGGGCAATTTTTGCTGACCCCAACGGCAACTCTGATGCTGGGCAAAGCTATGTAGTGTTTGGGAGGACGAATCTGGGCAGTCGCGGCACCGGCACCTTCTACCTCTCTAATTTGAATGGCACTAATGGCTTTTTCATTAACGGCATTGCAGCAAAGAACTACTCAGCCACCTCAGTCAGCAATGCAGGGGACATCAACAACGATGGCATTGACGACCTGATTATTGGGGCATCTGGTGCCTCCCCCAACGGTATCACTCAAGCTGGGCAAAGCTATGTAGTGTTTGGGGGCAAGAATCTGGGCAGTGGCGGCAGCCTCAACCTCTCTAATTTGAATGGCACTAATGGCTTTTTCATTAACGGCATTGCAGCAAA
>NZ_JAVRBS010000007.1:0-5005 GCF_034531155.1 Nostoc sp. ChiVER01 | reverse complement strand
CAGCAATGCAGGGGACATCAACAACGATGGCATTGACGACCTGATTATTGGGGCAGTATTTGCCGACCCCAACCGCAACTCTGCGGCTGGGCAAAGCTATGTGGTGTTTGGGGGAAGGAATATTCCTAATGGCAACACCTCTGTCAACCTGACTGGAACTCCTGGTGCAGATAACTTATTTGGTTCACCAAGCAACAATATCATTGATGGGTTAACTGGTGACGATACCCTAACAGGCAACGGTGGTCAAGATAAATTTATTATTCGCCTTGGCGATCGCAATGATACCATCACTGATTTTGCTGGTGTTGGCAAAGGTACAAATTCTTCAGCACAAGTCATTGCAAATGTTGACACCTTGCAATTTACAGGTAGTGGTTTAACTGCCCAAAATCTGCAATTAACTCAAAATGGTAATAACTTAGAAGTTACCTTTGAAAATGTGGCTTCTACCAAAGTCACTCTACAAAACTTTAAGTTAGAAAACCTCGATAATCTGTTTGCTTCTCAAGCAAGCCCTGCGATTGGCAATATCCTGTTTGATGGGCAAATCAACATTGCCGATAGCTTTGATGTATTCGATGCCAACTCTACTCAAGCTAACATTTTCAACACAAATACTGTTACCTTCCTCAATGATTTAAACAATAACATCACAGGTTTTGACTACTCCAATGATGTGATTAATGGTCAAGGGGGTAATGACATCATTAATGGCTTGAGTGGCAATGACCTGTTGCGGGGCGGGTCAGGTGATGATATTCTCATCGGTGGAGAGGGCAATGATACTCTTGTGGGTGGTGTAGGTTCTGACAAATTCCTTTACAACACCGATGCTGCTTTTGCCATGACTGCTGTTGGTGTAGATGCAATCGGTGATTTCAACAGTTCTCAAGGCGACAAAATTATCCTGGATAAAACTACTTTTAATGCTATTATTTCAACTGCGGGAACAGGTTTTAGTAATGCCAGCGATTTTAAAATCACTTCTTCAGCAGCGACCAGCACGGCGAAAATTATCTACGACGCTGTGAGTGGACAGTTGTTCTACAACCAAAATGGCTGTGCAGCAGGTTTTGGTAGCGGTGGTCTATTTGCAACTCTCACTGGTGCGCCAACTCTGAGTGCATCAGATTTTGTCGTGCAAGCGTAGTATTATAAGCATCATATCAACTATATACTCAATTTATCTTGCAGCTTTTCAAGATCAAAGATGTTATAAACCTATCCCACTAATAATATTTGTGCTACAAAGCTTAAGCTGGTTGAGAACTAAAAACGAAAAATCAAGGTTTTCAGGTATATTTGACAATAAGAATTAGGGATTTTTAGAATAGTGGGATAGATTCTATACCATTTCACCAAATTTTTGATACAAACCGTTCTTCTTGCTCTCACTGCCTCCTCTGCTTGCCTAAATGTATCAACTTTAAGCTGAAATGGTATTAGTGGTGATAATTCATCTTTTTAATATCCAACGCTTAAAGTCAACGTCTTTCTATTCTCTAGCAATGACAATATCGTTAGATTTAATGACTGCATAAGCTTCCTTTCCCTCAGATAGTTCCAACTCTTCTGCGGAAGCTCTAGTGATAATCGAGGTTAACTCTACTTTATGAATAATCTCTAGAGTCACCTCACTATTAACTGCTCCATAGACAACTCGTTTAACGACACCTTTAAGAATATTGCGAGAGCTAACTTTTAGTGATTTCTTTTGAATACTACTTTCTATATCAGGCTTTTGAGTATAAATATCTTCCTGTTTTTCCTGCTGAATTGAGGGCGATATTGGTGCTGATGAGTTCTGATTCAGGCTACGCACGAGTTCGCGCAGAATCTCAGTCTTGCTGCGTTGAGACTGTTCGCAGAACTCTTCCAGAATTTTTCGCTCGTCCTCTGAGGTTTGAAACGTGACCCATCCTTGTTCTTTTCTTGGCATAATGTTATCAGTTTTGGTTATTCTTGATATGATTCTACCAAGTATCAATTCGATGTGTTGTTTTAATAAAAATATTTTTTTATTGACGGATATTTTCTATTTTTATAGAAAATTTATTTATTGACTAAGCTCATACATTTAACTACATAAATATTTATTTTTGTAGTGATAAAACAATTTGTTACTTAATATTAAGCGATCTTGCTATTTTATACCAACTTAAAGATTAAAGAACACCGGGATGATTCAAAATATGTTGGAAATGGAATTGATTTGCTGTGGAATTTGGCGTAGAGCTAGCCTTGTCTTAAGCACAGGTGTATTCTACTAAGTTATCCAATAGTTAGAAGGGTTCAGCCGCAGGATGAGGATAATAAACCACTATCATGATTGACAAACCGCAGAATGGACAATACTTAATAGCCATTGACAAAAGAAATTTATCGCCAGAATGATGTTCATTGGTACCACTAGCATTTAAGCTAGTACGGGTGAACTATATGTAGTATAGAATGTCTGACTTAATTCTGTTTTGGCATCGGCGCGATTTACGCATTTCTGACAATACGGGACTGGCTGCGGCAAAACAACAGAGTCCGAAAGTGGTGGGCGTGTTTTGTCTTGATCCGAATATTCTGGAACGGGATGATGTTGCTCCTGTGAAAGTAACTTATATGATTGGCTGTTTGCAGAAACTCCAAGAGCGATATGCTCAAGTTGGTAGCCAGTTGTTAATACTCCACGCCAATCCTGTACAAGCGATACCAGCTTTAGCAGAAGCAATGAATGCCAAAGCTGTTTTTTGGAATTGGGATGTAGAACCTTATTCGCAAGAACGCGATCGCACTGTTATAAATGCTCTCAAAGAAAAAGGCATTCAGTTTCTTAACCAAAACTGGGATCAAATCCTCAATTCCCCAGAGCAACTACGCACCGGTAGCAATCAACCTTACACGGTTTACACCCCCTTCTGGAAAAATTGGATTGCCAAACCAAAAGCGAACCCAGTAGAAACTCTCCAAAATGTTGAGGGTTTAACAGAAGCTGAACAGGAAATTGCTAAACTTGCAGGAGCCATAACGCTACCTTCAGCAAAAGATTTAGGATTTATTTGGGATGGAGAATTAATTATTTCACCGGGAGAGGCGGCAGCGCAAGAACGGCTAGAGGAATTTACGGCTATTGCGATTACTGAGTACCAAGAACAGCGAAATTTTCCCGCAGTGGATGGAACATCGCAACTGAGTGCAGCTTTAAAATTTGGTGTAATTGGCATTCGCACCGTTTGGCAAGCCACCATAGAAGCACTAGAAAACAGCCGCAGTGAAGAAACAGCAGTTAATATTCGCACATGGCAACAAGAATTAGCTTGGCGGGAGTTTTATCAACATGCAATGTATAACTTCCCCGAATTAGCTGATGGCGCTTTTCGCGATACCTTTAAAAACTTTCCTTGGCAAACTAACGAAGAACATTTCCAAGCTTGGTGCGAGGGGAAAACAGGCTATCCTATTGTAGATGCAGCGATGCGCCAGATAAATGAAAGTGGTTGGATGCATAACCGTTGTCGAATGATTGTTGCTAGTTTCCTTACCAAAGACTTGCTAATTAATCCCCAATTGGGTGAAAAATACTTTATGCAGCACCTAATTGATGGCGATTTATCTGCTAATAATGGCGGTTGGCAATGGAGTGCTTCTAGCGGTATGGACCCTAAACCTGTGCGAATTTTCAATCCAGCCAGTCAAACACAAAAATTTGATCCAGAGGGGGAATATATTCGGCAATGGGTATCAGAATTGCGGTCTGTAGATACAGAATATTTAGTTACTGGGAAAATTCCATCTTCAGAACGTCATGCTGTTGGCTATCCTGAACCTATTGTGGATCATAAAATACAACAACAGCAATTTAAACTGCGTTATCAACAGCAAAAAACTGTTAGTAGTGGTGAGTAAAATTGTGAGTTTTTTAATGTTTATTTAGGTTGATACTGTATCATAATAAGAATTTTGCTATAGGGCTATTTCATTCTCATCTAGCCCGCCTCAAAATGAATTCACCAGTCTAATAGCGAAAATCGTCTTTAGACGACTGATAAAAGGTTATAGTCCGTTAAAACGGACTTTAGCTAAAAGCCTATGAACTTTAGTTCTGGGCGATTTATGTCTAGAACGAAATAGCCCTGTGTTGTTATAGGGCGATCGCATCTAAATAAGTAGTCAGACAGAATTAATTACACAATATTATTGTGAGCGATCGCAATGGCTGTAAATATTTTTGTCGGACTACTTATTGACGACGTAGCAGTCTGACGTCTCTCTAACGCATTGACAAATGAAATAATAAATGCAGTAGTAAAACAACTGGAATCAAACAGATAAGGAACACCAATTTATGACCTCAACCACAACTTACACTTACGATATCGATGGCAAAGTGATATCTGAGAGGACAGACAACAACGGTGATGGGATAATAGACTCAGTTATTACCTACCGCTATGACCTGACATCCACTAGCCTTGACGACAACGGCGACGGCAAAGTTGATTTTGTCGAAACTTTTATTTATGATGCCAAGGGCAACCTGACATCCACCAGCAGTGACAACAACGACGACGGCAAAGTTGATTATGTCCAAACCTCTACTTATGATGGCAAGGGCAACCAGACATCCTTAAGCACTGACAACAACGGCGACGGCAAAGTTGATTCTGTCGAAACCTATACTTATGATGCCAAGGGCAACCGGACATCCTATACTTCTGATAGCAACGGCGACGGCAAAGTTGATTATATTCAAACTTATACTTATGATGCCAAGGGCAACCTGACATCTGATAGCGTTGACTTGAAGGGCGACGGCATACCTGAGTATGTCCAAACCAATACTTATGATGCCAACGGCAAGGTGACATTTAGTAGCTTTGCCAACGGCGACGGCACACCTATTTATGTCAGCACCTCTACTTATGATGCCAAGGGCAACCAGACATCCAATAGCTTTGACAACAACGGCGACGGCAAAGTTGATTCTGTCGAAACCTATACTTATGATGCC
>NZ_JAVRBS010000069.1:0-3012 GCF_034531155.1 Nostoc sp. ChiVER01 | reverse complement strand
CGCTCAAAAATTCCAATCAACTAACAGAAATCCAAAATCAACTAGCAGAACTTCAGTCCCTTAAGTCTGAAATAGAATCGCTCAAAAATTCCAATCAACTAACAGAAATCCAAAATCAACTAGCAGAACTTCCATCCTTTAAGTCTGAGATAGAATCGCTCAAAAATTCCAATCAATTAACAGAAATCCAAAATCAACTAGCAAAAATTCAGTCTTTTCAAACAGAGTTAGAAGCAAATAACAAGGATAATGATCTAACTACACTTATTGAAATTACAATGCTGAAATCAGAAATAGAAAATCTGAAAAAACAGCCAGTATTCAAAACTCTCCAGACTCAAATTACAGAGTTGCAATCTTTCAAGACAGAACGTGACTTAACGACAAATCAAGAGATAACTAGTTTAAAAATAGAAATAGAATCTCTCAAAACAAAAATGCAAAAAGTTGCTTGGCTTGATGATAATAATATATCAACTTGGTTGAGATTATAGTAATAAGGGCAATGGAATATTATCCAACCTCAGTTGAGCATATTTTGGCAGAGCTAGAGAGAATTGACCTGCTGATTCGAGTCCAAGTCTGGAGAATGCAGCACATCCAGCCAAGTGACAATGAATTGCAGGGACTTCTTATTTCCGAACAAGAGATAGAGGAACTCCTAAGACAACCCATAGGTTTACCCCGTTGGGCAAATATTCCAACACCATTGTCTTCAATCGAGGTTCAAACTGCTCTAGAAGGAATGACTGCTGATATCGCTCAACGCCAAACTGGGAGTATTCAAAAAGGCATTAAATTACGCTTGCATGAACTAGTTTGTCACTTTCAGCTCACACCACTTGACAGAGATACGCTATTAATTTGTTTAGCTCCGGAATTAGATTTGGGTTACGAGCGTCTTTATGCTTATCTCCAAGATGACGTAAGAAAGAAGCGGCCCTCTGTAGATTTGGTGTTAAATTTACTATGTGCAGATTTCAAAAGCAAGCTCTCAGCACGTCAACGTTTTCTGCCTACTGCTCCCCTAATCAAACATCAACTGCTGCATTTATTTGATGATTCGTCACAGCAGCAACCACCACTGCTGAGTAAATATCTCAAAGTCGATGAACGGGTAGTTAATTATTTACTTGGTAATGACGAACTCGACACCCGGCTTTTACCCTATGCTAAATACACCTGGCCTCAAGTAAAACTTGAAGATTTGTTACTACCACTGGAAATTAAAGAACGCTTAGGCTTACTAGCCTTGGAGAAACAAATAATTAAAACCAGACTAATATTTTACTTCCAAGGAACTTACGGAGTTGGCAAGCATACTACTGCCGAGGCATTTTGTCAGGAATTGGGAATCGGGTTGTTGACAGTAGAGTTAGAAAGACTATTATCAGAGGAATCGAGAGAATTTGAAACAATTATTGCTCTAGCTTACCGTGAAGCGGTGTTACAGTCAGTAGCTATATACTTTGAAGGTTTTGACGCACTTTTAGCTTCGGACAAAGCCGCTTGGCGGTTAGCATTACTGCACCAAGTGCAGGAAATGCAATTGCTGACCTTTTTAGCAGGTAACACTATCTGGGAACCATCCAAGGCACAACCAGACTTGACCTTTTTGCGAGTGGAATTTCCTCCCCTGACAGCAGCCCAACGGGTAGAGTTATGGACAAGGTTTATAGGGGAGCAAGGCATTGCACCTCTACAGGATTTGGCTAACAAATTCCGTTTTAGTGGTGGACAAATTCGGGATGCGGCAGCTACAGCACGTAATTTAGCTTGTTGGCAAGATCCAACGCCAGGGCAGATAACTATAAATAACCTAATCGCTGCCTGTCGCTTGCAATCAAATCGTCAGTTAAGCGAAATGGCTCGCAAGATTACACCACGCTACAAGTGGTCAGACATTATCTTACCGGATGAGCAAAAAAATACAATACAAGAACTTTGTAATTATGTTAAATATCGTAGCTTGGTTTATGACGAGTGGGGTTTTGAGAAAAAGCTGTCTTTAGGCAAAGGACTAAACATTCTATTTGCAGGGCCTCCAGGGACGGGCAAGACAATGGCGGCTGAGGTTGTAGCAGGAGAATTGGAGTTAGACTTGTATAAAATAGACCTTTCGGCAGTGGTCAGCAAGTATATTGGCGAGACAGAAAAGCACCTATCCCGCATCTTCCAGGAGGCAGAAACTAGTAATGCAATTCTCTTTTTTGATGAAGCTGATGCCCTATTTGGCAAGCGTACCGAGGTAAGTGATGCCCATGACCGCTATGCCAACCTTGAGGTCAGCTACCTCTTGCAAAGAATGGAGGAGTATAACGGCGTAGTAATTTTGGCGACGAATTTTCGCAAAAATATGGATGAAGCGTTTGTGCGGCGATTGCATTTTACCCTCGATTTTCCTTTACCGGATGAGAAGCATCGTCGCCACATTTGGCAAAACCTTTGGCCAGACGCTATTCCTCGTAGTGCAGAATTAGATTTGGATTTTATGGCGCGACGTTTTGAGATTCCGGGAGGGAATATACGCAATATTGTGCTGGCAGCAGCTTTTTTGGCAGCCGATGATGGTGGGGTGGTACAAATGTGTCACTTGGTACGTGCGACTCGGCGGGAGTACCAGAAGATGGGGAAGGTGTTGATGGAGGGGGAATTTGGGGAGTATGTGGGGCAGTTGTAATTTTAGAGTTTAGATTATTAGAGCAAAGAAAGCATTAAGAAGCAAAGTATTTATTTATAGACGAGGAAGGAGAATATGGAGTCAAAAACAATTCAAAATTCAAAATTACAATCATTGGGGGCTTAAAACCCGACACTGATTGTAGGTGAAGCCTTCCTGTAGAATAGACCACTGATTTTTTGAATCGGTGGGGGCTTGTACCCAGAATTAATAAATTAAAAATTTTTATTTCTTCTTTATTTTGAATTTTGAACGAACAAATTTAAATCTTTACGACCCCTCTGATGCTTGTTTAGCTTTCTCTTGCACATCTTGTGCCGCTTTTTGTGACG
>NZ_JAVRBS010000068.1:0-3246 GCF_034531155.1 Nostoc sp. ChiVER01 | reverse complement strand
GAGAGTTCAGCAACATGACTTTGGAGTCAGACTGCTGAGTTATATCTCAGCCAGAACCTTGAAAACTGCATAGTAACGCGAAAAAAGCAGGCAGACACAGAGAATCTTTAGAGATGTTTTTGTGGATGCAATTATGTGAAAGACCAAATGAATTGAGTGGTCAAGCTAATAAGGGCTAACGGTGGATACCTAGGCACACAGAGGCGACGAAGGACGTGGTTACCGACGATATGCTCCGGGGAGTTGGAAGCAAACATTGAGCCGGAGATTTCCGAATGGGGCAACCCTAAATACTACCTGCTGAATATATAGGCAGGAGAGAGCCAACCCAGCGAATTGAAACATCTTAGTAGCTGGAGGAAGAGAAATCAAAACAGAGATTCCCTAAGTAGTGGTGAGCGAAAGGGGAAGAGCCTAAACCAAAAGATTTATCTTTTGGGGTAGTGGGACAGCAATATCGAATCTGGCGGTTAAACGAAGCAGCTAAATACTGCACCAAAGAAGGTGAAAGTCCTGTAGTTGAAAACTCAAGGATAGTAGCTGAATCCCGAGTAGCATGGGGCACGAGGAATCCCATGTGAATCAGCGAGGACCACCTCGTAAGGCTAAATACTACTGTGTGACCGATAGTGAACCAGTACCGCGAGGGAAAGGTGAAAAGAACCCCGGAAGGGGAGTGAAATAGAACATGAAACCGTTAGCTTACAAGCAGTGGGAGGACTATTAAAAGTCTGACCGCGTGCCTGTTGAAGAATGAGCCGGCGACTTATAGGCACTGGTAGGTTAAAGCGAGAATGCTGGAGCCAAAGGGAAACCGAGTCTGAAAAGGGCGATAATCAGTGTTTATAGACCCGAACCCTGGTGATCTAACCATGGCCAGGATGAAGCTTGGGTAACACCAAGTGGAGGTCCGCACCGACTGATGTTGAAAAATCAGCGGATGAGCTGTGGTTAGGGGTGAAATGCCAATCGAACCAGGAGCTAGCTGGTTCTCCCCGAAATGTGTTTAGGCGCAGCGGTAATGATTATATCTGGGGGGTAAAGCACTGTTTCGGTGCGGGCTGGGAGACCGGTACCAAATCGAGACAAACTCTGAATACCCAGAGTACACATTGCCAGTGAGACAGTGGGGGATAAGCTTCATTGTCAAGAGGGAAACAGCCCAGACCACCAGCTAAGGTCCCCAAATCATCGCTAAGTGATAAAGGAGGTGAGAGTGCACAGACAACTAGGAGGTTTGCCTAGAAGCAGCCACCCTTGAAAGAGTGCGTAATAGCTCACTAGTCAAGCGCTCTCGCGCCGAAAATGAACGGGGCTAAGCGATGTACCGAAGCTGTGGGATTAATAATAAACGATTAATCGGTAGGGGAGCGTTCCGTCGTAGGTAGAAGCAGTAGCGGCAAGCAGCTGTGGACGAAACGGAAGTGAGAATGTCGGCTTGAGTAGCGCAAACATTGGTGAGAATCCAATGCCCCGAAACCCTAAGGTTTCCTCCGCCAGGTTCGTCCCCGGAGGGTTAGTCAGGACCTAAGGCGAGGCCGAACGGCGTAGTCGATGGACAACGGGTTAAAATTCCCGTACTGATTGTAGGTTGTGCAGAGGGACGGAGAAGATGAATGTCAGCCGGATGTTGGTTACCGGTTCAAGCGTCGAGATGTTGAGAGACGGCGAAAACGTTTCGAGTTGAGGCGTGAGTACGACCCACTACGGTGGGGAAGTGGCATAGTCTAGCTTCCAAGAAAAGCTCTAAACACGTTAACTTACAGTTACCTGTACCCGAAACCGACACAGGTAGGGAGGTTGAGAATACCAAGGGGCGCGAGATAACTCTCTCTAAGGAACTCGGCAAAATGGCCCCGTAACTTCGGAAGAAGGGGTACCCACCTCAGACGTGGGTCGCAGTGAAGAGATCCAGGCGACTGTTTACCAAAAACACAGGTCTCCGCAAAGTCATAAAGACGCAGTATGGGGGCTGACGCCTGCCCAGTGCCGGAAGGTTAAGGAAGTTGGTCAGGGGTTCGCCTTGAAGCTAGCGACCGAAGCCCCGGTGAACGGCGGCCGTAACTATAACGGTCCTAAGGTAGCGAAATTCCTTGTCGGGTAAGTTCCGACCCGCACGAAAGGCGTAACGATCTGGATGGTGTCTCAGAGAGAGACTCGGCGAAATAGGAATGTCTGTGAAGATACGGACTGCCTGCACCTGGACAGAAAGACCCTATGAAGCTTTACTGTAGCCTGGAATTGTGTTCGGGCTTGGCTTGCGCAGGATAGGTGGGAGGCGATGAAGTATTCCTTGTGGGGAGTATGGAGCCAACGGTGAGATACCACTCTGGCGAAGCTAGAATTCTAACCCATGACCATTATCTGGTCAGGGAACAGTTTCAGGTGGGCAGTTTGACTGGGGCGGTCGCCTCCTAAAAGGTAACGGAGGCGCGCAAAGGTTCCCTCAGCACGCTTGGAAACCGTGCGGCGAGTGTAAAGGCATAAAGGGAGCTTGACTGTAAGAGTGACTACTCAAACAGGTACGAAAGTAGGCCTTAGTGATCCGACGGCGCAGAGTGGAATGGCCGTCGCTCAACGGATAAAAGTTACTCTAGGGATAACAGGCTGATCTCCCCCAAGAGTCCACATCGACGGGGAGGTTTGGCACCTCGATGTCGGCTCATCGCAACCTGGGGCGGAAGTACGTCCCAAGGGTTGGGCTGTTCGCCCATTAAAGCGGTACGTGAGCTGGGTTCAGAACGTCGTGAGACAGTTCGGTCCATATCCGGTGCAGGCGTAAGAGCATTGAGAGGAGTCCTCCTTAGTACGAGAGGACCGGGAGGAACGCACCGCTGGTGTACCAGTTATCGTGCCAACGGTAAACGCTGGGTAGCCAAGTGCGGAGCGGATAACCGCTGAAAGCATCTAAGTGGGAAGCCCACCTCAAGATGAGTGCTCTCACCACACAAAGTGGGTAAGGTCACGGGAAGAACACCCGTTTATAGGCGGTAGGTGGAAGTACAGCAATGTATGTAGCCGAGCCGTGCTAACAGACCGAGGGCTTGACCTCACAACTCATTTGGTTTCGCGTTGCTTGCAGTCTTCAGGGTCTCTGACCCAACAATTTTTCCTGGTGTCTATTGCGCGGTGGAACCACACTGAACCCTTCCCGAACTCAGAGGTGAAACGCTGCTGCGGCCACGATAGTTTAGGGGTTGCCCTACGCAAAAATAGCTCGATGCCAGGTTCTATTCTTAAACTAAA
>NZ_JAVRBS010000067.1:0-3998 GCF_034531155.1 Nostoc sp. ChiVER01 | reverse complement strand
GGTTCTTGGCAACTTTTGGTGATCTTGGTTGGGGAAGGCAGAAGGCAGAGGGCAGAAGGCAGAAGTCGGAAAGGAAGAAGTAGTAAATTCAAGCTTTAAGTTTATTTAAGCTTGCAACTAATATACTTTGCATTTCCTCAACTTCATTTAATAGAGGTGTGAAAAGATTTTTCTCGGCTAAATCTACTTCTTTGGCAATGATTAATTGCGTATCAAGTTCTCTCAAAGAACCTAACGCAATATGTAAGAACTGTATATATTCTGGCTTGGAACGCCTACCATAACCTTCTGCTATATTAGATGCTACAGATACAGAAGAACGTCGGATTTGGCTGGTTAAACCATACAATTCTGACTGAGGGAATAGGCGGGTAAATTTATAACAATTGATAGCAAGTTGAACCGCCCTTTGCCAGATAAACTGATTTCTATAACTCATATAATCAAGTGTAAATTGTCAAAATTTTCTCCTCAAATAGCCAACAAAAATCGTCGTTCAAGTAAATCTATTTTGGCGCGACCATACATCTGTCGCTTTAACATTTTCAAGCGATTAATATGGCCTTCAACTGGGCCATTACTAACTGACATAGTTACACCTGCTTTCACAGCATTGTAGTCAGACTCTAAACTAACAGCGAAGGAGCGCAACAAAGAAACAGAGCTGTTTTTAGCTTTGTTGAACCAAGCATCGAGCTGCTCAGGTAGGCGTTGACGCACAAGGAATGTAAACTGTTGAGCTAGTTCAATAGCTGACTTCAAATCAGAATGGGCTGAAAGTAGTTGAGCGATGATTTCACGCTCATTAGGCTGTATTAATTCTGGTCGTCGCAAGACTAAAGCTGTGACGCGACTGGGGGTGAGAGGACGATGGGAGGAAGAACTAACCCTAGAGGACGCATTTTTCTTTGAACACTTTGCTGGCCCAAATCCGGGCAAGGTCTTGAGATAACGAGTGAAGCGAGCGACCGTGGCATAACCACCAATATAGCCGCAGGTGCGAATTTCTTCAAACAGTTCTTGGGTGTTGTGGTTCCCCCTATTCCAGCGACTGAGGAGGTAATCATGATAAGGGTTGAGAAGACTCAGACCGTGGTCGCTACGTTCACGACGTTCGGTAAAAGTTGAGCTACGCAAGTAATTGAATACGGTAGTTTTAGAAACTCCCAGCTCTTGAGCGATTGCTAGCCCTGAGAAGCCAATAGACCGCAGTCTCCAAACTTGCTCATGGATTTCCCTCCGTCTAGCCTGCGCCTTGGCGGATTGGACTTTTCTTTTTAAAGATGTGTTTTGGGGAAACCTTGGCACAACTGGACTCTTATTAGTCTCAGCAATCATAGAAAGGTTATCGGGGAAAGGCAGAGGGCAGACGGCAGAAGGCATTATGTTGGCTTGAAGGTTTTCCCGTGCAGTCAATCCGTCTGTATTTTCTGCCAAAAAGGGTTTAATATTCCCACATTCGTTTTGAATTTCAGTGGTCTGCAATTGGGTGGGGTCGGAATCCCCATTCAATTCCCGAATGCCCTCTGCCTTCCATACGGGACGCTGCACGAACGTACTTCTGCCTTCTTCAAGTGCTGTTTCCATCTCTTCTAGCACTTTAGTATCAGTATTAAAGACTTGTTTTTCTACTTCTTTTAGTGTTTTGGCGTGATTACCAAAGACTTGATAAAGCGTTTGAGATAAGTTCTGCAATAGATGAAAACGGTCTGCAACTTGAATGGCTTCTGGTGCGCCTTGGCGAATACCACTTTCATAAGTTTTTGACCGATCTCGTGAGACGACTTTGACACCGGGGTGAGCTTTTAACCATTCTGCTAAGGTTTCAGCCTTAGCATCTTTTAGTAAAGCAATTGGTCGGCTGCGTTCGAGGTCAATTAGTGCTGTCCCGTAAGTTTTACATTTACGAAAGCAGAAGTCGTCTACCCCAAGAGTATGTGGCGTTACGATGGGTGGCAGTGGGATTGAGCGGACTAAATTTAACAGTGTGTTGCGAGAAACTTTTATCCCCCATTGCTGTAAGAGTCTTTCCCCTGCTGCACCACCATTAGCTAAACCAATCACACTCAGTCGTTGAGCTAAACGTAGAGTTCTTCTAGCCCAAGGTGTGGTTACATTGGTCAGCCTTTCTGTAAAAATGCGCCGTTTACACAACCTATTGATGCAAAAAAACTTCCTTACCCGTAACTGTAAGGTAATGCTGTAATCAGCCCAGGGTAAGTCTGCTAATAAGCGTTCATAGCGACTATGAATTTTGTGAGTTGGTTGGTTACAAACTGGACAGTTAACTACTCTACTGATTGCGGAAACAATCAAATAAATCTTCGTTTTTATCTTATCAAGTTGGCAATTCTCAAGTCTCAGATTGCTTGAATCTGGTAATAGGTGAGTTAGCACCGACATAGAACATGAGTAAGGCTTATTCCTCAAATGTTTGATGGAGTGAAGTTGTCGGGTAGGTCAGAGATATTTCTACCTCTTTCCCCCCTCAAAACCGTGCGTACAAGTTTCCAAGTACACGGCTTAAGCAAGTCATGTAGCTGTAGCTCCAGAATGGATTTGATGATGGCAATAAATATGAACTAACTCAAGGTTTGAGTATGTATCTGAACCGCCTTTGTTTCTTGGTAATTTATGATGTTTGTGGATTTCTTCACCGTTGTATAGGCTTTGTCCACAGACAGGACAAACATGACCTTGTTTCTCAGCAATTTTCTGAATACTTTTTGGATGATTGGAAGCTTTCGCTTTTTCTCTTTCCTTCCAGTAATCTTTGAGTGTTGAGTCATCTGGTGATGACCTACCAACAACAAGTTGATGCCTTTGAATATTGAACCAAGAAAACTTTATCAGGTGGAAACCTGTGCGTTTATCTCCAAACACCCATTTATCTTTTCTTTCTAGGTTCAACCTTCCCCAATACTTATTTTTACGCCATTTATTATTTCTATTCGGATGTGTATGATTTACGTATCTACATTCCCGTTTAAACATCCAGTCATCTAAGCTTCTGAATGCCTCTGAGGCAACACCTATACGGAAATAGTTTGCTTCACCTCTAATAATCGGGTTGAGTTTTTTGATGACACTTTTAATGTCATGCCCCTTAAGATTTAGCCACTCTTCTCTTAGCTTTTTCCGTATATTTAGAAGAGATTCTTTACTAGGTTTAATGAGTAGTTTCCATCCAGTTTTAGTGTTGCTGACTCGGTAGTGTTTGATATTAAAACCTAGAAAACAGAACCCCTGATTGAGGTGAACAATTCTAGTTTTCTCTTTTGATAGTTCGAGTTAGTCATCAGACCTATCTGCTTAGTTATCAGGGACAAGTCCTGTTTTCTATTACCTTTCGGCATGGCAGCATTTGCTTAGTGGGGTTTCCTACTCCCACTGAGGAGTTCCGAGTACCTTACGGTTACTCCTACTAACTACAAACAGCAACGTAGTTAGACCCCATTGGGTTTTCCCCGTTTCGCACGCAACAGATACAACCAATGTAGGATTCTGCTATACTCCGGGAGCTTGGTATCCTATAAAGATGTACTTCAGGCATCTTTCCTGTTTCCGTTTACATAACGGATGATTTACCCCACACTACCGTATCAGTCACTTTCGATAGCCTTCAGAATATCGGAGCCTCAACGCAGATTCATAAACATTATCCATATTGGTTTTACCCTAGCCCTCCCTTTCGTTTGTGACTATTACTTGGGATTAGACATTACCCTCTAGCTGTGAGACATACTAATTACTCAAAATGCCCCTTCGGGTGGGTACAGGTTTGGATACTAACCTGGGAACTTTTTGAGGGTTCCACTCTCGCGAGCGACTTTCGGGTCGCACTGAAGTATCTTAATTATATCTTTCTTCCTTCCGACTTCTGCCTTCTGCCCTCTGCCCTCTGCCTTCCCACAACCAAGATCACCAAAAGTTGCCAAGAACCCATAAAATAGTTAGCTCTTTTTGAAGCATATCTTGAGCTAAAAGTTCATTTTATG
>NZ_JAVRBS010000066.1:3831-5411 GCF_034531155.1 Nostoc sp. ChiVER01 | reverse complement strand
CCGCCAGGGCAATTCAGTCTGAGGATTCTCGCGCCTCAGCCCTGAGTGCATTAGCCGACAAACTGCCAGAGTTGTTGCCAGAAGCACTCGCCGCCGCTAGGGCAATTCAGTATGAGTATTCTCGCGCCTCAGCCCTGAGTGCATTAGCTTCTGGTCTGTCACAAATGCCGAATGCCAAACTTTTCCCTCTCTGGCAAGATACACTTCATAAGTTATCTGTTCGCACTCGCCCTAATTTGCTGCAAGATATCAAGGCATTGTTTCCAGTTATCTTTGCATTAGGTGGCGAAGCAGCAACGGCAGAAGTTGCCCGCGCTATTGTAGATGTGGCGCGATGGTGGAAATAATTTTTAATTCGTAATTCGTAATTCGTAATTTAAGACAGTTAGATTTAATTTGAGTTTACAGACTTGTATCTGTAGCCTGATTTTCGTTAATTGGTATAAG
The DNA here is from genome assembly GCF_034531155.1 of Nostoc sp. ChiVER01. NCBI lineage: Bacteria > Bacillati > Cyanobacteriota > Cyanophyceae > Nostocales > Nostocaceae > Nostoc > Nostoc sp. ChiVER01. The sequence goes on along the minus strand of NZ_JAVRBS010000066.1, from coordinate 4,964 downwards.
GGGATGCAGGGATGAGGATTTATAGTTTTAAGCAAAGTGCGATCCTATACTTTTGCAGCTACTCAACCCAGTTCTCTAATAACAGAGCAGGAATACGAAGTATTGCATTTACAAATTCTCTCTGGTGTCGATAAGTGAGCGATCGCAATTAGTCATAAAATCATCACAGAAATTGTCTAGATTGTCAATGAGCGACGTTAAACTATAGCGCTTCCCATTGGATGTTATACATTACAATCCAGTAAAAATATCCCTAGCCATGATGGGTTTTAAGCAACTTCTTTAGGTGACATTTTAATTTCTACTTTTTGATTTAAAGCTCCTGCGATCCGAGCCAATATCGACAAAGAATGTCCCTCATAGTCAGAATCTTCCAATCGAGCAATGACTGACTGGGTAGTACCGACTAAATCGGCTAGTTGTTGCTGCGTTAGTCCCGCTTCTTTACGTGCATCGTAGATGATTTGAGATACCTGAGCATTTATTGATGATTCTCTAACCATCTCTTGTAATTCTGGATCTTCTTTCATCATTCTTTTAATGATTTTCAGTGCATCATTAGTTTTCTTCATCTGTTTCTTCCTCTGGTTCGATATAAGTATGAATTTCTGAATTGAGTATGAATAAATTTTTGTATTTTAATGCTAAATCAATTTCTCGATCTGGAACTTGGTTATCCTCTTTAATAATGGCATGAGCTAAAATCACTACGTTTTGACCATGAAAAAAATATAGAATTCTATACTGTACTCTGATGTGCTTGGCTCTTAGTTCATAAATACCATCACGCAGAAAATCTGCGGCGGGTCGTCTTAATTCAAAACCATACTCAGCTAATTGCTCAATTCTAGCGATGCAGTTTGCATATCCCTTACGATCCTGTTTAAGTAATTTGTTTAGCCACTTTAAGACTGGAACTTCTCCTCTATCATCTTGAAAGAAAATAATCCGTGTTTCTGGCATTGTCTGGGATAAGCTTACGCATACTATTAATTTTATCGCAATAATGCGATTTTAGTGATTAGGACAAAATACTAAGCGATCGCTTAAGCTGCTTTGCATCTACAGCACTTCCCAACAAACTGAAGTGGTCTAACTCGTGACGGGAGTGGTTTCAGTCGTGACAGAAGTGG
>NZ_JAVRBS010000066.1:0-3731 GCF_034531155.1 Nostoc sp. ChiVER01 | reverse complement strand
TCTAACTCGTGACGGGAGCGTTTTCAGTCGTGACAGAAGTGGTCTAACTCGTGACGGGAGTGGTTTCAATCGTGACAGAAGTGGTCTAACTCGTGACGGGAGCGTTTTCAGTCGTGACAGAAGTGGTCTAACTCGTGACAGAAGTGGTTTCACTCGTGACCGGAGTAATCTCATTTTTGCTTTTTTACATTATTAATTAAATTCTGAAAATAAATACCGAAAAATTACTGATATGACCTGAAAATTTTATAAGCAAAAACTGCGAGTTTTGCTGAACTGAAACGCAGTTTAATTAAGCCAAGCTAGCTATAGCAGCATCTTAAAGGACTAATTTTATGTCTCGTCAAAAACGCACATCCCGCATTCTAGAAAAAGCTCAGTTAAGGTCGGCTGGACTGAAATCGATTGTTCCAAACATCAAATTTGATGAAAATTATAATCTGGAAAAACTGATTGAGTCAATTGAGCAGTTACGCAAAAAACTTGATGTTTATAATACTGCTCTGTCTGTAGTTGACTCTTCTAAAACTGAAATTGAAGAGATGGAAAAAAACTTGAGTCAGCTTTCCGAAAAAATGCTGATGGTGGTTGCGATCAAATACGGCAAAGACAGCCGTGAATATGAGATGGCGGGTGGTGTTCGCAATAGCGATCGCATCCGTAAAATCAGATCGAGCCGCTTAAAAAATGTTGCAGAACAAACATCAGAAGAAAATGCTAAAACTGCATAAATCCTCTTAAAACAAAAGCCTTGAGCAACTTGTCTGGCAAATTGGGCGTTAGCACGCTAGCAAAATCAGCACATAATACAATAGCTAGCGTCCATCAAAAGCCACTCATGCCGCAAAATAATCAAACTGCCGTCGAATTCCGCGATGTTACCTTTAGCCGCAATCATCGCTCATTGGTGTCAAATCTCAATTTCACCATCCGCCAAGGAGAAGCACTGGTATTACTTGGGCGCAGTGGTAGCGGCAAAACCACCACAATGAAGTTAATTAATCGCTTATTTACACCTACACAAGGTGAAGTTTTATTTGATGGTATTCCCACAACTCAATGGGATGAAATTAAACTGCGGCGAAAAATTGGTTACGTCATTCAAGAAATTGGTTTATTTCCCCATTTCACTGTTGAACGCAATGTGGGTTTAGTCCCGGCTTTGGAAGGTTGGCAACCGAAACAAATAAAAACGCGGGTTTATGAATTATTGCAATTAGTAGGCTTAGAACCAGCACAATTCGCCGGACGTTACCCGAACGAACTTTCGGGAGGACAAAGGCAAAGAGTCGGTGTAGCTAGGGCTTTAGCGGCAGATCCGCCAGTGTTGTTGATGGATGAACCCTTTGGCGCACTCGATCCAATTACGCGCTTAGAACTGCAACAAGAGTTTCGGCATTTGCAGCAAGAGTTAGGCAAAACAGTTGTGTTTGTTACCCACGATATTCAAGAAGCATTTGTTTTAGCATCAAGAATTGGTTTAATGTATGGCGGAGAATTGGTAGTATTGGGGACGACAGATGAATTTAGGCGATCGCAACATCCAGAAAGCCTTGCCTTTCTCCAATGTCTGCATACCTTGCAAGATAATCTATGAAAAATTTCTTCCTCGTTAAGTATGCTCCAGAAATCCTTCAGCATACTCTAGAACACTTGTTTTTGGTAGGCATAGCAATTGGAATTGCTATCCTTGTAGGCATTCCATTAGGTATTTTAATTACACGTAAAACTTATCTTCGCCAACCAATTCTCGGTATAGCAAATATCTTCCAAACTATTCCTAGTTTGGCACTATTTGGCTTGCTCATTCCTGTTCCGATAATTGGCGGGATTGGTGCAGTACCAGCAATTGTTGCCCTGATTGTATATTCGTTGCTGCCGATAATTCGTAACACTTACACAGGCATTACTGGTGTAGATCCAGCTATTAGAGAAGCTGGTAAAGGCATGGGGATGACAGATAGACAATTGTTGTTACAAGTTGAGATCCCCTTAGCACTGGGAGTAATTTTAGCAGGGGTGCGTGTAGCAACGGTAATTGCCATTGGTATTGCAACTATTGCAGCAGCAATTGGTGCTGGCGGTTTGGGAGTATTTATTTTTCGTGGTATATCAGTCGTGAACGATCAGTTAATTTTAGCTGGTGCAGTTCCGGCGGCGGCAATTGCATTACTAGCTGACTTTGCAATTGGCTGGATGGAAAATAAGTTAAAAATTAAAAGTTAATGAAAAAAATTATAGCATTGTGCTTTTTAACTTTTGCTTTGTTATTGGGAATCACTAGCTGTACACCAAATTCAAATAATAGTAGCAGTGGCAACATTATCGTTGCTTCCAAAGATTTTACTGAACAAGATATTTTAGGTGAACTGTTAGCACAACAAATTGAGGCGACAACTAATTTAAAAGTAGCTCGTCGTCCCCGTTTGGGTGGTTCTTTTGTTTGTCATAGTGCAATTACTGCTGGCAAAATTGACGCATATATTGAGTATACAGGCACAGCTTTTACGGGAATTTTAAAGCAAAAAGCAGTTAATGATCCGAAAGAAGTTTATGAAAGGTTAAAACAAGCATATTCCCAGCAATTTAATCTGGAAGTGATGCCAAGCTTAGGTTTTGAAAACACTTTTGCGATGATTGTCCGGGGTGATGATGCCAAGCGTTACAACATTCAAACTCTCTCTGAAGCTACTCAATATACACCGCAGTGGCGCGGGGGTTTTGGCTATGAGTTTTTAGAACGGGAAGATGGTTTTCCTGGATTAGCAAAAGCTTACGATTTGCATTTTGCCAAACCTCCCCAAATTATGGACTTGGGTTTGATATATCGTGCTTTGATTCAAAAACAAGTAGATATGGTGGCGGGTAATTCTACTGACGGACAGATTGCTCGCTTGGGTTTAGTTGTCTTAAAAGATGATAAACATTATTTTCCACCTTACGAAACTGTACCAATTGTTCGACAAGAAATATTAAAAAAATATCCTGAATTAAAAAATGCGATCGCTTCACTTGCCGGAAAGATTTCAGCAGATGAAATGCGGCAATTAAATTATTTAGTTGAAGGGGAATTACGTGATATTAAAGATGTTGTGCAGGAGTTTCGCAAATCGAAGGGATTAAAATAATTTGTAATTAATTAAGGGTTAACGCAACAGCCCCTACTATAGCAATCCTATTTGAGTTGTGAAAAATATAGATTAAGAAACGAACCGCCAAGGACGCCAAGGACGCCAAGGAAGGAAAGAAATAAAGAGAGATATAATTTTCACGAATGATTTAGGACTGCTATAGTAGTTTGGCAAGTTTAAATTGATGGGTAAGTAATATTAAGTTCGTAGTAAGGACTTTAGTCCTTATCCTTCTAATATGGCGGTTATCAGTTGAGTGCAATATAGACCAATACGCTTGGCTTTTAAGACAATCGCTACGATTATAGTTGTTGCATAGATGCGGGAATCATAACTAATTAGGCGGACATGATATCACTAAAAATTATGAAACAGAGGTAAACCCTGAAAGGGTTGCTATATCTAAGTTTTTTAATTGCGAATACTAGACTTCTTGCATAAGTCGGGAAAAGGGGAAGGGGAAAAAGTTCTGTATTGTCCTTTTCCCTTTCTTGCAAAAAGCACTTTTGCAAGAGGTCTACTGATGAACTCACTTGATCTGCCTAAGAGGATGTTTGAAAAGTAATGATTCATGTATCACATATTTTTTACCCCACCCTA
>NZ_JAVRBS010000065.1:0-5495 GCF_034531155.1 Nostoc sp. ChiVER01 | reverse complement strand
CCGACAACAATAGGAATAACAAATGATGTGCATTCGATAGTTCAAAGGGCGAAAGTTGACCCAAGTTCGCTGAGTGCAGATGAAGTGTTAACCCTTCAGGAGACGATAGGAAATAGGGCGGCGAATCGGTTGTTGGCAAGTGGAAGCACGACGCAGGTGCAGGCGAAGCTGACGATTGGTGAGGTGGGGGATAAGTACGAGCAGGAAGCAGATAGTGTAGCGCGTGAGGTAGTACAGCAAATTAATGCGCCTGCGGTATCAGGTCAAAGCCAAGCAGTACAGCGTCAGATGCCTGAAGACAAAGACGACCTCCAAATGCAACCGATAGTACAGCGTGTAGCAGAGGGTAGCATGGCAGCATCCGCAGATGTGGAAGCTGGGATACAAAAGGCTAGAAGTAGTGGACAGCCCCTAGTGGAAAGCATCAGAGAACCGATGGAGCAGGCGTTTAGGGCTGATTTTAGTGGGGTGCGTGTGCATACGGATTCTCAGGCGGATCAGTTGAATCAGTCGATACAAGCTAAGGCATTTACTACGGGGCAGGATGTGTTCTTTCGACAGGGGGCTTATGAGCCGGGGAGTCGCGGGGGGCAAGAGTTGTTGGCGCATGAGTTGACCCATGTGGTGCAGCAGAATGGGGGGGCGGTGAGGCGATCGCACTTACCACAGCAGATGTTACCGCAAAAGACCGCCACCGAAACCTCATCGACATCGGTGGGAGAAGGCGTTATCCATGAGAAAGGAGAAATGACAGGTTATATCCAAGAGTCATCAGAGGTGTTGCACCCCAACAAAATAGGAATACCCGATCAATTAAAAACAGGAATTGAAAACCTCTCATTTGAGTCAAACAATTTTAGCAAAGCTGGTACACCAACTTTTCAATTGAGGGTACTCAGTTTTAGCGCATCAACAATTCAAGCCAAATGGATAGATGAAGATGCCAGTCCATATTACAAATGGGATAAACCATTAGATGGGGTGCAGTGGTACGCGTTAAAAAAAGATCCCAATACTATGTTTTTCTATCCAATTGATGAAAAAATAAAAACCGAAACGGCAAAATTGTCGGGCCCTTCTCAAGCCCGAAGGAGAAGTGAATGGCTAGAAGCCTCTGGAGGAGAAGATACTCATGCGGAACTGGATGCGTCCATTGTAAAATTGCTTGAAGAAAATAAGATGGAGATTGTGGATACAATGCCAATGGCAAAAGAAAGTTTAAAAATCGAGAGGTTGGAAACAGGAACCGTCAATTTGATCACCAGTGACGCAAATAAACAGGAAATTGGAAGCTACACTTTTAAATTGGATAAACCAGCTTCAGATTGGAGGGATTATACCAAAGCTGCAATAATTGAGTTGAGTAAAAACCCTCTTACCTCAAAATGGGCTAATCGTAATGCGCTGGGATATTGGTTTCAAAAATCAAAAGTTTTAAAAGTATCAGCATCTTTGAATGGGACTTTATTTTCTACTTACCAAAAAAAAGGCCCTGTTCCTGAACCAAGCCCTGTTACTCCATTAGAAAGAGCATTAGTTGAAAGTCAAGAGATGCATAAAGAGAAAATTCCAAATCCCAAATTACGGTCTGAGGGAAAAGAAGCTCCTAAAGAAGAACAGTCACCCATTACGGAGTTATATGCCATTTTAGAACACAGTAATTTTTTAAGATTCTTTGAAGAAATCGATACAGCATTGAATAAAGAGAAATCGCTTTCAACATTTGCAGATGAATGTTTGAAAGAAATCGAAGTTTTACTAACGGACTTGCTGCCAATGACCGAACTATTAAACATTCCAGATGTGACAAAATTATGGGCAGATGAAAGGATGAAGCTCAGTGGTACTATTCATATGGAAAAACAGATAAAAGCAACTGATAATTGGGTAGAGCTTTATCAGATGATCAATGCTCATGCTGCCAAATCTCCCAAAAAACTTCAATTATCTGTGGAATTAATAAAATCAATGCATGGTCAGTTGGTAAATGGAGCGACAAAAAATGGTGTAGAAGCTGGAAAAACAAGAGAAAAAACTGTGAATGTAGGAAAAAATACTCCAGTGCCTTCTCATTTCGTGGATTATGAACTAGCTAAATTGGTAAATTGGATGAATCAGCAAATAGAGATCAGCTACAAGAAAAAATCTCACATTATTCCTAGCTGTGGGATTTTTCTATCTAAATTTTTAGCAGTTCATCCTTTTGATGATGGCAATGGCCGAACAGCAAGGGGATTGATTGATTTAATTTTGGAGGTTTTCGGACTTCCACCTGGTTTATTTGAGAAAACAGAAATAAACATAGCATTACTTACCAAACATCCTGACGATATAGGAAGCATTCTTGAGGTTTACCTTGAGTCTCAGAAAGTAGATATTCACAATGAAGTAGCTCTAAGAGAATGGTTAAGTTTTCCAATAAATATCAAAAACCTGCTTAGGAATGCTCCTGGATTAATGAAAGATACTAAATTAGTAACTGGTAAAGAAAAGCATGAAAAAGAAGAAAGGGAAGCAAAACAATTTATAACTATGTTAACTAATAATTTTAAGAATGGTATGAAAAGAGCCGTTGAGAAGGCAAGGAGCCTTGAATCTCAAGTGCGATCGCTTGAATAGTATTGTGCGATCTTTCAGACATAAAGCTAAAAAGCGGTGTGAAGTGCGATCGACAATATTGCGATTAGTGCGATCGCTGATCTTGTAGGGTGCGTTAATGAAATGTAACGCACCATCTATATGCTGATTATCGGTATCGTACTCTCCGTGCTAACACACCCTACGTATGAATGGATCTTACTTAAGTGCGTAAGCATATCTTGTAGGGTGCGTTACTTCGTTAACGCATCGAACCAATCTCATGCAGCGTTACAGCGTAAACAGCCAAATGGCTTGTCAAATATCCTACCACGAACGCCTAACGCACCCAATCGACAGATATTGATTTGGCATCAACAATGGGTATTTTAAAACAATCAACTCATCAATGAATACCCATGCCTAATTACCGCCGAGCCAAACTTCCTGGTGGTACTTATTTTCTCACCCAAGTAACTCATCATCGTCAACCTTGGCTGATTACCGACATCGCACGCCTTGCACTCCGCGCTGCTATCACTCATGTCCGTCAAAAATATCCCTTCACTATCGACGCATTTGTGCTTTTACCCGATCATTTCCATTGTTTATGGACATTACCAGAAGGAGATAGCGATTTATCAACTCGACTGCGATTAATTAAAACATTTGTTACCAAAAGGTATGGAAGCGAATTGGAAATTAATGCTGATATTTCCACCTCTCGACAAAAACGACAAGAACGCAATTTATGGCAAATACGATTTTGGGAGCATTTGATACGCGATGATAGAGATTTTGGCAAACATTGCGATTATATTCATTACAATCCTGTGCGCCATCGGCTTTGTTCTGTTCCTCAAGATTGGAAATTTTCTACCATTCATCGGTTGATGGCTGGTGGTGTTTATCCGCCAAATTGGGGGATGGGGGAAAATGCTAAACGAAATAATTACTGTCTATGGTATCATCGATGATTTGTTGAAGGCAATTGGGCATAACGATGATTGCCGTCGAGACATGAGCGATGCAGAAATTATTACAACGGCAGTGCGATCGCGGATCTTGTAGGGTGCGTTAACGAAGTAACGCACCAACCATAACGAACCCAACACCAACAGATTAATTGGGCAGAAAAATGGGTAATTTAAGACAACAGATCATTGATTGATACCCATGCCCAATTATCGCCGAGCCAAACTTCCAGGTGGTACTTATTTCCTCACCCAAGTAACTCATCATCGCCAACCTTAGCTAATCAACGATATCGCACGCCAAGCACTCCGCGCTGCTATCACACATGTACGTCAGAAATATCCCTTTACCATCGACGCATTTATGCTGCTACCCGATCATTTTCATTGTTTATGGACATTACCAGTGTGATTTGAACTATATTTTGGTTCTTGGCAACTTTTGGTCACGCTATGGTTCAAAATTTGGTCATGCGGGGGGTAAAATCACAACCAGAAGGGGATAGCAATTTATCAACTCGATTGCGATTAATTAAAACCTTTGTCACTAAACAATATGGGAAGCAATTAGGAATTAATGCTGATATTTCTCATTCTCGACACAAACGCAAAGAGCGCAATTTATAGCAAAGACGATTCTGAAAACATTTAATCCGAACTGAGAGAGATTTTGTCATGCATTGCGATTATATTCATTACAATCCGGTACGACATCAATTGTGTCAAGTTCCCCAAGATTGGCAATTTTCATCTACTCATCGGTTTATGGCTCAAGGTTTTTATCCGCCAAATTGGGGAATGAATGATATTACAGAAATGCCTAATAGTATTTGGGATACGTAATTGACGTGGTGCATTACTTCGTTAACGCACCCTACGTGGATTTGTGTAGATGGGTGGGTAAATTGCTTTTTTCTTGTGCGATCGCCTGATCTTGTAGTGCGATAGCGAAGCGTTGCTGTAAGCAGAACGCCCATCTTGTAAGTTAGATTGAGTTCCGACACCAAACAATAAAATTACACCTAATTTATTCTCCCAACAACTTAAAGAAAGTTTCCTTGTCAATACCAATATCCTGAATCATGCCCATTAGAGTCCCTTGTTTTAAATCTTGTCCCGCATGAATTGGAACAACAACTCTTCGTCCATGACTATCCTTGTAAATAGCATGACTCCCCTTTTGACGGTCAAGATAAAAATCTAATTTTTCGATAACTCTGATAAATTCTTTAGCTTTGACAGTAGGAAAATTACTTATGCCAATATACTTAATGGCTTGACAATTAAATCTTCTCTAGGAATTGACTGATTATCAGCCTTTAAACTTTCAATATATAATTCAATGGCTTCTGTAATATTCTCAATGGCTTCTTCAAAAGAATCTCCTTGAGAATGACAACCTTTTAGAATAGGACAAAAAGCGTGATAACCTCCATCTGATTCTTTTTCCAGAAGAACTGTGTAATTGTAAATTTGTTTATTGTTATTTTCCATATGTTTTCAACTTGTTTGTGATCGACCTATTTTTACCTCAGCATGATTCCATCATAAAGGCTTTTAGGTTATGTTGAAGTGCGATCGCTTGATGTTGCGGCAGCGATCGCCCCAAGCCAATCAATTACCCTGCGTTCCCTACAAAAATCGGCAATTAGTTATTATACAATTTACGCCCCATTGCACGCATTGGTCTTGGTTTTGCTCTGATATTTTGACCAAGAGCGATCGCTTAGAATGGAGTGCGATCACGTATAAATTGGTTGGGTGATGAATAGAGCAATCGCTTGGAAATTGATTTTTGAGAAGATGGGAGCGATCGCCAAGAGTACCAGATGTCTGAGAAAGAAATATAGTGCGATCGCCCATAGTACCTAACACATTCTTTTTAGCTTCCCTCTGATGCTTGTTTAGCTTTCTCTTGCACATCTTGTGCCGCTTTTTGTGACG
>NZ_JAVRBS010000064.1:0-5569 GCF_034531155.1 Nostoc sp. ChiVER01 | reverse complement strand
CTCAACTCTCTGTTTCAATTCTAACCCAGCAGAACTTATGAGACAAACCACTAGTCCTATACTATATTTTCTATGTCTGTTAAAAAATTTGGTAAGTGTAATTCTGCTTTATAGCGTCCTTTAGCACTCATATTATCAACACAAGTAATGCCGCTTGTTAATTCTTTCATCCCTTTACGGATAGTACCTCGATTCCAGCCCAATTCTATTTCTGCAAGTCTCTGCCCTCCTAGACCTAAACCCTGTACTGTTGACGCTAGAAATTTGCGTTTTGCAGCTCCTTTTAATTGAGATGCTGTTTGTTTCAATAGTTGTTTCAGTGAAGAAGTTAATACTATCGACACTCGGATTACAGTGATCGACAAAGTTCCGGCTGATAATCCCGGCAACATCCCCTGTATTCCCGAAACCTTGGACTTGCCCGAACTGCTGGCGTTGATTCAGCATTTGCCACAGCGATCTTCGTGGGAACGCTCAGATATCAAAGCTACTGCAATGGCGTACCCGCCCGCCGTAGGCATCGCAAAAGTCGTTCAATTGCCAAAGCGTATTACAGTTGCACAACCAGAAACAATTTCCTTTCTTCCAGACGACATAGTAGTGCTGGAATACGAAGTCGTCGAGTGGTCTGCTACTGAAGGACTCAAAGATACTTTATATGAAACTTATCGCCCACAAAGAATCCGGATCAAGGACGCTTTACCTCATCCCTCACTGCTTTGTGAGAGTGCAGCCCTCGCACTTGTCTCACCACCAGCACCAACTTACAAACCGCATCTTCCTAGCAACATTATCACACAAAGCTTGTTATCAGAGGCACAACTTGAAAGCGTGATTTACGCAGGTCAAACGCACTCAGAATTTTTGTCTGGGTCTTATATTGTCGATGATTATTGGGATAATGTGACTGTTGCGGCTCAGGGCGAAGAAAATGCGGTAAAATTCCGTCGTGGCTGGTTCTTGGGCGATTCCACGGGTTCTGGTAAGGGGCGACAGGTAGCTGGCATTATCCTCGATAATTGGTGTCAGGAACGAAGAAAAGCAATCTGGGTATCAAGGAGTTCTGCACTGATTGAGGATGCAAGACGTGATTGGTGTGCGTTAGACGGTAGCGAAAAGGACATTATTGATCTGGGCAACATCAAGCTAGGCGATCCAATCCCTTTCACCCAAGGCATCCTATTCTGCACCTACTCAACTCTACGATCCCAAAAGAACGGTAAAAGTCGGCTCAAGCAAATTGTTGAATGGGCAGGCAAGGACTTTGAGGGAGCGATCGCATTTGATGAGTGTCACGCGATGGGCAATGCAATGGCTCAAGAGGGTAAACTCGGTATAGTTGCAGCATCCCAGCAAGGCATTGTTGGGCTGAGGTTGCAAAACGCATTACCGCAGGCACGGGTTGTCTACGTTTCTGCTAGTGGAGCGACGAAGGTTTCTAACCTATCTTATGCAAATCGTCTGGGGCTTTGGCAGACTGGAGATTTTCCGTTTACCTCCCGTGAGGATTTTGTGGAATCCATTGAGGGCGGTGGTATCGCCGCGATGGAAGTCGTAGCCAGGGATCTCAAGGCTTTGGGACTCTATCTGGCGCGGAGTCTCTCGTTTGAGGGGGTGGAGTATCAAACGCTCTACATTGATTTAACGCCCACGCAAGAACGGATTTACAATAGCTATTCTGATGCTTTTGGTATTATTCATAATAATTTAGATAAAGCCCTGGAAGCTTGTAATATCTCTGGTGACAAGACTTACAACTGTGCTGCAAAGATGAGCGCGGTGTCTCAGTTCGAGTCGCACAAGCAAAGATTCTTCAAGCATCTGTTGACTGGCATGAAATGTCCGCAGTTAATTAAAGCGATTGAAGAGGATTTAGCATTGCGCCAATTCCTCAATCGCCTGTTGGCTTTACGCATCGATATGCTAAACACCATTTTTGAGCGTTTTGAGTTGTTGCTAAGTCAACAGATTGAAGCAGCGATCGCGGCGGGGGTCTATGAAATGGGTGTAGAGACACTCCGGGCTGAGAAATTCACCATCGAAGGCCAAGAACCAGTATATACTCACCCTGGTACTGGTAGTATAACGAATTACCTCAAGGTAGAGCGACTCTAGAAAAACAACATCAAAACTGCTGACGAGATGATTGAGCTTGTCAGTATGCACCAGGGAAAACTCATGATAAATGAGAAGTCTAGAAATGCGGCAGTGGCAATCCCAACTCACAGCACGTTCGACTCTGACGGTGGCGTTATTTCGAGGATATTGCTCATTCGCCCACAGAAAGAAACCCGTGTGCCAGTCAAAGATTTTGAATCGTCCACTTGGCGGCAGGTTTCGGCTGATACCTTTGTTGCGGCATGGTCTACTGAAGTAGACACACTGCCCAAGTTCACCACCGATTACCTGCATTTAGTGACTGGTATTCTATTGCCTATCTGGAAAATACTACCACAGCAGAATAGTCGAGTATTCCGACTACAAACCAGCGATGGACAAAAGATTCTCGGTCGTGTGGTCAATGCTCAGGATATCCAGTCGGTGGCTGAACAACTCGGACTCAAGAACAAGCTGTTAAGCACACAGGAATTAGTCTCTTTAGTACTAAACGAAGGCTATTCCCAGCAGTTACCGGGTGGCGTAACTTTACGGCGTTCTTACATTGCCGCAGAACCTCGCATAGAACTGGTCAATGCTATCTCACTGGCAGAGCGACTGGTGGCTGTTGGATGTTTCACCGAGATCATCGACTGGCAAAAGCGCTAAAAGAACAGATGGGTATGGCATCTTCCAACTTCTCATTCCCCCGCAACTTATAGATGCGATCGCAAAGGGTAAGAAACTGCATGAAAATACTTGTTGAGAGTTTATCGAGCAAAATCAACACCATACATCTGTGCTGCCCGTGGATAAGGAGCGTTCTTATCCACGGTGAGTTCTTCAAAGCGCAGCGATACACCCGTGGAGTTCGGGCGTGTTGAGCGCTCAAGACTTTAGCGGGTCTGTTCAGCGTCAACGTCGAAGCGATCAAGCATCATCACCTTGTTCCAGGCTGCAACGAAGTCCTTGACCATCCGCTCGTGACCATCATCAGCGCCATAGACTTCAGCAATCTGACGCAGTTGGGCGTTCGAGCCGAAGATGAGATCGCAGCGGGTTGCGGTGAACTTCGCTGCATCGGTTTCGCGATCGCAGATGTCAAAAAGCATCTCGCGATTGTCAACAGGCTTCCACTCGTAGTCCATACTGGTCAGGACACGGAAAAAGTCATTGGTCAAGACACCCGGTCGGTCAGTGAAGCTACCGTGCTTTGAATAGTCCCAGTTCTGATCGAGCGCCCGAAGTCCGCCAACTAGAACCGTCCATTCGGGTGCGGTCAGCGTGAGGAGCTGCGCTCGATCCAGGAAGATACGCTCTGGCTTCACCTTATAGCCAACCGCCTCATTGTGATAATTTCTGAAACCATCCGAAACTGGCTTCAGCCAATTAAACATTTCAGCATCTGTCAGCTCCTGAGTCGTATCCATCCGCCCCGGAGTAAACGGGACGGCAACGGAAAGTCCAGCCTCTTGTGCAGCCTTCTCGACCGCAGCACAACCACCGAGGACGATTAGGTCTGCGATCGAGATTTTTTTGTTGCCCGACTGAGCGCCGTTAAAGTCCGCCTGAATTTGCTCAAGGGTCGATAGCACCTCACCGAGTTCCTGCGGGCGATTCATTTCCCAGTCCTTCTGAGGATTGAGGCGAACGCGCGCCCCATTTGCGCCGCCGCGCTTGTCGGAATGGCGGTGACTCGATGCCGCCGCCCAAGCGGCTGACACGAGCGCCGAAACCGAGAGTCCACTCGCTAAAATCCGATCCTTGAGAGACTTGATATCGGCGGCATCAACGACATCATGATCCAGTGGCGGAATTGGATCTTGCCAGATCAAATCTTCCTCTGGGACTTCCGGACCAAGATAGCGCGTTTTCGGACCCATATCCCGATGGATCAGCTTATACCAGGCGCGTGCGAACGCATCGCTGAAGTAATCAAAATCACCCAAGAAGCGCTGACAAATCTCGTGATAGACCGGATCGACCTTTAACGCAATGTCCGAAGTCATCATCATTAACGGGTGCTCAACACCCAGCAGATGAGCGTCCGGTGTCTTCGGCGCATTAGGATTGCTCGGCTTCCACTGAATCGCACCTACTGGACTCTTTGTTTGTTCCCATTCGTACTTAAAAAGATTCGTTAGGTAACTATTGTCCCACTGGGTTGGGTTTGGAGTCCACGATCCTTCGATCCCGTTCGTCATCGTATATTCGGCAAACCCAGTGCCTTCAGCGTTCTGCCACCCTAAGCCCATCGCCTGAATCGGCGCAGCTTCCGGCGCTGGACCAATCTTGTCCGGCGAGACCATGCCGTGACTTTTGCCAAAGGCATGACCGCCTGCAATCAGCGCGACAGTTTCTTCGTCATTCATGCCCATCCGCGCAAAAGTCTCGCGAATGTCTCGCGCCGAGCCAGATGGGTCGCCTTCAGCGTTTGGACCCTCTGGATTGACGTAAATTAGCGCTTGGTGCGAAGCCGCTAGTGGGTTTTCGAGGTCGTAGTATTGCTCATCCGGTTTTCCAACCCACCGAATCGTGCGAGTGACCATCTCGTCAGGATGACCAGGGTGTTCCTTAACATCGTCAACTGGATCGCCGTTCCAGAATTCGGGTCCCCAGTATGTCGCGCGATCCGCCTCCCAGGCATCGATGCGACCGCCACCAAAACCGAAGGTCTTAAACCCCATGATTTCGAGCGCGCAGTTGCCCGTCAGAACCATCAGATCGGCCCAGCTTAGTGCCGCACCATATTTCTGCTTGATAGGCCAGAGCAGCCGTCGTGATTTATCTGTGTTTCCATTATCCCACCACGAATTGATAGGTGCGAAGCGTTGCAGACCCTGACTCGCTCCACCTCGACCGTCCGCGATCCGGTAGGTGCCTGCTGAGTGCCACGCCATGCGAATCATCTGAGGTCCATAATTCCCATAGTCGGCGGGCCACCAGTCCTTTGAATCGGTCAGCAGCGCTTTGATATCGCTCTTCAACTGTTCAAAGTCAATTTTCGCGAAGGCTCCTTTGTAATCGAAATCTCGCAGTGGGTTAGCTTGGGGCAAATTTTGGTGAAGCAGTTCGACCTGAAGTCGGTTCGGCCACCAATCATCGACTTGCGGCTTGGAGCCGAGCGCGCCGCCAATGCGGGTTCCCCGGAAGGGACATTGTGCAGCAGGGGTGGCAGGGTTGTTGTTCATGGAGCTATTATTCATTCAGTTCAATCCTTCTTCTCTCTCTAACAGTTTATGTTAGTCAAGCTGTGTTGAGCGCCGCCACAAGTGGCGGTTTGAACGGCAAGTGCCTTCATCGCTAAAGTTCTTGCAATTGCTGAATGAGCTACCCTTTGCTAACCCCACCCCCCCTGCTACGATTTTAGATTGCTCAATGGCAATCATTTCCTGTACCTGTCTACCATAAACAATTTCAGTAGACCGAAAAGTTCTGCGATGCCTTCGGCGGGCGTAGCCATCGCTAAAGA
>NZ_JAVRBS010000063.1:0-5714 GCF_034531155.1 Nostoc sp. ChiVER01 | reverse complement strand
TTTCAATTTTTTCTTGTTGTTTTTTAGGGGGTTAAGTTTTTTCTTGTTAAAAGGTGTTGAGGAAAGTTTGCGGGGATAGATATTTTTTCTACTTTTGCAACCCGCTTCGGAGGAAGGGAAACAGAGAGGTTGATTGTTAGAAGGTTGATTTGAGGGTATGAAAGGTTAGAGATTGTATTTCTTTTTTGTTGAGCTGCGAGGTGTTGAAAACAGGGAGAAAAAAAAGTTTAAAAAAAAGCTTGACAATACTAAAAAGATTTCTACCTTTGCAATCCCAAACACAGGGAGCCTGATTAACGGAGTTGATCAGGGGATAAAAAAGATTGAAACGCTGCAGGTTGAAACTGAATCTTGGACGAAACAGACCAGGGAGAAACAGAGATCGGAATGCGAAGAGATATAAGAAGAACCGCGAGGGGATTCGAGAAGTTCATTAAAGAGATGTCATTTATAAGCGTAGCGAGGTAAAACAGTACGGAATCAAAGTACATGATACCGGAGCTATTTTTTAAGTCTGATTCTAACTAGACAATATAATAATTAGAATAGACTATTATTAATTTAATTAAGAATGGTCAGCGTTCAAACAACACATTTTACAATGGAGAGTTTGATCCTGGCTCAGGATGAACGCTAGCGGCAGGCCTAATACATGCAAGTCGAACGAGATTAAGGTGCTTGCACCTTATGAAAGTGGCGCACGGGTGCGTAACGCGTATGCAACCTACCTTAATCAGGGGGATAGCCCGAAGAAATTCGGATTAACACCGCATAAAATCACAGTACAGCATTGTACAATGATCAAATATTTATAGGATTAAGATGGGCATGCGTGTCATTAGCTAGTTGGCGGGGTAACGGCCCACCAAGGCGACGATGACTAGGGGATCTGAGAGGATGGCCCCCCACACTGGTACTGAGACACGGACCAGACTCCTACGGGAGGCAGCAGTAAGGAATATTGGTCAATGGAGGGAACTCTGAACCAGCCATGCCGCGTGCAGGAAGACAGCCCTCTGGGTCGTAAACTGCTTTTATTCGGGAATAAACCTCAATACGTGTATTGAGCTGAATGTACCGAAGGAATAAGGATCGGCTAACTCCGTGCCAGCAGCCGCGGTAATACGGAGGATCCAAGCGTTATCCGGATTTATTGGGTTTAAAGGGTGCGTAGGCGGCTTATTAAGTCAGGGGTGAAAGACGGTGGCTCAACCATCGCAGTGCCCTTGATACTGATGAGCTTGAATACACTAGAGGTAGGCGGAATGTGACAAGTAGCGGTGAAATGCATAGATATGTCACAGAACACCGATTGCGAAGGCAGCTTACTATGGTGTGATTGACGCTGAGGCACGAAAGCGTGGGGATCAAACAGGATTAGATACCCTGGTAGTCCACGCCCTAAACGATGAATACTCGCTGTTAGCGATATACAGTTAGCGGCTAAGCGAAAGCGTTAAGTATTCCACCTGGGGAGTACGCCCGCAAGGGTGAAACTCAAAGGAATTGACGGGGGCCCGCACAAGCGGAGGAGCATGTGGTTTAATTCGATGATACGCGAGGAACCTTACCCGGGCTTGAAAGTTAGTGAATAATCAAGAGATTGATTAGTGAGCAATCACACGAAACTAGGTGCTGCATGGCTGTCGTCAGCTCGTGCCGTGAGGTGTTGGGTTAAGTCCCGCAACGAGCGCAACCCCTATGTTTAGTTGCCAGCACGTTAAGGTGGGGACTCTAAACAGACTGCCTGTGCAAACAGAGAGGAAGGAGGGGACGACGTCAAGTCATCATGGCCCTTACGTCCGGGGCTACACACGTGCTACAATGGATGGTACAGAGGGCAGCAAGCTGGCAACAGCAAGCGAATCTCAAAAAGCCATTCACAGTTCGGATAGAGGTCTGCAACTCGACCTCTTGAAGTTGGATTCGCTAGTAATCGCGTATCAGCAATGACGCGGTGAATACGTTCCCGGGCCTTGTACACACCGCCCGTCAAGCCATGGAAGTTGGGGGTACCTAAAGTATGTAACCGCAAGGAGCGTCCTAGGGTAAAACCGATAACTGGGGCTAAGTCGTAACAAGGTAGCCGTACCGGAAGGTGCGGCTGGAATACCTCCTTTCTGGAGTAGGTCAGACTACTCGCTACGCTGAATGATATAAATGGCAGATCAAAAAAAGACAACCCATAGGATGAAGCATCAATTAGTGCTCCATACTGCAGTATAGACATATAGTCCCGTAGCTCAGTTTGGTTAGAGCACTACACTGATAATGTAGGGGTCAGCAGTTCAAATCTGCTCGGGACTACATATATATTCTAAGGGGGATTAGCTCAGCTGGCTAGAGCGCCTGCCTTGCACGCAGGAGGTCAACGGTTCGACTCCGTTATTCTCCACCATCACCGGTACTTAATACAAAAGGTACGTAAATAGGGACATAGATGTTCCCGGGATCGAAAAGTTCTTTGACATATTGGAAGAAGTTAAAAAAGAAGAGCAAACAACAATAGAGACGTTGTTAGCTTTTAGGGTATTGTTTAAGCAATTAGACTTTAACCGAGGAGATAACGACAAATCAAAAAAAGCATTTCTGTATGCGCAAAAGGGTACAGAAAGAAGAAAGTAAATAAGAGCACACAGGGGATGCCTTGGCTCTCAGAGGCGATGAAAGACGTGATAAGCTGCGATAAGCTACGGGGATTAGCAAATATGAATTGATCCGTAGATTTCTGAATGGGGAAACCTGGCTAGTTGAAGACTAGTCGTACAATGTACGCAAACCTGCCGAACTGAAACATCTAAGTAAGCAGAGGAAGAGAAAATAATAATGATTTCCTAAGTAGTGGCGAGCGAAAGGGAAAGAGCCCAAACCAGGCTTGTTACGGCAAGACTGGGGTTGTAGGACTACGATGTGGTATAACAAAATGAAGTGGAACAGGATGGGAAGCCTGGCAATATACGGTGATAGCCCGGTACACGTAAGTAATGTTAACCTAGTAGTATCCTGAGTACCGCGAGGTCGGAGACGCCTTGTGGGAATCTGCCGGCACCATCCGGTAAGGCTAAATACTCCTGAGAGACCGATAGTGAACCAGTACCGTGAGGGAAAGGTGAAAAGAACCCCGAACAGGGGAGTGAAATAGAACCTGAAACTGTGTGCTTACAAGCGGTCGGAGCGTCCAGGTGGCGTGACGGCGTGCCTTTTGCATAATGAGCCTACGAGTTACTCTTCTCTGGCAAGGTTAAGTGTTTAAGACACGGATCCGAAGCGAAAGCGAGTCTGAATAGGGCGTATAGTCAGGGGAGGTAGACGCGAAACCTTGTGATCTACCCATGGACAGGTTGAAGGTGCGGTAACACGTACTGGAGGACCGAACCGATAAACGTTGAAAAGTTTCCGGATGATCTGTGGGTAGGGGTGAAAGGCTAATCAAACTGGGAAATAGCTCGTACTCCCCGAAATGTTTTTAGGAACAGCGTGGTGGTTAAGTTATCTAGAGGTAGAGCTACTGATTGGGTGCGGGGGAGTCAAATCCTACCAAATCCAGACAAACTCCGAATGCTATTTAATATACACTGCAGTGAGGCGCGGGGTGCTAAGGTCACGCGCCGAGAGGGAAAGAACCCAGACCATCAGCTAAGGTCCCCAAGTTACAGTTAAGTTGAACTAACGAGGTCCGATTGCACAGACAGCTAGGATGTTGGCTTGGAAGCAGCCATTCATTTAAAGAGTGCGTAACAGCTCACTAGTCGAGCGATCGGGCATGGATAATAAACGGGCATCAAATTGTACACCGAAGCTATGGGATTGAAATATATCGGTAGGGGAGCATTCCAGCGGCGGCGAAGGTATGACGTAAGTTGTGCTGGAGCTTCTGGAAAAGCAAATGTAGGCATAAGTAACGATAAGGCAGGCGAGAAACCTGCCCACCGAAAGGATAAGGTTTCCTGATCAACGCTAATCGGATCAGGGTTAGTCGGGGCCTAAGGAGAACCCGAAAGGGATATTCGATGGACAACGGATTAATATTTCCGTACTTTTTATAACTGCGATGTGGGGACGGAGTAGTGACACTGCCGCGATCTGACGGAATAGATCGTTGAAGGCTGTAGGTATAGGACTGGTAGGCAAATCCGCCGGTCTTGCTAAAGGCTGATAGTACAGCAAACCTTCGGGGGCGTTGATAGTGCAGGTAATCAGACTTCCAAGAAAAACCGCTAAGCTTCAGGTTATAAAAACCCGTACCGCAAACCGACACAGGTATCCGGGAAGAGAATTCTAAGGTGCTCGAGTGAATCATGGCTAAGGAACTCGGCAAAATGGCCCTGTAACTTCGGGAGAAGGGGCGCTGGTAGCAATATCAGCCGCAGTGAAAAGGCCCAGGCGACTGTTTAACAAAAACACATGGCTTTGCAAAATCGAAAGATGAAGTATAAGGCCTGACACCTGCCCGGTGCTGGAAGGTTAAGAGGGGATGTTAGTCGCAAGGCGAAGCATTGAATCGAAGCCCCAGTAAACGGCGGCCGTAACTATAACGGTCCTAAGGTAGCGAAATTCCTTGTCGGGTAAGTTCCGACCTGCACGAATGGTGTAACGATCTGGGCGCTGTCTCAGCCATGAGCTCGGTGAAATTGTGGTCCCGGTGAAGACGCCGGGTACCCGCAACGGGACGGAAAGACCCCATGCACCTTCACTACAATTTAACATTGACATTGGATACAGGATGTGTAGGATAGGTGGGAGACTATGAAGCGGCGTCGCCAGGCGTCGTGGAGTCAACGTTGAAATACCACCCTTTCTGTATTCGGTGTCTAACTTCGCTCAGCGAAGGACATTGTTTGATGGGTAGTTTGACTGGGGTGGTCGCCTCCAAAAAGGTAACGGAGGCTTTCAAAGGTAAGCTCAATACGCTTGGTAACCGTATGAGGAGTGCAATAGCATAAGCTTGCTTGACTGTGAGGCATACAAGCCGAGCAGGGTCGAAAGACGGATATAGTGATCCGGTGGTTCTGCATGGAAGGGCCATCGCTCAAAGGATAAAAGGTACGCTGGGGATAACAGGCTGATCTCCCCCAAGAGCTCATATCGACGGGGAGGTTTGGCACCTCGATGTCGGCTCGTCACATCCTGGGGCTGGAGAAGGTCCCAAGGGTTCGGCTGTTCGCCGATTAAAGTGGCACGCGAGCTGGGTTCAGAACGTCGCGAGACAGTTCGGTCCCTATCTGTTGTGGGCGTAGGAATTTTGAGTGGGGCTGACCTTAGTACGAGAGGACCGGGTTGGACTAGCCTCTAGTGAATCTGTTGTTCCGCCAGGGGCATTGCAGAGTAGCTACGCTGGGAATAGATAAGCGCTGAAAGCATCTAAGTGCGAAACTAGCCACGAGATGAGAATTCCATATAGGACCGTAGCAGACTACTACGTTGATAGGTTACAGATGTAAAGGTGGTGACATCAAAGTCGAGTAATACTAATCATCCGAAGCTTTCAAAAGCAGAACGTTGTTTGCTTTTCTTAACTAACTTCTTTCAATAATATGTCATAACGATATTTAGGTGCCTATATCGGTGGTGTCCACCTCTTCCCATTCCGAACAGAGAAGTTAAGCCCACCAGAGCCGATGGTACTGCGGTAACACGTGGGAGAGTAGGTCGGTGCCAAATCTTAAAGAAAGCCTGTAGTCATAAACTACAGGCTTTTCTTGTTTAAAGATGAT
>NZ_JAVRBS010000062.1:0-6207 GCF_034531155.1 Nostoc sp. ChiVER01 | reverse complement strand
TACATAAAACTGGAATATTTACACAATTTTTATTGCCCAATAAAACTGAAGAGTAACTAATTACAAATCTCTTCAAAAAAATGACGACTATTAATATCGCTACAGACATTCCTTCTCAAATTAATACCCTTGAACAGTTGAATGCGTGGACTGCTTACGCGCTGTTCGCCCTAAATCCAACCGTAACCGTGATTGAAGGTGTGGGCTACACCGAGCGTGCAGCACAGTGCAATAAGTTTTGGGTGGCAGCCGATGCCAAAAGTAGGTTAATTTCCCGTACATCACTGGAAGTATCGGCAGATGAATTAAGCGGGTCAGCAAAGCCTTGGATGTACGTGCAAACGTTAAGTAATACTGCCTTACCTACGTCATTTAAACAGAATTAATCAGAGTAAAAGAATTTTGTAAAAGATACTTAGTGGCTATGGCAGATGAAATAAATCCGAGACAATTTATCTCGCTAGATTACGCTAATGCTGACATGTATTCGGGGTTAACTACTGCCAAGCCTCCCACAGCAACACCGTTAAATCTTCCACTGGAAAATTTATCAGCAAAACCACCCTCTACCAATCAATCGGCATTAGAGCAAGCGTACAACAGAAACGAAGAGATTCGCAGGCAATCCTTATTTAAGGAACAACAGGAAGCGCAAACTCAAAGAGAACAAGCACTTCGAGAGCGAGAAATAGCGCGAAATCAAGCCTTACAAAGTACTCGCAACAGCCCGGTAGAACAACCAGTAGTGTCTGGGCGTGACTATGAAAAAAGATACTCACCACCTACTACTACAGACACTCAACAGGCACTACCATCAACGGGTTCCCCGCCTCCAACAGCCAAGGGTACAGCAGCAAGAGCTAATGCATTAATTGAACCAACAGCAACCCCAGCACCCGCAGCGCTTGCAGAAGCTGTACCCGTAGTTGCTACAGGCGGCATACTCTCTCAATTACCCCGTGCTTTACCACAAGCTGCGGGTAGATTAGCTGTGCCTGGTGTCATAGGCGGTATAGATTTTGCAAACCGTGTAGTTCAGGGACAGTCAGTAGGACATGCTGCTACTAGCGCTGTTGCTGCACAAGTAGGTTTTGTTGGCGGATTTGCGCTCGGTAGTGCTGTCGGTGGGCCACTACTAGGATATGCATTAGGTGCTGTTGGGGGGATGGCTGCGGGTGCTATTGCAGATTCTTTTTTTCGCCCAACGCCATCACCAGCGACTACACCAGTAGAGCCGCCAAGTTATCCGCCGCTCGACCCCGGTCAGGTTACAAATGCTTTATACCGTGTGAAGTGGATAATGTACGATGATAACGGTAATCCGTATCAAGAATTAGACTCAAGATTTTTTGGTAAACTTGGCGCTGTGGAGTATCATGATACCTCGCCCCCAAGGGCTACCATACTTTGCAGTGGCAATTATTACGATAATCCTAACCCACAGCCCGGAACTACTTATTACTTCCCTTTCGCACCTGCGAGATTCCGGTGGACACTGGTAATATGCGAACAACTCACTGAAGGCATACCCGATCCACCAAAGATATACCCAGCACCGCCACCAGACAATCTACCCAATAATTACAATCCATCACCGATCGGGGACGACAACACCATCCCATCTGGCACACCGTCAACCCCAGGTAAAAGAGGTAAGACGCGAAATGTCGCACCGTCATTACCTAGTAACAATACCCCGAACGGTGCGGCGTTCTTCCCTGGTCACGGTGGCTTGGCTCCCTCTTTTCTTCCAAACCCAACTCAACAGCCATCTAACCTTGGTGGTCTTCTCCCTGCGATGTTACCGCAAGTGCAACCGCTACCCTTTGCCGAGCCAGACGACGTGCCATCGCCAAGGCAGTTTTCTGTAAGTGGCAATGGTTCGCAGGGTGCAATTAGTAGCGGTGGTAGCTTCCCCTTTGCTACGTTTCCAGAGTCCCCCAAGTTCCCCGAACCCGGCGTAAGATACGATTCACAAGGAAATGTATTGCCCACAGCTATAGACGGCGGTGAACCAAGTAGCTTTAAACCTACACCGTTAGACGTAAATCCTATTAAAGCTTCCGGCTTTGCTACAAGTACGCCCCAAACATCAAAAGCTGAACCAGTGCCAGATGCTGTATCACCAACCCCAAAAAATAATACAGCACCAATTTCAAAAACACCACAGGAAGCACAAGCTGATAAAACCGCTCAAACCATTGAACAGCAAAAGAAGGATTTTGACGATCAACTTGGAAAACTAACCTTCATTGCTACAACGATCGCAGCACTTACCCCAGCAATACAGGGTATACCAGATGCGATCGCAAAATCTCCTACTATAAAAGCTGCAAATAAAGAAACTATTCAAGGTGCTGTTTGTGAAATCGCTCAACCTACTGGTTGTCTTGGAGCGCCAATTAAAAAAGCAGAAGATGCCGCAAATCAAAATGCTAATAAGCTTGATGATATTGGGGATAAACTAAACGCACTTAACACAGCAGGGCAAGCAGTTGATTTAAGCTTGCTAAAAATTATTAACGATAAACTTGGCGATCAAGTTCCTGGTGGTATTAGTAAATTCATGGAAAATATCGCCAAAAATACTTATGTAGAAAAAGCTTTAAGCGTCCTAACTTTTGCTATTACACTTCACAATGCTCTAATGCTTTCAAATAATCTTGCCCAAACTTTAGGGGGGATTATTAATACTGTATTAGGGCTAATCTTGCCAAAGGGATTAGACGGAACTCCAATAAATATTGGTGAGATATTAGGTAAAGCTGCACATGAATTAATAGCAGATAGCATTGGAGAAGCGAACTATACAAAGCTTACTCAAGAATGGGCAATGGCTAATAGGATATACCAGGCATCTAGCAATGTTTTTAATGCCCTTACAAATGCTGTTAGTACCGTGGTTAATGCATTAGAAGTCATCGGTAGTCATACAGCGAAAATCGGTAATGCTCTCAAAAAATGGGGCGTACTTGGCGAACGAGCTTATGAATGGTTCCATCCAAATCCAAACTTTCACAATAAGTATTTCAATTTTCTGAACAATACTGAAACTGCTGCTAATACCATTCAAGCTGTGGTGCAAATCCCAGTAAGCATTGTTGATGCTAAAAACCAAATTGATAGTGCTAACGCCGAATTTAAATCGGCAATCAAAGGTGATAAAAATCCTGATGGTACGCCAAAAGAAAGTGGCATAGCTACCGAAGAGAATAAAGACAAGAAAGATGAATTCGATCTTGGTAAAACAATTAGTACTACTTTAGATGTCGCGCTTGATGACATATTTGATGCTGGAGATTAGCAAA
The DNA here is from genome assembly GCF_034531155.1 of Nostoc sp. ChiVER01. Classification (NCBI taxonomy): domain Bacteria; kingdom Bacillati; phylum Cyanobacteriota; class Cyanophyceae; order Nostocales; family Nostocaceae; genus Nostoc; species Nostoc sp. ChiVER01. Next base: position 2,899 of record NZ_JAVRBS010000062.1, on the reverse strand, counting down.
AATGAATGATGCAATTGATAGTACAAGCTTGCCTGATGATTTTGACCCGTGGAAGCATCTACAAAAGCAATATAACCAGCAACATAATTTACTTGTTAGAAAATACTTTTCAGATCACGATGATAACTGGGTTCCAAATATCGGTGATCCTCGTAGTAGCTTGCGCGTAGCTTGCACAATGACAGACAGCGATAACGATGCTATTCGTAGTATGCGACATAATTTTTTTTATGACTTACTAGGATATGCCAGAAAGAATTTGCTTGTATACTATGGCTCTAGAGAAAGCATTGACCCGCCTGTTGAGGGACATCCAAAAATAGTATTTTACTTCTCTCAAGATTCTGAATCTGTGCCAGCTACACAAGATTATAAAGCTGATGCAGAATATAGTGTTAGGTTAATGACTTTAGAAAATACTTCTATTAATTTACATGAAAAATTAGTAGAAATAGCTAACGAAATTAAAACGCAGTTTGTTCATAATAAACAAGGAATTGTCCACGCTAAAGGCAACCTTTGTGTTAGCTATAAAGACCCAAAACATGGGTTTCCTAATGGCTCAAAAATTTTATCTAACAATGAAGCAGACGGTATAAGTATTTATCAAAAAATTTGCAATGTAGTTGACGTACCATTTGATGAATTAAAAATAAATGTTGGCAACCCTAAAAAACCCAGCACTACGGGAACGGTTACAGAAACTCAAGTAATTATGGGAAAAACACGTAAAAAAAGAGCTTATCGCAGAGTAGTAAACATCCAATTTCGGTATGCTTACGCACTTATCCCAGGTGAGCCACAACCAGTATTCTTAATAGATACAACTCAGAGATATAAGCCCTTAGTTAAAATTTAAAATAAAAATAAACCACGCTAAAAACAAGGGAAATATAATATATCTCCGAAAAACAAACCACGCTAAAACTGTTGCTATGGTTGTGTTTCAACCAAATTTTAAAAAAAAGCAAAATGGCTTACAAAGATATTAGTCGTGGGGTACGTCTAGCTGCCGATCACGCTAAATACATGACGTGGTTAGAAAAAGATACAGCAGGCAGACAGTCAGCGTATGCAGCTATTACAAACCCTGCCAACAGAGTAAAAACCGAACGAGTTCCTGGCTATATTATTCCATTTGATCAGAATGGATCTGGACTTGTTTATCTTCCTGCCAGATTAATATCAGCTACTCAAAATGGCAGAGGTTCAGCCCTTGCCACAACCATAAAGGGAATAGTTGATGAATTTACTTTCAGCACTACCGAAGTTGCAGCCTTAACAACTCCTGACGTTCTTGATAATGTTAAGAAATTCAAGTTTGCTAAACTTACGGTTATTCAACGGGTGCAAACAGCTACTACCAAAGAAGCTTCGCGAATTACAGGCAGACAATATTACAGACATGAAAATGATTCTGTTACTACTCATTTTGGAAAAAAAGTGGCTGCTGATACCTACGATAGTGTAGTTACAGCTATTAAAGAGAAAACTGCATTTAATGGATTATTTACTGGTAGTGAGAATGCTTTAGCTAGCAAATATCGCTTTGTCCCAGAAGGTGTATAAATAAATGTCAATTGCTTCTGATAATAATTTGCTGTGGATTCCGCCAGACATCGCCGATTTACTAACCGTGTCTGTTGATGGTCAAGCTGATGATTCTACTGTCCAAGGAATGCTGATTGTCAACGGTGCTGCTAGTCGGTGGTTGACCGGAAAAATGGATGATTACACCTACTTTGAATTGTTAGATCATTTTGGCATTGATCCATTAGGCTTTGTTGGAGAAGTCGAAGAACACATGGCGTTGTTAATGAGGCAATGACTCGTATTTTACAACTGGGTAACGCTGATAATTGGGAACAGATTTATCATACAACAGTTGCAGCTGTTACCCTAAATTCTAAAATCCATAATCCCATACCAGAAATTACAATCCCACTTCTTTTAGAAACTCACATTTTGGCTGTTTATGTCACAACTGATATTCCAGAAGGAAGAAAGTGGAATTTTGCTGGTTTTCTGAATCAAAAATTTGAATTGGGATTAACAGTTGGGGGCACTCCTGAAGCTGATGAACTTTCAAGACGTAAGCTTTGGCTTAATAGAATTAAGTTAGTTGTCTTTCCCAGGCTAACTGCTACATACAGCATTACTTTTGGTGTTCCTGAGTGGTTCAAAAATGTCAATGTCACAGTTTGGCAATATGTTGGGGCGGATTACGATTCTGTTGAACAATTTTTGACATCAGATATACAACCAGCATTAGCACGAATTGAACAGAAAATTGATGATATTTCTAACTATGGCTCTTAACAATGACTTGGCTGACTTTGGGAACTTTTGAGCTAAATAAAAACTGGTTGATTGTGCCCTCTGCTGGAGAAGTTTTTCGAGTCAAGCATAGTCTGAGTAAGCAATACGATGGCAAGTATTTAAAAGCCGTTATCGCCAAGGCTTTTAATCAAGATAGCGAAATTAATATCTACAACCCTCAAAGACTTAGTTACAGATTAAGTGAAACTGAAGTTTTCTATTTTCCTAAAGATGTCGTTGGAGAGGGTTTAGGCTTTTTACGGCTCGATGATACTGATGTAATTTGGTCAATTCATGTTCAGGTTTATCAAGAAAATATGTTTTACTCTTCCACGAATAAACAGCAAGCCACTAATGCTCAACCAGCTAATGATGTTAGCGTGACCACTTCTAAAACTTTAATTGTTAATGAAAAAGCAGATGGCAGTCGGCATTCATGCTTATTTACAAATACAGGGCCTTCAACAGCTTATTTTAAATACGTGCCAATCGGGACTGATTATGCTGCCAATACCGTGATTGTTTCTGCCAGTAACTATGATTTTACGCTTGCTCCTAGTGAGAAGTTTTTAGATGATAA
>NZ_JAVRBS010000061.1:0-6271 GCF_034531155.1 Nostoc sp. ChiVER01 | reverse complement strand
ATTTTATGCTTCAGAAATCAGCGTCAAAGTAGAAAAATCACATTTACCAAGTAATTGCAGCACTTGATGAGGGATTATCGTTGCGTCAGACAGCAACACAAGCTAGTTAGGAAATGGTGGTTAGCTGATGAGTAATTAACTGGGCAAGTCTGGTAATTGATTATTAGCTTGTCAGTTCAAGCCCGTGGTTCCCTCAATTGGATAGAGATCATCAAAGCCTGCTAAAAAATTACTAGCGTAAAGTAAATGGTAATCTTTTAGAGTGCGCGGATCTTTTATATGACCTTCCTCTTCTTCAACAAGATATTGTTTACTGTAAAGCCGTTGATAGCCATGTATGGGAACTGGAGGCTCAAAGCCACTATCTAGTTCCTGGTAATAGTCTAATGAACAAGCTAAAGTAACTGATTGCTCCATCCGCAGACGATCGGTGACTAGCAAACCTCCGTCTGGGTGAGGCTGTAATGGTATTTTTATTGCTTCCCACCAACCGCTATACCAAAGCTCTTGTCGAATATGTCCAACCCACTCGTTATACCTATGAATTGATTCGTCTTTGTCTGGATCGCCAGTGTAGCTATCATTATATTGAGGAATTTCTACCAAAAAGCCCCACTTTGTACGCCATTCAATATCAAAGGATCTATCACAATAAGGTAATGGCCACGATTTAACCAATTGAAAGCATTGTCTCTTATCACAATCAAAAAATTCACAAATTAATCCTATTGGGCATTTACTCATTAATCAAAATTCCCTTTTTGTCACATGAATGCTGAAAGACTTATGCTGTGGTTGGGTAGATGCCATCCCTTCCAGCAGAAGCAGATAATGGAATAGTTTGTTTCCTGGAAGTCCCTAAATGGCTGGTTGTTTGACATTTTGACCATGCGTATTTAAGTCTTCGATAATGACAGAATAATTAGAAAATTCATTGAATTCTAATTCATTAATAAAACCAATTAAAGCAAATGGACATTTACAACCCAAAGCTTGTTTTAGAAAATCAGTATTTAGGTGAGATTCTTGGCAGACAATCTCAAAAATCTCTTCACTAGTTAATTCTAGATTTTCATCTAATTCCAATATTTGCGCTTCTATTAAGTTAACTAGCTTTTTAATAGAGAAACAAGTTTCGATTTTGGAAGAGATTGTTAGCTGATTCATCTTAGTAACTATTATTTTTACTTTTACTCTGATTTTTAGACATAATCTTCAAATTGTGAAATACTGCTGTAAAATCGGGTACAAAGAAGCAGCAATTGCCTCAAACTTATCACCATCTGGATAGGGACGAAGAATTTCCTCACCGTCTTCGTTCAACCATTCTTGCTGTATTGGAGTATACTCAAGCGATAGAATAGCATTTCTCCACCAGCCAGATAATGCTAGATGTTCACTCCCCCAAAATAGCCGAAAATCAACCTTATTATTTCGATAAAATTCATTAACAGGATTAGCATAAGGACGGTTTTTCGGATCGAAAGTTTCGGTAAAATAGCCTTGAAAATCAATTACTAAAAGGCCTTTTTCAATTTCTGCTGTCAATTTAAAGCGAGAGTGTAGATAATGAGTAGATAAGATTTTGGCAGCTGCTAATTCAAATTCTATAGGTAAAGTAGACAAACTCATTAATTAATAATTTCCTTGAATAACAATGCGAAGATTATTGAAAAACTGATGCCTGGGATAAAAACTGTTTATTACTGAATTTTTTAATGTTCACTCAAGTCCTACAGTATCTCGTTTGGGTTTGCGTTGCCCAACACGCCCCGAAGACTTTTTAGGGGTTTTAGGCATTTCCTGTTGAGTTGCTTTTTCATCTAGTGTCTTCTCTTCTAATGTGGGAGTGTCGATAATATTTGTCTTTAGTGGTGCTTCACTAATTGAAGAATCAGCAAGTTTTGTTTTCTTACGAGTTTGTTTTTTCTTGGGTGCTGGCTCTATAGACGTTTCATTTGGTGTTGTAGAAGCCGTTTCATCATCGCTCTCCCTGACAGGCTTTTTACGAGTTCGTTTCGCTGGAGACGCGGGTTTGTCAGATTTTGGGAGCGATGCAGCCGTAGTCTCCCCGCCCTTGGATAAATCCACAGCCGCTTTTGGTACAGAGGTCGAACCCATGCCCATCTGTAGCAAATGCCATAAGTGTTCACGCCGGCTTTCCATGTAAGAGAGTTTTTGTTCACCCTCAGTGGTATCCAAAGCCATACGTTCACATTGGGCTAGTGTGAGCGTATGTTCATGCAGTCGTTCTAAACTCAAAGTATCGTGACCATCATGCAAAGCTGCTGCCACAGCCCGGATGAGCCAGTCCTTGAGTACCCCAACACAACCAATGGAACGCTCATAAAAGTAAAGCCAATGCTGCATCAACTCTTTGACATCAACGTTCAGAGGTACTTGCATCAGGAGTGCCAATAATGCGGCTTGAAAATCCTGGCGGTCAAGTTCATTCTGATACAAATAACGTGGAAAATGGATATCCAGTCCCCGCCGGGATGCTTGACCACTTAAATTACGAAAATTCAGCAGTTCGTAAGTTCCAATCAGAATGTGTAGCACACCCGTAACATTGGTCATGGACTTAATCCAGTCCAACTGGTCTAAAAGCTTACCAGCACTTGCACCAGTCCCAATCTTCATTAAGTGCTGTGCTTCATCCAAAATCACTGCCCGTACACCACGCTTGGTCATCGCTTCTTCTAATGCGTGACGCAGTTCAGGCGAATCATTAAACTGGGCTGTTTTAGTCCGCCCACGCCCTTTCTTCTCCCAGGTCTGCTCCGCATCAATATCTATCAGCATCCGCCGCTCATAGAATGGTTCTCCCAAAAGTTTCAGCGCAGTGCGGTAATAATCTGCCCGATTAAACACCCCACCGTCAGGTGGTCGTGTTTCTAACAGCAATAACGGCATCGGGGGTTGACTGCCGTTACGGTAGCTTAAGGAATTGGAAACACCTGGCAACTGTTCGGCTAAATTTTCATTTAACCGTTTAGCAATCTGCCGAATCATCGTTGTCTTACCCACACCGCTTGGCCCATAAACCAACACATGAGCAAATCCGGCGGGTTCTCGAATCGCACGCATCAACAGCATATCTACCCGTTCTAACTGGGGATGTAAAACTGCATACTCCTTAAACTGGGTAAGTTTGAGGTGTATTTCGCCGTTAAGATTGTCGGTTAAAAATTTGTCCATTAACGGTATTCCCCTAGTATCGGCAGTCGCGTGAGATCCAACAGTTCAACGTTGTTTTGCAGTGGTGGCAATTGTTCGTCATCTTGACTGTGTGCTTCCATCTCTGGCTCAAGAGTGCTGACTCTTGGGAACTGGGGTACACTTTCCTTATTGGGTGTTACATTCTCTAGTACCCCAACCGCTTCCAAATCCCGTAACCGTTGCATGAGTAAAGTTTCATGTTCTTGCACCGCCGCGATGAAGTCGGCAAGGCGTTTGGCAGAGATATTTGTACTCACAGCATTACGCTTATCTTGCTGTCTAATTTCTTGGGCAGCTAATAGCACTTCTTTCTCCGTGCGTCCGGCAAAGGTGCTGTAATACTGGGATATACATTTGACCCATCTTCCCTCTAAGTACGCATAAGCTACACCCATATCAAAAGGGTCATAGCGCACACTGACTTTGGTTTTTTCGACAACTGGATTGCGGAAAGCATCATTCCAGTAATAAAGATAATTGACTTTAATTCCCTGTCCCGGCTGGACTTTAGCATTGCCTTTGGGTGTGCTAGGGCGTGTTGCCATGAGGAAGTCTTCGTTGTATGCAATGCGTCGGTGTTCCCTCTCCCCTGTAGCAACGATTGCGTCGGTATAAACTTGTAATGGTGTCTCACCCAAGGAATCATGTACGCTCGTGTCATAAATGGTGTATGCCCACTCACACAGGTAGGTATATAAATCTGCTAATGTCCAAACGGCAAGTTGTTTGGGGTCAACAACTTTGGTCAATTGACGTGGTTGTTTACTGGCTTGGGTGTTACCCAGTAAGTTAAAGATAAATTCCGTATTGGTTGTACCGAATAATCGCTCAACTACTGAGCCAAAACGAGGTTTACCACCAGGACGAGTCTTTTTGATGCAGTGGTAACGTGCTAATAAGGTATCAAAGTAAACGCTATGAAATTCTTTGCCACCATCTACAACTACAGATTGGGGAAAACGACCAAAACGCTGAACACACAACCTTAGTGCCATCATGCAAGACCTGTAAGAAGGTGGGTCAAAGGTGAGATAAACTGCATATATGCGTCGGGAGTAGGCATCAATCAGTAAGGTTAGCCAAGGTCGTCCTAAGTTCCGACCAGTTACTTGGGAGCGTAACTCGATGTCGAGTTGGGTGTGGTCAAGATGGCAGATGGCAAAGGGTCTGTCTCCATGCCGGGGGGTGGTTTTAGCTAGTTCTAAAACAATCGGTTCGGTTGCGTATGCGGCTTTTGCTCCCTGACGTTTTAAAGTCTGCTCATGGATGGGACGCTTTTTTAGCCGAGTATAAAATGTGCGCTGACTCAGTGGTGGGATGTTGGCTCTTTCGCAGGCTCTTGTATAGGCGCGATAAACGGAAGCGGCTGGAGCTTGTCTTGGTGTCTCGAAATGTTCGGTAATAAATTGATCTAATAATTTGCTTGCATCCGTTGGTGCTTTGGGTTGGCGATTTCCTCTACTAGCGATACGCGGCAGCAACCCAACATAACCGCAACCAAAAGTGGCTTCGGCTTCCCGAAACTGTTTGACCCATCGAGACAAGGTGCTTTGAGGTATGTCCTTATATATGTCTGTGCGGTGCTGGAAATATGCTTGTACTAGATGAAATCTGTGATTAGCTCTTTGTAGATCCGTAGGCGAGGCAGCATCCATCAATTCACGCACTTTTTCATTGATGGTTGCGTGTGTTTCTGAAGTATGAATGTTGATAGTGCCGCTATCAAATAATTGCAGAAAAAATGCTCTGGGCAATTGCATTGGTTGCCCAACTTCGGGTAAGAGTGTGGTTGTCTTCTCGCCCAAGTTAACTAAAGTCCAAAGTTGTGCGTCCCAGACTAATAAGGTATTGGGCGAAAGTGTTGTGGGCGAGGTGATTTGTTGATGATGCCCAGTTGTCCCTATGGCTAAATATGTATGAGCAGTATGAGTTTGTTCGTCTGTCCATAATTGAACTCGCCAATGCTCCACTAGGGGAACTGCATACAAGTCTACGTAGAGTTGCTCTGTGGCAATCATGGCGTAGATATCGTTAGCACGTACTCCAGGTATGCTTGCAAGTGTGGCGGCAAAGGTTGTTCCTGGGGTGGCTTGAACTGCTGAAGAGATTTGTTCTGTAATGGAGTGGGGGATATTGGCACTGAACCTAAAGTAATCTTCTAAAAACATTAGGTTCTGGGTGAATACCGGATTTAGTTCGGTATCGGTGCGAACGTGGTATGTGAGTCCATAAGATGCGGCGTAAGCTTCTCCTGGTGGGCAATGCCAATGACCAGTTTCAGTTTTTTGGTAGCGTGAAGGGTATTTTTGGGCTAGTCGTTTTAATTCGGTTTCGGTTTTCCATTCTTCCCAGGCTGCACCACTTGGACGCAGTACGAAGAAGTCTGGGGTATGATAATGACCTATTTTTCGCCCGTTTTGGTTTTGGTACTGAATTTTAAATGGCGGTGGTTGATCATAGAACTCTAACACCTGGGGGTCATGTTCCATTTGATAAATCGCCCACAGTTCTACTGTGTGGCTCTCAAATTGAATGGTTTGACCCATTTTACGGCTAGGGTAAACTCCACTAACGTTTTTGGCGCGTCCTTGTACTCTGCGAGAAGGTGGGGCAGCGCGAATTGCGGCGATTAAGTCTTTGCAGGATGCCGTTAGTTGCTGTTGCTTACACCAATAATCAAATTCGTCGTCTGTCATGAGAGTTTTTTATCCAAGAAAAGAGTGTTTCTCTTGTCAGGAGACAGTTTTAAGATTTCAGTACGCCAGAAAAAACTACGGAGTCATAGTTTTTAGTGAAGCATATCTTGAAATTTTGAACCATATTTTGAATTGAAAGTTTAAGTTAGAGCAATTTTAAGAGAGATTTTTTGTCCAAGTTTTATTCAATTGTGTTTTTTCAACTCATTCTTTAGTTATGCTTCAACATTTCAACTCTATCTCATGATTTGATTCAAAGTTTTATTTTGTGATTGGTGAGAAAGCTTGAAATTGCGTTAACTCTTTCTCAATTTATGATTCAAAATTTTTCTCATATTATGATTCAAAGCATA
>NZ_JAVRBS010000060.1:0-6671 GCF_034531155.1 Nostoc sp. ChiVER01 | reverse complement strand
TTTGTTATTTCGGAGTACCCATTTGCTATTTCGGAGTACTCATTTGTTATTTCGGAGTACCCATTTGCTATTTCGGAGTACTCATTTGTTATTTCGGGGTACGCATTTGTTATTTCGGAGTACGCATTTGTTATTTCGGGGTACGCATTTGTTATTTCGACGTGTCCATAACGCAATACGCTTGGGTTAAGGCTAAAACTCTTTGTCAAATTCAATTTTTTTTACGTAGACGCATTAGCGAAGCGGTAGCGACGTTCGCGTAGCGTCTCGCAGAGAAGGAGCGTCAGCGGCTTGCCGCAGGCTACCACAGAGACGCAGAGAAGCCAGTGCGTTGGGCGGGTTCCCCGACTTGTTCGCGTAGCGTCTCCCCCTGGGAGAAGCAACTGGCGCGGCACAGAGAGATGCTTAACTGAACTGTATTGGTCTATAATGCACCCTACGAAACTACTAAAAGAGTTGAAACCTCTGCTGTGGTTATCCTTGCGTCTACACCCTAGCCTTTTAAGAGAGAAATAGAAGAGAGGTTTTTCAGATACCATAAAAAATTAGAACCTACATAACTCCCCCTGCTCCCTGCTCCCTGCCCCCTGCCTCCCCCTGCGTTGCTTTAAGGGGAATAGAGATCATAAATTCAGCCCCTTGTCCTGGAACGGATACACACTCCAACTGTCCTCGATGCTTATTAGTTACAATCTGGTAACTAATAGATAGCCCTAAACCAGTGCCTTTACCAACAGGTTTGGTGGTAAAAAAGGGTGTGAAGAGTTGCCGCCGCACATTTTCGCTGATACCAGAACCGTTGTCAGCAATGCGAATGACAGCAAAATCGCCTTCAACAGTAGTACGAATTGTAATGATGCTTGGCTGACGTGCAATATCGGCATAAGTCCGATGTTTGTTAAATTCTTCCAAAGAATCAATTGAATTAGCGATCAGGTTCATAAATACCTGATTCAGTTGGCCAGGGTAGCACTCTACGGGTGGCAGGTTGCCGTACTCCTGTATTAGCTGAATTCCCGGAGAATTTGGTTCGGGTTTAAGCCGATTTTGCAAAATCATTAGGGTGCTATCAATGCCCTCATGGATATCAACGGCTTTGACTTCAGCTTCGTCTAGGCGGGAAAAGTTTCGTAAAGATAATACAATCTGGCGAATGCGATCGGTTCCCCCTTTCATGGAAGCCAACAGCTTAGGTAAGTCTTCCATCAAAAAATCTAAGTCAACCGCATCTATCTCATTCTGAACTTTAGGCGGTAAATTCTGGTTTTGCTGCTGATAAAGTTCTACTACACTCATCAAGTCTTTGACATGATTATTAACGTAAGTCAAGTTGCCGTAGATAAAGCTGACTGGGTTATTGATTTCGTGAGCAACGCCTGCTACCAGCTGCCCCAAGCTAGACATTTTTTCGCTTTGCACCATCTGAGACTGGGTAAGCTTCAATTCATCAAGGGTATGTTCTAGCTGCTTTGCTTTCTCACGCGCTTGTGTTTCCGAAATTTCTAACTCCTGGGAGTATATGTGCAAATTTGTGTAGAGCCGAGCATTTTCTATGGAGATGGAAACTTGCGAGGTTAACAAGTTCAATACCTCTAATCGCTCTGCGGTAAAGACTCCGGTGGTGAGGTTATTTTCCAGGTAAAGAACTCCAGTTAGCTTACCCTGATGAGAGAAAGGCAAACACAAAATTGATTTGGGTTGATTGGCAACAATATAGTAGTCATTCAGAAAACGCTCTGTGTGACTAGCATCGTCTAAAACCAAATTTTCTTTTGTTCTTTCAACATAGTTAATCAGCAAAACTGGTAGTTTATGCTTTACTAGAAACAAACTGGACGATCGCACTGTCACTTCATCTCGATCAATGCTTCCTTCGGCTTCAATTATCCACTGGTTCTCTCGTTTTACAAGTAGATAACCCATTTGGGCCCCAGCATTCTCGATCGCGATCGTCATCATCTTCTCCAGCAGAGGATTTAGCTCCATCTCGCTTGAGAGTGCCTGGGATGCTTTAATCGCCGTGCTAATATCTAGAGTTTGGGTTTTAGCTTCAGAAATATCTTGAATCTGCTTTGTAGCCTTACGGCGCTCGACTGTATCTCTAAAAATTTGGGAATATTGTTCGTCCAGTTGCCGAACTTTACTCGTAGCTTGCCACTTTAAATAGCCATAGCGGGCTTCTTTTAAATAAATTTTGGCAAAGTTTTTCCTATCCTTGGCTAAGTAAAATCGAAATGCCAGTTCGTTTGCTAAGGCTTCATTTTGTAAATAACCGTTTTCGGCAGCAGAAGCGATCGCCTTATCATACAGCTCCATTGCCTGATAATCTTGTTGGTGAATCCGAGCAATTTCAGCTTGAATCAGCAAAAACTTGTGTTGATAATTGGTTGGACAGTGCATTGCCCATTGTTGGAATTTTTCTAAGTTGACATTTAATTTATCCAGATAAATTGCTTGAGTTTCTGTATCTGCCTCCGCATAAGCCCCTGCTAAGGCAATACTTTGATGAAAATAGAAAACAGGATTAATAAAAATTCCTCGCGCTCCCCCTACATATTTTTCTGCATTGTCTGCATACTCAACAGCTTTGATAAATTCTCCATACCAGTTACAGAGCGCAAGTTTATAGATATAAACTACAAATGCACTCAACATATCTGAAGATGCCAACGCAAACTCTAGCACTTGCCCTTCATCAGCCCAAGTTCCCACAAGTCGATCAATCTTATCTGTTGGCTTAGTCAGGTTAGCGATCGCTTCCATAGCCAGCAGATGGTAGTTCAACATATTTTTGTCAATCTTGCGGAGGCTAGGAATAAAATCTTCGGCTATTTCTGCGGTTTTTTCTAAAGATTCATTTCCAAATAGTGATTGCCATAAAAAATTAACTGAACAATAACCAGACCATTGATAAGAACCTGTTTCTAAACCACTATTAAATCCCTTCAATAAATAAGGTTTGCTTTCGCTAATATGGTCTTTATAGTGACAAACTAAACCGCCCCACATATTTAAAATATTTGCTTCTAATTCCTTCGTTCTTAAAACTTCATGTAAATGCAAGGATAGTTCGCCAAACTCATAACCTGAATCAACTTCACCATATTGAAACACCAAATTAAAAGCATAAAGCATATAGCCAAATACCGAAATTGGTGAGTTGCCATACTGAACTGAAAGTTGAGTTATATTCATCGATGTGATATGCAACGCTTTAGATCCTAAAAAGTAGGCAATAGGCCAGACTTCTTTTAAGATACGTTGAGCCATTAACTTCTCTTCGTCTTGCATTGGCGGTAGTTCTGCGAGACTAAAAGTTGAGCGATCGCCAATAACTTTTTTGGTATAATTAAGTTTTTCTAACAGATATGCATCATCGGGATAAGCTGTAAACTCCAAGCCTAAAAGCTCTAAAGTATTTAGCCCAATTTTATATGCGGAGTTTAAATCATTCTCCATCCGATAACACATAATTCGATATTCATTCACCCGACACATATCAAGAGTAGTTTTAACTTGGCTGAAAGTCTGCTCGAAAATCAGCAAAGCTTTCTCATACTTACCATTTAAAAATTTTGCTTCTCCAACTTGCAAATATAATGTTAAGGTGAGTAAATAATTATCTTGCCAGCTATTTTCAGGTAGATAACTCATTCCTGTTTTCAGCAATTTGAGTGCAGTTACAAACGCCGAAGATGATTTTGCTCGCTGACCTGCTTTCAGATTTAATTCTGCCAGTTCATATCTTTCTGCTGGTTCCACAATCAATGAACTACCAGCATTGAGATGGTTGACAATATCAAAAAGATGTTCTTCCAACTGAGATTTTTCAGTATTATGTAATAGTAATTTACCTACCTTTAGGTGTACTTGTTTTTGCTGATCGATTGGAATTAAAGAATAGGCAGCTTGCTGAACGCGATCGTGCAAAAACTTATAGTCAACTTTTACAGCAGTATTGCAGTATATTGCCAATTCCGACTGATTCAACAACTGAGGAATTTTGTAAGTATCGCTCAAAGGAAGAATTAATCCGGCTCGTAAAGCTTCCCATAAATCAATTGCTGTGGCTGATGTAGATTTTTCGTTGACTACAGCTAGAATTTCTAAATTAAAACGGTTTCCAACACAAGCAGCTAATTGTAAAACTTGCTGCGTTGGTTCTGACAATCTCTGAATTTTATTCACCATTAAATCGACTACATTATCGGTAATGGCTTGTTCCTGAATTTTGTTGAGTTCCCACTGCCATAAACCTAAACGATAATCAAATGTTAAGAGATTATCTTGATGTAGTACTTTTAGTAACTGAGTCAAGAAAAAGGGATTACCTTGAGTTTTTTGAAATAGCAAATCAGCTAAAAGTTCGGCCTGAAATGATTCGCAATTGAACGTATCAATAACTAGTTGAGTAATATGAGGTGTTGCTAATGGCTTCAAAAACAATTCTTCAACAGTAGCCCCAGATGCTCGAATTGTCTCTAACATTAGCATCAGTGGATGGGTGGGACTAACTTCGTTATCTCGGTAAGCCCCAATTAGCAATAGATACCGACTTTCTGAGTCAGTCATTAAATTTTCGACCAACTTCACAGAGGCAGCATCTGCCCATTGAAGGTCATCTAAAAACAGTACTAAGGGATGTTCAGCAGCAGTAAAGGCATGGATAAATTGCTTAAACACCCGATTAAAACGGTTTTGAGACTCAGCAACACCCAACTGTGGTACAGGTGCTTGCTGCCCAATAATTAGTTCTACTTCCGGGATGACATCAATAATAACTTGACCATTAACTCCCAATGCTTGTAGTAATTTATTTTTCCAAACCTCAACTCTGGCTTGGCTTTCAGCTAACAGTTGTCGCATCAATTCTCGAAATGCTTGAATCAAAGAAGCATAAGGAATATCTCGCTTGAGTTGGTCAAATTTGCCACCGATGAAGTAACCTCGTTGCCGGACAATCGGTTTGTGAACTTCGTTAACTAGTGAGGATTTGCCGATACCTGAATATCCTCCTACCAACACCACTTCACTAGAACCAAGGCTAACTTTTTCAAAGGCAGCCATTAAAGCCGCCACTTCTACCTCCCGACCGTAAAGTTTTTGAGCTATTTGGAATTGATGCGAAAAATCTTGCTGGCCTAAGGTAAAAAGGTCAATGCTGCCTTTTGTTTGCAGTTGTATTGCTGCTTGTTCTAGGTCAGCCTTTAACCCGTAAGCACTCTGGTAGCGGTCTTCAGCAGTTTTGCTCAGAAGTTTCATAGCGATCGCAGAGATTACCAGTGGTACATTAGGATTAATCTTGTGCGGAGCTACTGGAATTTTCGCAATGTGACAATGCACTAATTCCATTGAGTCTTGGGCATTCTGGAAAGGGAGCCGACCCGTGAGCAATTCATAGAAAATGACACCTAATGAATAAAAATCTGTCCGATAATCTAAGGTTCGATTGATGCGTCCAGTTTGTTCTGGCGACATATAAGCCAGCGTTCCTTCTAAGAGGTTGAGGCTACTGATTTCTGGGCTTTCTTTTGACAGCAGCGAAGCGATGCTGAAGTCAATCAATTTTATTTTTTCGGTATTCGGGTTATAAAGAATGTTTTCCGGCTGAAGATCCTTATGAATAATGTGGTGGGTATGTAACTCTCCTAAAGTTTCAGTAATTTGACCGGCAATGTTAAGAAATTTCCTAAGTTGAAAGCCTGTATTAGATATCTGAGCTTTTAAAGATTCTCCACCAAAATCTTCTAAAACCATTGCTAGACCATTACTGTAACCGTTGTCATAACTGATTAATTCATAGGGTTTGCTCACACCTACAATGTTCAGGTTTTGGATAATTTCGTATTCGTGCTTAATCTGAGCAATCTCTTTGACAGTAGGATATTCTGCCTTGAGCAGTTTGATAACAACTGAACGCTCGTTAGCCTTGGAGTATGCTCGATAAATTACTGTGGCAGTAGCTTCATAAATTAAACTTGCAATACTATAATCCGGGATACGAGCAATTAATTTAAGCATTATTACTTGGCTGAATGTTGTTTTATAATAAATTTTGGTGGTTCTTATAATAATTCCCGAAATTCAGGTTAAATTAACTCTTCAAATCGGAAGTGAAGAAGGCAGGGGGTAGTTCTTGCTGGAGCTAGGAATTTAGATGAGGCTTCTGTTTGCTACTAATGGCTAAGGAATGTGAATGAAATAACATTCAGATATAGTTTTTAACCTCACCCCGCCTTTGACCTTCGTCAAAGTCTTCCCTCTCTTTAGTAAAAAGATGGGTTGGGGGTAAGGTTTTTTTACTTTATTAAATCTGCGTTCCTAATAAGCAAGGACAAATGACTCAAAATCCACGACTTTTCATGAAAAACCGTGGGATGAGTTAGCTTTTGGTAAGTCCGGTCTAAGACTTGCGCGTGTTTCTCGTTTTCCAACCATCACCATCGGAACTCCACCATCGGGAGCAAGGGTAAACCCACGTCGTTGCAGTTTAATAGGTTGATTCTCCACTAATACCAATTTAATATGAAGCTGCATAGAAAAGAGCTTCTAAAATAAAGTTATAAGAAGAGATAGATATTACCTGCTCAAGTGTAAGTTGGTCAAATATTTCTTGGATGCGATCGGGTAAAGTCTGTAAAGAAGAGAAAAGTTGATTTTTGAGTGGTTTC